>CAKZNE010000229.1 GCA_937129395.1 uncultured Cryomorphaceae bacterium | reverse complement strand
GTCAATTTCAAAAATAGGAAATACAATATACTATGGGGAGTGGATGAGGCTCTATTATCTGGCTTAGCTGCGGGGGCAGATGGTGGTGTAGGAAGTACGTATAATTATGCTGCCCCACTCTACAATCAAGTGATAAAAGCTTTTCAGAAAGGAAAGATGGAAAAAGCCCGAAAATTACAATTCAAAGCAGTTGAAGTAGTTCAGCTATTGGTGAAATATGGTGGCAATGAGGCGGGTAAAGGGTTTATGAAATTGATTGGGGTGGATTGTGGGTGGTTTCGTTCGCCCTTGAAACCGTTGAGCAAAAAGCAGTTAGCGGGATTGAAAAAGGATTTGCAGGCGATTGGCTTTTTTGATTTTTGTAGTATGGTTTAGTTAAGTAAGTTGAATTTTAATGAAGAATAGGCAAAAAGATTGTTGGTGGTGTAAGGAAAAAGGAGACTCAAGAGAACACCTATTTAAGAAATCAGACCTTAAACGTGTTTTTAGTAGTTCAAATAATCCTAAAACATCATTCCAAATTATAGACGATGGTGTGAAACAGCAAAGAGTTCAAGGTCCCAATTCTAAATTTGTAAAATGGGAGGCTAACCTTTGTGCAAACTGTAATAATTCAAGAAGTAGCTCTTTTGACAATGCTTATGATGAATTCATTAAAAATATACAGCCGTTTTTCATTCAAGCTATGAAGAATGAATATATTGATTTGAGGCTAGTCTTTGGAAAAGAATGGAAATCTAAGTTTAACAGATTATTAAAATACTATGTTAAACACATTAGCTGTAGATTATCACACCATCTATTAGATATACCAAAAAATCTTATTGACTTTTTAAATGGCGATGATTCCCTAAGAGACATAGTATTTCAATTCGAGGTGCGTCCTATGAATAAAATGGTAGCAGAAACTAGTAATTCTATGTTTAATGGTTCATTTGAAGTATTGCGAGTAGGTTTACTTAATGCAATAGAAAAAGGGATAGACGAAGAGAAGGTAACTATTGGTTTTTTTAGCTGGCTTACAACAGGATGGATAACGGTAAATTATATAACTCAAAATAATGTTTCTACCATAGGTTTTAATGCTCTTGAAAATCCAATTTTACCCTTGAGTATTGGACCAATTATACCACCCGAATTGTTTGAACATTTACCAAATATTGCAGAAAAAACTTCTTTTTCTCCATCAAAAAGAACAACATCTAAACTGCCAGAAAGCACAATGATAAATTCTTTTTGTTCTTCATCTAATTTTGTTCCTTCTAATAATTGTCCAACTTTAGGTACTTATACTAATACTTGGAATTTTACTCCTTGTAATGGCACCATTGGTAATGATTATCTATTTGGGAGTACGAATCATTTTTAAACTAGATCCATTGGGTAGAACCGCAAGGTCCGGACTTACAGGGATTGCGATTGTAGGTTTTATTATGGTTTTGGTTTCTGGGATTCGGTTGGGATTGGAATTCGATAGAAGCTCCTACTACACTAATTACCAAGAGCTTGATGACAATTCTTCGATTTTATATTTAAATATTAATGAAGACCAAATTTATGAAAGGTTTAAGGAAACGGATTTTAACTTAAAATGGTTACAAACTCCGTCTGGAAATTTATTTACCCGGGTACAACTAGATATTAAAAAATCCCAGGATGGAAATTTAAAAATGAAAAGCCATATCAGATCTGAAGGAAACACTAGACGAGCTGCAAGGAATAATGCCGAAAATGTAAACTATACTTTTAGTCAAGTAAATGATTCAGTACTAACTTTTGATTCCTATTTTTCCATAGGACGAGAATTTCGTTACCGTGCACAAGAAGTAAATCTTACACTTTATCTGCCCATTGGAACAAGAGTATTTTTAAATGAAAATATGGTGGACCTTATTTGGGATATTAAAAACCTTAATGATTATTGGGATTATGATATGGTTAACCATGAATGGATAATGACCAACAAAGGTTTAAAATGCACAGATTGTCCTATTACGGATTCCTATACAGAAGAGGAGGAAGAAACCATTGATGATTTTGAAGAAAGTTCAGATGATATTGAAGGGGTTGAACCTATAGAAGATGAAGTAAAAGAGGATATTGAAGATTTGGAACTTTCTCAAGCGTCAATTCAAAAAAATCACTTTTCATCAAGAGTTTTCATGCTTCTCAGTCATGAAAACGATTACGATAGAGTTTAAGAAATTAACCAAAACAGCAATTAAATCGTCCTTGTGGCGATTTTTTTGTTTTATTCAAATCAAACTTTATTCATTTGCTCCAAAAGCTCTAATCTATTTCAACTCCCCTATATTTGCCGAAAATTAAGACATTGCGAAGACTCACCCTTCTCTTATTTTTTGGCTTTTTACAAATGGCCTCTGCCCAAAACAACCACTATCAATTCCAATTGGAATTAGATGATAGTCTACATATTTTACGTGGGTCTCTTGAGCTTGATCTAAAGTCCGAATACTACCAAAACACGGATAGCCTTTTTATCCATTTACCTCCTCGGTCAATGGAATGGAAGGCTTCTTTTGTACAAAAGCAATTCATAGATTTTCAGAATATTAGATTGTATTATGCCGAAGAAAAGCAAAAGGGTTTTATAAAGATTGAAAGCCTCAAACTTGACGGGGAAGATTTTGTCCCCTGTACAGACTGTGAATTTGCAGGAATACCTCTAAAAAAAGATTCAGAAAAACTAAAAATTCAATTTGAAATTCAATTACCCAATGCCGCTTTTACAGGAATTGGCTTTGATGGCGAAGTGTACAGAATAATAGATTGGTTGCCACGACTAGCAAACTACGACGGGCAAAAATGGCACTTAAACCCCGTAACTTTTCAAAGCGATTGGTACCATGCTAAAGATAGTTTTGAGGTGGAACTTAAAGCAGATTCAAATTATAAAATTGCCTCGAATCTTAGATCTAAGGGCTTTGACTTATCGGATAATGGAAAAGTAAATTTCAAGTTTTCCCACCCCTCTCGCAGCAATTTGCAATTTTATCTTTCCAAAACTTTTTCCGAACATAAAATCAATGATTCCATTCGTCTTTTCAGTACTTATAAAGATCCTTATCTACAATCTATACTTCCTGGCCTAGATCAAAAAACCAATTCCTTTTTCGAGTCACAATTTGCCAGTGAATTCCCTAAAACTTACAATTTGGTGATTTTAAAAAATAAGGTTGGAGAATTTCAAAGCGATGGGGTTTTAAGTATAAATTATCCAAAATCAACCTTCGATTTTGCCAATGATTTAACTCATGCTCGAGCAGAACAGATTTTTAGGTATGAGATGAGCCCCAACGGTTTTAAAGAGGTTTGGTTGGCCAGAGGTCTACCCTATTATTACAAATATGAATTTATCAGAGAAGAATATCCTGAAAAGAAATGGTTGCCCCTCACCAGTTTTCAAATAATAGGAAAAATATTCGATTTGGATGAATTCGAATACGGATATCAAAACCAATTCTTGTGGCTTTATATCGCTCGCCAAGGTTTGGATCAATCCATGAGCACTCCTGCAGATTCTTTAAGTAGACTAAATTACGAGGCCATTACCCAAGCAAAAACCTTTTTAAGTCTTAGTCACCTAGAAGCATATTGTGGCAAAAGAAATTTTCGGAGATCCATGAATCGTTTCTATTTAGAAAATCGAAATAACCCAAATACTAGCTCAAAAGACCTGAAAAGCGCCTTTAAATTTTTTGTCTTTAGAGATTTAGATTGGTTTTTTGAAAGCTTGGTGAAAACAGATCAAGAGCACGATTATCAAATTCTTAAAACTGACTACTGTTCTACTGTTAGCACAGCAACAATAGTAAACAATAAGACCTTGGCCATTCCATTTTCTCTAACAGGATACAAGGATGGTGAAGAAGTTATTACCGAATGGTTTGAAGGGCATACTGGGAAAAAGTCATTGCAAACCTACCATGATAAATTTGATAAAGTTGTACTCAACAAACACCGAACAGCACCGGAATATTCTCAAAAAAACAATTCCATTCGAACCAAAGGAATTTTGAAAAGAGTGGAGCCGGTTCGACTTCAATTTTTCAATAGTTTCGAAAATCCAAGCAAATCCCAAATCTATTGGATGCCTGCTTTTAATTACAACAATTACGATAAACTATTATTAAGTGTACAGCTTCATAATCGTTCGGTAGCTTTTGTGAGAAAACCTTTCGAATACCGACTTGAACCAGAATACAGTACAGGAACCAATACCTTAACAGGATCCTTTAGTAGCCTTTGGAATTTCACCCCTTCCAAAGGTCCATTTCATCGGGTTTCCACAGGCTTTTACACTAGATACAATCACTATGCTGAGGATTTAGGGTTTTTTAGATTTTCCCCTTCCCTAAATCTGTTTTTTAGGAGAAATTATGCCGAAAGCAATGTCCTTCAAAGACTCCGATTTCGAGGGATTGTATTGCAACAAGAGGAATTACAAGATATAGACGATCTCAATTCGCCTAGGAATTATGATGGATATAACCTTGCCTCTGTAACCTATACTTTAGAAAACATCAATCTATTAAAACCAATTACACTAGTTTCTGATTTTCAAATTGGTAGCGAGTATAGCTTGTTGAGCAGTAGCCTAGATCTTAGATGGATGTTACCCAATAAACATTGGTTGATTTGGAGAAATTTTGGAGGTGTTTTCCTCAATAATACCCTAGGTGGACCGGATGATCCTCCAACCCCATTTAGTTTGGGTTTAAGCGGAACTCAAGATTATTTGTTTGATTATGAACTAATTGGAAGATCGGATAAAAGCGGAATATGGAGTCAACAATTTTTTACCTCTGAGGGTGGGTTTAAAGGCCCTACTGGAGTTTATGCGAATAGCTATCTTTTTGCTTCCAATTTAAGTCTACCATTAGTCACCCCATTTAGATATAAAGGATTAAGACCTTCAATTGGCTTATATGGAGATGTTGGAGTGGCTGATAGTTTTGATAAGTTGTATTGGGATTATGGTCTTAGAGTTTCTGTTTTTACTGACTTTTTAGAATTGTATTTACCCATTAAAAACCACAATACCAATTTCCTTACCAGTCCAGGATATCTGCAAAGCCTGCGTTTTGTTTTTAATTTGGATCCAAGCGAAATCATCGAAAGAATCCGAAGAGGTTATTATTAACAGGTTCAACTTCTGGTAAAACACCTGATTTTTAAGGATTTTAACCGCCAAAATAGTTGGAGGCGTCTGAGAATTTAGCCTAGTAAGCAAGCTTGTGTTCATACTGGCTTTTTGGCTACCTTTGCAAACCCCAAAAAAGCATTTATTTATGAGTATAAGCGATTCAAAAACTAAAGCCGGAGAAATTTCTTTTGAGGAATTTAAACAAAGTGTAAAAAATGACTATGCTTTAGTAATTGAAAGTCGCGAAGCCAGTTTAATTGGCCGTCGCGAAGTTTTAACTGGAAAGGCCAAATTTGGAATTTTTGGTGACGGAAAAGAATTGGCTCAAGTTGCTTGGTCCAAAGTTTTTAAAAATGGAGATTTTAGATCGGGTTATTATAGAGATCAAACCTTTATGATGGCTATCGGTGAATTAACTACCCAACAGTTTTTTGCAAGCCTTTATGCAGATACAGATTTAAAAAATGAACCCGCATCAGCCGGAAGGCAAATGAATGGACATTTTGCAACCAGAAGTTTAAATGAAGATGGTAGCTGGAAAAATTTAACACAACAAAAAAACTCCTCTGCAGATATTTCCCCTACAGCCGGACAAATGCCCAGGTTATTAGGACTAGCAGAGGCCTCCAAAGTATATAGGGAGAATAAGGAACTAAAGGATTGGACTAATTTTTCAACTAATGGTGACGAAATTGCCTGGGGAACCATTGGAAATGCATCTACCAGTGAAGGCTTATTTTTCGAGACAATAAATGCGGCAGGAGTTCTTCAAGTTCCTATGGTTATTTCCATTTGGGATGATGACTATGGAATTTCGGTTCACAGCAAATACCAAACAACAAAGGAAAATATTTCGGAAATCTTAAAAGGTTTTCAGCGAAACGGTGATGATAAGGGTTACGAAATTATACGAGTTAAAGGTTGGAATTATATGGAGCTTTTGGAAGCATATAAAAAGGCCGACAAAATAGCTCGTGAAGAACATGTTCCTGTAATGGTTCATGTTAACGAACTTACCCAACCTCAAGGTCATTCCACATCCGGATCTCATGAAAGATATAAGAATGGGGCCCGCTTAAAATGGGAACAGGAATTTGATTGTATCAAAAAAATGAAGGAGTGGATGGTTCAACATTCCGTGGCAACTGACGAAGAGATTGAAGAGATTGAAAAAGCTGCGAAAAAAGTCGCGCGGACCTCAAAAGCGGCAGCTTGGAATGAGTTTTTAGAGCCTATAAAAGCAGAAATGACGGAGGTTGCCAACCTTATTGAAGAATTGGCAGATTCATCTTCGAACCCAGAATTGTTAAAAAAGATTGCCCAGGAAATAAAAACCAAACCTGATCCATTGAGAAGAGACTCTGTTTCTTCGGCGAGGATTGCAATGCACCATTTAATTGGAGTTCATCACCCACGAAAGGCAGAGCTAAATCAATGGATTTCTTCTGCTATGGTTGCCAATAAAGACCGATACAACGATTATTTGCATAGTCAATCTGTAGAAAGTCCAATGCGTATTGACCTGGTAGAGCCTGATTTTAATGAGGAATCTAAAAACGTAGATGCTCGAATAATTCTGAGGGATAATTTTGATAGGATTTTAAGCGAAAGACCAGAAGTTTTGGTTTTTGGCGAGGATAGTGGAAAAATTGGAGATGTAAACCAAGGATTAGAAGGATTGCAAGACAAGCACGGTGAAGGGCGTGTCTTTGATACAGGAATTCGTGAGGCTACTATATTAGGACAGGGTATTGGAATGGCCATGCGTGGTTTAAGGCCAATTGCGGAAATTCAATATTTAGATTATTTGCTTTATGCGCTTCAAATAATGAGCGATGATTTGGCAACTCTTCAATACAGGACAAAAGGTGGTCAAAAAGCCCCTTTAATTCTTCGAACCAGAGGACATCGACTGGAAGGGATTTGGACTAGTGGTTCTCCAATGGGACCAATTATCAATGCACTTAGAGGAATCCATGTTTTGGTACCTCGTAATATGACTCAAGCTGCAGGTTTTTACAATACCATGTTGGATTCTGATGATCCTGCTTTAATCGTAGAATGTTTGAATGGTTACCGATTAAAAGAAAAAATGCCAGCCAATCTTTCAGAAATAAGAACTCCTTTAGGAATTCCTGAAAGACTTATTGAAGGTAGTGACATTACTATGGTTACTTACGGAAGTAACTGTAGGGTTGCAGCAGAGGCTGTGGAAAAACTGTCGGCTTTTAATATTTCTGTGGAGTTAATAGATGTCCAGTCTTTATTACCATTTGACATTAACCACGAAATTGTGGAAAGTGTTAAAAAAACAAATCGTTTGGTGGTTTGTGATGAAGATGTTCCTGGTGGAGCGAGTGCTTATATTCTCCAAAAAATAATGGAAGAGCAAGGTGCTTATTCTCATTTAGATAGTGCACCAATTACCATAAGTGCAAAGGCACATAGACCAGCTTACGGTACAGATGGGGATTATTTCTCCAAACCGAGTGTAGACGATATTTTTGAATCCCTTTATTCTATAATGAATGAAGCGGATCCTAGCTCCTACCCGGCCATTTATTAAAACCCAATTTTACAGTTGAAAAATAATTCCTCATCCTCACCCAAACTACACAAGAATCTTGTTGATGCTGTAGTGGAAGCCTTGGAAACCATTTTTGATAAGGGCGTTTACGCCGATAGAGCCATTGAAAGATTATTAAAATCAAATCGCAAATGGGGTTCTAAGGATAGAGCATTTATTGCTGAATCTACTTATGAAATGGTCCGCTGGTGGAGATTTTTGTGGGAAGTATATGGCAAACAACCCACCTTAAAAAAGGCTGAGCTTTACCATCTATTTGGAATTTATTGGTTGAGTAAAGGTTACGGACTTCCAGAAACATGGAGAAGTTTTGAATCCATTTGGGATTTTAATTTTAAAGTCGCCAAATCACATTTACCTAATGAAGTAGGTTCTTTACAATCCTTTCCTATTTGGTTGGATGAATTGCTAAGTGAGGAATTTGGTAAAGAATGGCCAAAACTTGCAAAGGCCTTAAACCAGCCTGCAAAACTAATCGGAAGAACCAATACCTTAAAAACCACGAGAGCGGAATTGATTGCCAAGTTTGCCGGGGAAGAAATTGAAATTGAGGCCTTTGAAAAAAATTCAATTGGGATTGTTTTCAAGCAAAAGCAAAACCTATTCAATCACCCCCTTTTTAAAGCTGGAAATTTTGAAGTTCAAGATGGAGGTTCTCAAATGATTGCTGAATTTTTAGGTGTACGTCCTGGAATGAAAGTAATTGACGCTTGTGCAGGAGCAGGTGGAAAAACCCTTCAAATGGCGGCTATGATGGAAAACAAAGGTTCCCTCATTGCTATGGATGTTGAGGAATGGAAGCTCAAAGAATTCCAAAAAAGAGCCAAAAGAAACGGGGTTCATAATGTTGAAATTAAGCCAATAGAATCTACTAAAACCATAAAAAGATTACATGGTAGGGCGGATCGATTGTTATTAGATGTTCCTTGTTCTGGTACCGGAGTAATAAAAAGAAACCCTGATACCAAGTGGAAACTTCAACCAAAATCTATTGAAAAGGTAATCGGCCTTCAAGAAGAAATTATCGGCAGCTATTCTAAAATGCTAAAGGTAGGTGGAGAAATGGTTTACGCCACTTGCTCCCTTCTTCGTTCGGAAAATGAAGATCAAGTAGGGAAATTTTTGGAAACAAACCCAAATTTTGAATTCCTAAAAGATCAAAGAATAAACCCTTCGGAAACCACCGATGGATTTTATATGGCTTTATTAAAAAGACTTTCCTAAATCAATGAGAACTACCGAAAAAGATAGTTTGCACGAGAATTTGGAGAAGATGTCTGTTCATGAACTTCTTTCCGGAATAAATCAAGAAGATCAAAAAATTGCTGTCGCGGTTCAGGCTGAAATTCCATCCATTGAAGCTATGGTTGACACAGCCGTTTTAAAAATGAAAAAGGGCGGTCGTCTATTTTATATTGGGGCAGGAACTAGTGGACGATTAGGAATATTAGATGCTTCTGAATTACCTCCAACATTTGGGGCCGATCCAGGATGGGTTGTTGGAATGATTGCCGGTGGAGACCAAGCCATTAGAAATGCAGTGGAGTTTGCCGAGGATGATACAAAACAGGCCTTCCTTGATCTTGAAAGGCATAATATCACTGAAAAAGATATGGTGGTAGGCATTGCAGCATCGGGAACTACACCTTATGTTATTGGTGGTTTGAAAGCCTGCCAAGAAAATGGAATCGCAACCGCTTGTATTACTTGCAATTCTGAGGCTCCAGTATTACTTGTAAGTGATTTTCCCATTTGTGTAGTTGTAGGACCTGAGTTTGTAACAGGAAGCACGCGAATGAAAGCCGGTACCGCTCAAAAATTGGTTTTGAATATGATTTCAACCTCCATTATGATTCAACTCGGAAGAGTAAAAGGCAACAAAATGGTGGATATGGCATTGAGCAATAACAAGCTAGTTGACCGAGGAACAAGAATGGTGATGGCTGAAACTGGAACAGATTATGAAACTGCCCATAAATTACTAGAAGAAAACGGCAGTGTTCGAAAAGCTGTTGATGCCTACCGAGTTTAAATTAAACTTCTTTCCCTGAGCCATTTTTGAAGATCAGCAAAATTCTCTGGATTTATTCCATGTCCAATTGGATACTCTCTATATTGATGGGAAACATTCATTTGCTCCAACATTCCAACCGATAATCTTGCCCCTTCAATAGGAAGAACATCATCAATAGAGCCATGGCTAACAAAGAAATCTAAATTCATTAAATTAATCTCCTTATATTTTTCAGGAACCAAATCCTTCAAAACATATCCGCTTAGGGCCATTACGTTTCTGTACTTATTGGGATTATTAAAAGCCAAAGCATAACTGATCATGCACCCCTGACTAAAACCCAATAAATCCGTGAAGGAACTATCCACCCCATAGGCATCCTCCACTTCTTTAATAAAATTCTCAATTAGAATCAATGAGTTTTTTGCTTGGTCATAATCACGAACCTTTAGCCCATTTTCTATAGAAATATCAAACCAAGCAAAACCACCAAATCCAAGTGCAATTGGTGCTCGGGCACTTACAATAAAGTACTTTTCATTTAGCATTGGTGCAAAGGAAAACAAATCTAGTTCATGACTCCCATAGCCATGCAACAAGAGAAGCAATGGTGGCTTTTCCACTTTCGTTTTTGGAGCCAAAATTTCGTGAACCAAACTTAAATCTGCCTTTTTCATAATCCTACATGAGATTTTCCAATATACACTTTGGAGCTATTTGAATTTCCCTTCTGGAAATAATTTTTCAAGGCAAAGATATTACTGCTAAAGGCAATTTCCGACCATGGAATATCATTTTCGGAAAAAAATTCTATTTCAGTGCTTTCCTCTGTCAAAATAAAATTTGGATCTTCAGCTATAGCAGAAAAAATAAGATACACTTGGTTTGATTTTGGTACGGAATAAACGGTGTGCAAGGATTGAATTTTAACCTTTAATCCCGTTTCTTCAAAAACTTCTCGAATGGCTCCTTCTTCGGCGGTCTCATTATTTTCCATAAAACCACAGGCCAAATTCCAATAGTTTTTTCTGGGTTCAATTCCTCTTTTCGCCAAAAGGATTTTAGAACCATATTCTACAATACAGCCCACAATCATTGTAGGATTTTGGTAATGAATGGTTTTACAATTCAAACAGCAAAACCTTTGTTTATGATCTGAAGGAGGAATACTAAATTCCAATTGATCGCTTCCGCAATTGCTACAGTAATTCACTATTTAGTCCTTTTTAAAAACTCGATAAATATACAGCTCCCGATTTAGAGCTTTAAAATCATAATTCAATCAGCCAATTACTACGGCTTCGGCCTCCACATATTGAGAATATAAATCTTGAAGTTTTTGGCATAAATTGCCCTTTATAGCTTTTCCAATTATTCTTCCATCCACTTCCTTAATCCAACTTAGGGCTCCCATGGTTCCTGTTGTAAAGGCTTCATCAGCCGTGTACAATTCAGCTAAACTTAAGTTCTTTTCAAAACAAGGGATGCCATTTTCTTTTGCGATTTGGATAATCTTTTCTCTTGTAAAACCAGGAAGGCAACTATCTGCAAAAGGTGTGTAAATAATTCCCTTGTTCACCAGAAAAATATTGGTGGCATTTGTCTCAGAAATGAATCCGTGATTATCCAACATCAAAGCATCATCAGCACCAGAATTATTCCCTTCTATTTTTGCCAGTATATTGTTTAACAAATTATTATGGTGGATTTTGGAGTCCAAAAATGCCGGAGAATTTCTTCTCACTGAAGATGTAATTAGTTTTAAACCGTCTTCTCCATATACAAAGCCTTTATACTCCGGTAGAATAATAAGGGTACATCCAAAAATATTCAAATGAGGATTCATTCCTGATGTACTTTTTAATCCCCTACTTAAGGTAAGACGAATATGAACCCCATCTGTCATTCCATTTTTCTTTAGGGTTTCAAAAATGGCCTGCCTAATATGGTCTCTGCTCGGAATATTTTCAAAGCATAGAATATGAGCCGAATTGAATAATCTGTCTAAATGTTCCTCGAGTTGGAATATTTTTCCCTCATAAACTCTCAAGCCTTCCCATACAGCATCCCCACCCTGCACAATGGAGTCAAATGGAGATATCGCAGCGTCTTTTCGCTTTACAATTCCGTTTACATAAACATAGGAATCTTCATTTCTCGGGTCGGGTAAATTGTATTTACTCATGGTAGTTTACTATTTTAGTATAATGAATATTGGCCTCTTCATAAATTTCTTTAAGTTCCTTTTTTAAAACAATGTTCGTGTTTTTCGTGGGGGAAAAGCCTGTGCTTTTATGAACATTATGGTACCAGTATTTGGCCCAAACACCATCTTCCTTAATTGGCCCAGCTTTCCATTTTAGCATATTTCCATCAAAATCGATTTCCAAATAATCACAAATTTTTTGTAGTTCATTTTCAGGAAAATCACAGACATCATCGGAATTTATAATAATAAAAGGCAGTCCTTTTTTATCTAAATGTTCAATGATTTTGATTTGATGGATATAGCCTAAATCCACTTGTGAAGGTATTTCGATATGTTTACTAAAGGAATTTAAAACCTTCTTGGGATCACGTAAAAGAATGATATTTTTAAAAGATTCAATTTCTTTTAAGTCGATAACCTCTATATGGTTGGCCATATTTTTTAAAAAGAGATTTGGACTGGAATCGAAAGCAGAAATTTCTTTCAAAACTTTGGAAGGTGAAAGTTCCATATTCTTTAAAACCTCCTCCCTGGATGGTCGCCATAAACCCGTTTTTTCCAAAAAACAACCAAAAAATGGCTCGTCCAAAACTTGTGTATCCTGCCTTTGATCAAAAGAATACATCATGGCCGTGGAAATATTCCGAGGCCCCGACCACATGGCAATTTTGCTTGATGACTTTTTAAGCATGGGTGAATATAAAAAAAGCCTCGCATAAGCGAAGCTTTTTGTCGGGATGACAGGATTTGAACCTGCGACCACTCGTCCCCCAGACGAGTACTCTACCGAGCTGAGCTACATCCCGTTTGAGGGCTGCAAATGTAAAAATATTCCTCAAAGAACAAATTGGAATGATTGGAAATTCATTTTACTGGATATTACAAAAAATTCAAAACAAATTAAATCTGATATTCAGATGTTGCAACGATTGGTAGCTGAGGCTCAAAATTTGGATTAGTTTTATAAAATCACAGGGTCTTCAATACCGCCAATAAAGTCTCCGGCTTCAAGCGTGTATTATAATTGGGATTCACATACTGAAACTGCACCGTCCCATCTTTCACCACAAATACCGCAGGTACGGGCAAAGAATGATGTGACTCGCCACTCCATGCTTCCAAATCTAACTTATACTTGGTCAAATATTTATCGTATAATTCAGCATCCAATGTCCAGTCCAAACCAAAGGCTTGAATAGCTTCCGCTTTTGCATCCGAATAGACAGGTATTTCGCTTTTTGCTTCTTTAGCACTTTTATATGTTTTTTCAATTGCTCCATAAGGTTGGAATTATTATGTATTCTACCAGCCGTGTCTAGTATTAATATATCAAATTTTTCCGTAATCGCCCTCTCCATTGCTTGAAATACTACGCTT
>CAKZNE010000228.1 GCA_937129395.1 uncultured Cryomorphaceae bacterium | reverse complement strand
TAAAACTGAGAAACCTGAGATTGTGGTCCTCCTTGGCAATAAAGAAGGGTAGGGTATTTTTTAGTTGGATCAAAATTGGGTGGGTAGGCAACCCATGTCAACATACTTTTTCCATCTGTGGTGGTAATCATTCTTTTTTTCACTTCACCGATGGAAAGGTTAGCATAAATCTCATCATTTTCATGAGTCAATTGTTTGGTCTCTCCTTTTTTCATACTTATAGAGTAAACCTCTGTAGCATGGTTCATATCCTGCCTGTCTAGAATTAAACTTTTCCCAGCAATTTCAAAATGATTGTGGTTATGGTCCCCATTGCTAAGTTTTTTAAAGGCAGATTTTCCTTTTTTTAATTTTTTCAGGTTCACCGAAAAAATCTGGTTGGAACCTGCATCTGGAATGCCAGTTACCATTGAATTGTTCCCATTCCAACTGTAAGATTGAAAAGTATAGGTATCGTATAAATTAGATTCTCTTAAAACTGCAGTTTTGCTTTTGCTTTTTAAATCATAAATGATAATATCATTCACATCGCTTTCAAATCCGGCGGTAGCCATACTCATCCATGCAAGTTTTTTTCCGTCTGGAGAAAACTTTGGTTCTTTGTCGTAGCCTACCATTCCTTCCGTTAGCACGGTTGTTTCATTGGTCGCAATTTCATAGGAGTACAATTCGGAGTTGGTGCTAATTGCCCAATCTTTACCTTTTAATTTTTTCGCCTCATAAACAATGGTTTTTCCATCAGGACTCATTGTAAAAGATTCGCTTCCTCCAAATGGATTAACAGGGGAGTCAAATTTTTCTGCTGGCATAATATCCGTGAAACTTGTAATTGGTGTCCCGTTTTTATCCAAAAAAGCGTAGCAAATATGATTGTAACTGGCATCGCTCCAACTGTCCCAATGGCGGTACATTAGATTGTCAATTACCATTGCTTCTGCTTTAGGAAGGTTTGGATATAGATCTTTCGTCGTTTTATCCAACTTTACAGATTTTGTAAAAACAAGTGCAACACGGCCATCGGGTAGGTCATAGGCATTAATATTTCCCATACCCCCTTTAATATTGGTTACAGCTTTGGAGTTTTTTCCATCCTTATCCATTAAATGGAATTGCCCTCCCTTGGAATATCCAATTTTACTTCCTTTCATCAAGTAAAAAGCAGCATACTCTCCTCCGGCATCAGAGGTGAGTTGTTTTGCTTCTCCACCTTTAGTACTCATGGAATATAGGTCTCGATTCCCTTTGTTTGCTTTAATATCGTAATGACTAACGCCAAATATAAATTCTTCATTGTCAGGCGATACGGTTTCTAGACTAACTCTGCCAAGCTCCCATAATTTTTGAGGAGTCATTACATTTTCCTGTGCAAAGGCATTTAGGCAAACTAGAACCAAAAGCCAACTGTAATTTTTTTTCATGGATCGATTTTATTTGAATTTCGAAAATAGTGAAAACATCAATATCAGTGAGTATTAATAGATATTTTAGCCAATCTAAATTTGCAATCTTTTAAATGGAAAATCACATGCCCAACTTCAACATTGTTTTAATCGAACCTGAAATTCCCAATAACACTGGAAATGTTGGAAGATTATGTGTTGGAAGTCTAAGCTCTCTGCATATTGTTGGACAGATGGGTTTTGAAATTTCGGACAAAAGGGTAAAAAGGGCTGGCTTGGATTATTGGCCAGACCTAGATTTGCATATCCATAACAGCCTAGAGGATTGGTTGGAAAAGGTGTCGGACAAAAAGAGGATGTTTCTTTTTAGCTCTTCGGCCAAAAAAAGCTATTTCGATGTGAAATTGCAAAAGGGAGATTGGTTGGTTTTTGGAAAAGAAAGTGTTGGCTTGGATAGAGATTTTTTAAAAAGCTTTGAAAATAATGCTGTTAAAATTCCCTTTCCAGGAAAAGTAAGAAGCTTTAATCTAAGTAATGCTGTGGCAATGAGTTTAGGGGAAGGACTTCGACAATTGGCATAAAAAAAGCCCCGCAATTGCGAGGCTCCTATTAAAACTGATAAAGTTCATTCTTACTATTGTAGAATTCGTAATCCAAGAATTTAAAAGAATCTCTTGGAGTTATTTTCAGTGTCTTTTTGTGCTTTTTAGCCCATTTCTTTCTCAAACTTGGATTGAAAAAGGAGCCTTGGTTTAAGTAAGCCGCAATAAAAGGGTGGGTGTGTAAAAATACTTGCTTGTCCTTTTCTTGTGCAGTAATAAGCTCAAGTTTATTCTCAATTTCGTCAATAATCAAAATTGGAGCTTCTACTTCACCTTCTCCATCAGGATTTTTTTCCCTGGTTTGGATATTCATTTCAGGACGTACCCTTTGGCGAGTTATCTCAATCAATCCAAATCTACTTGGTGGAAGGATTTTGTGTTTTGCTCTATCGGATTTCATCACTTCTTTAAGCTTTTCGAAAAGCTTTTTGCGATTTTCCGCTCTGTGCAAATCAATAAAGTCAACAACAATAATACCTCCCATATCTCGAAGACGAAGTTGTCTTGCAATTTCTTCTGCAGCAGAAATGTTGACCATTAGGGCATTTGCCTCTTGATTTTCATTGCTATTGGTTCTGTTTCCACTGTTTACATCAATAACATGCATGGCCTCGGTATGCTCAATAATTAAATAAGCACCTTTTCCCATGGAAACAGATCTGCCAAATGAACCTTTGATTTGTCTTTCAATTCCAAACTGTTCAAATATGGGGATTCTACCTTCGTAGAGTTTCACCATATCTTCTTTGCCTGGTTCAATTGATTTTAAATAGTCTTTTAATTCCTTGGAAAGGTCGGTATCATCTGTGGCAATGCTATTAAAAGAATCGTTTAGAATATCACGCAGTAATGCAGAAACCCTATTTAATTCTCTTAAGGCTCTGGCAGGTGCTTTTAAGCGCTGCATTTGCCTGTGTAATGTCTTCCATTTGTTTACTAAAGATTGTAAATCTGCATCCAATTCTGCTACAGAGCAATCTTGTGCTGCAGTCCTTACAATTACACCAAAACCTTTAGGGCAGATGCTTTTCATTAGTCTACGTAGACGATCTTTTTCGTCCTTGTCTCTTAGTTTAGAGCTTACGCTGATGCGGTCGCTAAAAGGAACAAGAACAATATATCGTCCTGCTAGAGAAAGTTCGGAAGTAATTCTTGGCCCTTTTGTAGAAATGGGCTCTTTTGCAATTTGTACTAAAACAGTTTGTCCTGTTTTAATTACCGAATCAATTGTGCCGTTTTTGTCAATATCCGTTTCCTTATCAAAATCGGTTAATGACCAACGTTGTTTGCCGGTTAGGGTTTTTTTGGTGAATTTACTAAGCGACCTAATTTGTGGTCCAAGATCATGGTAATGCAAAAACGCATCTTTCTCGTAGCCAACATCAACGAAGGCTGCATTCAATCCAGGAACCACTTTTTTTATTTTTCCGAGGTAAATATCACCCACGGCAAAATCATTAGAGTTGTCATAGTGAAGCTCTGTAAGCTTACCATCCCTAAGCAGCGCAATGGCTGCATCATCGGCAGTACGTGACTTTATAACTAGTTCTGTACTCACCTTAATATTTTTTTACCCACTGTTCAAAAATTGAATAGTGGGCGTTAATGAAAATAAGCACCAAAAGCACCAAGAAATGGTGCTTTATGGCTTAAAAATAAATTTCAAGTAAGACAAAGCTTACTTTTTCTTGTGGCGGTTCTTTCTTAAACGCTTTTTACGTTTGTGAGTAGCCATCTTATGTCTTTTTCTTTTCTTTCCGCTTGGCATGAGCTTATGTTTTTTTCTAATTAATATTTAATTTCTCCATTGCATTGGAAATTTCCAAGGCTTGTACACTGTCGGTAGTTAATCCGGCAGCTTTGGAGAGGTAATCTTTTGCATTAGCCGTATCCCCCAAATTAAGATGGGCATTGGCTAAAAATTGTAAGGCACTAATGTTTTCTGATTCTACTTCTAAAACAGTGTTGAAACGACCAACAGCTTTTTCATATTGACCTGTTTGCATAGCTAGTGCACCTAAAGTAAAATGGGCCTTTACATTTTTTGGGTACTCATCTGCAACAGCAATAATTTTTTTGATTACAAGCATTGGAGGTGTTGATCCTTCTTGCAATTCCTTTAAAGCCGCATCAACTCTTTCTTCTGGACTTAGGTTCGTATCATCCGAAACAATAGTCTTTTCCACATCTTCTACAACTTCCTTATCCGAATCCACATTGGAAGGAGTTACAGGTGCAAAATAGAGACCTACGGCGATTCCTAATCCTAAAATAACGAGTATGATTGGTCCTTTTTTCAAAAAGTTTTATTTAAGCTTTTACTTTTTTCTTTACTGCGTCAACAAAAGTTTTTGCCGGCTTAAAAGAAGGAATGTTGTGCGCTGGGATAATGATGGTAGTGTTTTTAGAAATGTTTCTACCCGTTTTTTCCGCTCTCTTCTTAATAATAAAGCTTCCAAAACCTCTTAAGTATACGTTGTCTCCAGCTTCAAGGGAATTTCTCACTTCTTTCATGAAAGATTCTACAGTGGCTTGTACGTCAGCTTTTTCCATACCAGTCTTGTCAGAAATTCTGGTTACAATATCAGCTTTAGTCATTTGAATAATTATTATTAGTTAAACTCTGTAAATTTGAGGGCTGCAAATATAAGGCGATTTATCTTTAATGAGAAGGCTAATTATTTAAAATTTTCACTTCTAATTGCTTCAAATACAAATATTTTGAAAAAAAATCATTTTCGGAAAAGTCTAAACCTATGGTATTTTGATCATAAAAGGGATTTACCATGGCGAAATACTACTGATCCTTATAAAATTTGGCTGTCGGAAATTATACTTCAACAGACTAGAGTGAATCAAGGTTTGTCCTATTATTTGAAGTTCGAAAAAAACTATCCGAACATTATTAACCTTGCTGAGGTAGAGGAAGATAAACTGATGAAAGATTGGGAAGGATTGGGTTATTACAGTCGGGCAAGAAATTTACAAGCTTCTGCAAAACACATTTGTTCTGAATTAAATGGAACCTTTCCAGACCAGTATTCTGAAATCATCAAACTAAAAGGAGTAGGAGAATATACAGCAGCTGCTATTTCGTCCTTTGCTTTTAATGAAGCTCATGCTGTTTTGGATGGAAATGTTTTTCGGTTTCTAAGTCGGTATTTTGGAGTTGACCTTCCCATAAACTCCGGAGAAGGGAAAAAATATTTCAAGAATCTTGCTCAAGATCTTCTCGATAAAAAGGATCCAGCAACTTATAATCAAGCCATTATGGAATTTGGAGCGCTTCAATGTGTTCCCAAAAATCCCTCCTGCATGGATTGTGTTTTCGAAAATAGCTGTGTAGCATATAAAACGGATAGAGTGAAGGGCCTACCGGTGAAAAAGAAAACGAATTACAACAGATCCAGGTATTTTCATTTTTTCTATTTAGAAAGCAGAGGAGGGGTTGCATTGGAAAGAAGAGAGCAAAAAGATATATGGTCCAAATTATATCAATTTCCACTTGTAGAAGGAAATGAGATTTTAAGCTTTGACCAACTTTTGGAAATGCCAGAAACACAAATTATTTTAGATAAACTAGGCCTAACCTTAAAAGAAACTTTGGATCTTAAGCCTCATAAATTGAGTCACCAAACTATTTTCTCACGAGTTTTCCGACTTGAAGTCCAGAATGGTAAAGCCTCCGAGAAGTTCAAATGGTTTTCCAGAGGGGAAATAAACGAATTGGGATTTCCTCGTCCTTTGCGAATATTCTTAGATAGAATTCAGCTAACTTTGCCGCTAGAATCTTAGTCAATTTTAGTAGATTTGTTATAAACCCAAATAGGTATGGCCGGAACTTTAAATAAGGTAATGTTGATTGGAAACTTAGGAAAAGATCCTGAAATTAAAACTTTTGAGGGAGGGAACTCTTTGGCTCGTTTTCCAATGGCTACAACAGAAACCTATACCAATAGACAAACGAATGAACGTGTTAGTCAAACTGAATGGCACAGTGTAGTTTTAAGAAGAGGTTTAGCCGAAGTAGCTGAAAAATATCTGAAAAAGGGCGATAAAATTTATGTTGAAGGAAAAATAAAGACAAGATCTTGGGAAGATGATAGAGGTGAAAAAAGATATTCCACCGAAATCCAAGTTGATACTATGACTATGTTAAGCACCCGTAGGGATGATACTAGCAATTCAACTCCCGCCGAGAAGCCCAATCCTGGATTGGAGAAGGAAGAAGGCGATGATCTTCCATTTTAAGTTTAACTAATCACAAATAATTTGGACCCTGACCCTTCGAGTTTTTCCATTTTTAATGAAGTAATAAGAGCTTTCGACCCGAATCTTATTGCTCCCTTGATAATTCTTGTGGTATTATTGGTTATTTCCGCCCTTACAAGTGGTTCTGAAGTGGCTTTTTTCTCCCTAAGGTTTCATGATTTAGATGATCTGAAACAAAGAAACAAACAAGCGTACGAGAATTTAACGGGTCTTTTGGATCGTCCTAAAACCTTGTTAGCCACCATTTTAATCACCAATAATTTTATTAATGTTGGAATAATTATCCTTTCCTCATTTATAAGCAATGGTCTCTTTGATTTTAGTAATTATCCCACCATCGGTTTTGTTTTTCAAGTGGTGATCATTACTTTTTTAATCCTTCTTTTTGGGGAGGTTCTTCCCAAAGTTTACGCGAACCGAATGCCCCTATCTTTTGCCAATAGAATGGTGAAACCTATGATAATTTTGAGATTTATTTGGAAACCACTAAGTTGGGTTTTGGTTAAATCAACCAACATTATTGAAAAGAGATTAAAAACAAATTCGGAAAACCTTTCTGTTGATGATTTAAGTCAAGCTTTGGAATTAACGGATGATCAATCCATTGATGATGAGCAGAAAATCCTTAAAGGGATAGTGAAATTTGGAAGTACAAATGTGAAGCAAATTATGCGTGCTCGAATTGATGTGATTTGCGTGGATATTACTTTCGACTATGCACAAGTAGTAGAATTAATTCTAAGTTCAGGCTATTCTAGAATTCCAGTTTATGAGGACAATTTTGATAAAGTAAAAGGGATATTATATATAAAAGACCTTTTGCCGTTTATAGATCAGGATAAAGATTTTGATTGGAAAAATCTGCTAAGGGATCCCTTTTATGTTCCGGAAAACAAAAAGATCGACGACCTGCT
Source organism: uncultured Cryomorphaceae bacterium (assembly GCA_937129395.1). Taxonomy (GTDB): domain Bacteria; phylum Bacteroidota; class Bacteroidia; order Flavobacteriales; family Schleiferiaceae; genus CAKZNE01. The sequence continues at coordinate 598 of CAKZNE010000228.1, read as the reverse complement.
AAAAGAATTTCAGGAAAAGAAAGTTCACCTAGCCATTGTTGTCGATGAATTTGGAGGAACTTCTGGGATCATTACCTTAGAAGATGTGATTGAAGAAATTGTGGGAGAAATAAGCGATGAGTTTGATCAAGAACAATTGGTTTACTCCAAATTGGATGATAAAAATTTTGTTTTTGAAGGGAAAATTCACCTTACCGACTTTTATAAAGTAATAGGCCTAGATGATACCGAAAACTTTGAAGAAGCAATGGGTGAAGCAGATACCTTGGCAGGATTTGTTCTGGAAGTTGCAGGGAAATTTCTTGCAAAAAATGAAGAAGTAATCTTTGAGAACTATGTCTTTAAAGTGGAGAGCATGGAAGGGAGAAGAATTAATAGAATAAAAGTAAGCATCAATGAAATTGACAGTTTTGAAGAAGTTTAGCCTTCTATTTCTCCTTTTACTTTTTGCCTGTGAAGAAGATAATTACAGTCCAAAACCAAGGGGGTATTTTAGAATAATGTTACCTAGTTCTGAATATGTTGCATTAAATGATTCCTTGCCCTACCATACTAAAATCAACAAAAGCGCAAAAAGGCTAGGGAATAAAAATGTTGA
>CAKZNE010000227.1 GCA_937129395.1 uncultured Cryomorphaceae bacterium | reverse complement strand
AAAGAATTTTTCCAAACTCTCCGGATATGCCACCAATCGTGACCGCCCTCAGCATTTTCCAATTCCTTTTGTACAAAGAATTTCGTTTTTTCAATTATTTCTAGATCTGTCAAATGTTTTGATTTTTGCCCTACTGTTTTATGAAATAGCCGTTTAGTAGTTTGTAAACAATGGTATAAGGTATACCTTGGCTCTCATAAATATTGGTTTCAACTTCGTTGCTGTCAATTTCTATTTTTGATGCGGAATTTTGCTCTTCCTTAATAGTAAGATTTCCGTTGTTGTATTTAATTTCTCCAGAGTAATCAATACTTTCAACAGTTGTGGTGCCGCTGTGAGGATCTAAAAAGGAGCCGGAGCCATTTGTCTTTAAATTTATTCTGGCCAGCCTTTTAGGATTTTCAATAGTCCATATTTCCAAAATACGCCTACTTTCTTCCCCTCTGTTAAAACTGGAATATCCTTCATATTCTATTAAAAACACATCTGGAAAATCTTTTCCTCCTGGGTAAACTTTTATTTCATTTGCTTCAATTTCAAAATCAATATTAAATTTTATCCATTGCTTTTCTTTTTGGGAAATTACCAAAAGGCCAACAGTTTCCACGGTATCGTCTTCGATAAAATTTGGGTAAAAAGAAACTCTTGCCAGGCTATCATTTGCAATAGGAGTATAGGAACTATTAGGGAGTTCCTCGGCATCCGTTATGAGCGTATAATGTCCTTGTTTAAGGCTGCTGCCATTGAATTCTTGGAAGTCTAATTCCATAATATCCAGACTGTCCTTAAAATCATTTTGAGCAATTGCTTGAGGCCCAAAGACTAATAATCCGACGAGGATAAAAATATTTTTAGCTTTTATCATGTGGAAACTTTTTACCAATATAGGGAAACAAAAAAGGCCCCTTTAAAAGAGGCCATTAGAATTTTTAAAAAACAGCACTTCTTTTTAGGAGCGGAATTTTTTGTTGTAATCAACTACACTTTGATTGATAATTTCCATTGCAATTTTTCTGTTTTGGAATTCTTCAACAACCACTTCTTTGTTTTCTAATTTTTTATAGTCTTCAAAAAAGTTTCTAAGCTCTTTAAGGCTGTGTGGGGGCAAATCTTCAATGTTTTCAATATGGTTTACGCTCATGTCATGTTCGGCAACGGCAATAATTTTATCGTCCATTTCACCACCATCAAGCATTCGCATAACGCCCACTACTTTTGCTTCTACAATGCACATTGGTACAATGTCAATTTGAGAAAGCACCAGTATGTCTAATGGATCACCATCATCACAAAAGGTTTGTGGGATAAAACCATAATTGGCAGGATAATACATTGCTGCGTATAAGACTCTATCTAATTTTAACATACCAGAATCTTTGTCCAATTCATATTTGGCCCTGGTATTCTTTGGGATTTCAATGATCCCATTTACAATCATTGGCGACTTTTCGCCAGTTGGCACATCATGCCATGGATTTCTCTTCATATTTTTTTTTGATATTCTCAGTCAATCAATGACTTTACAAGGTATTTTTCAATCAATTCTCTTACACAAGCATCACCCCCTTTACGTTGGAGACATACTTGAGCTATTTTTTTTACATCTTTTGCTGCATCTGCAGGACAAGCGGAAAAGGCTACTTCTTTCATTACAGGAATATCATTAAGATCATCACCGATAAAGGCCACCTCACTTAATTTAATATCCAATTCTTCCAACCATTTATTCAGGATTAGCATTTTAGAATCTTTCCCAACATAAACCCTTTCAATACCTAGCATTTTTGCTCTGTATTTAATCGCTTTGTCTCTTGATCCATTGCTAATAATGGCCGTTTGAATTCCCTGTCTTTGGCAACTCTTTATGGCCATACCGTCCTTAGCATTGAACCTTTTAAATTCATCCCCAAATTCAGTAAGGTTCATGCTGGCATCAGTCAAAACTCCATCACAATCCATTACCAATAGTTTGATGGAACCCTTTTGGTGATTTTCCAATTGCTCTATGTCGGTGTACAATAAGGAATCGATAGGGTAGGCGGAGCTTTCTGAAAATTTCAGAAGTTTTTCTATCCCTAATTTAGATTCGCCATCACGGTATTTATCCAACTTATAGTGGGCGAGTTCTATTTTATTTTGATCGCTTAAATACTCTAAATTTTTAAAAAGTAGTTTCAATAATTTAGGCATCGTTTAAAGCTTTTCTAATTTTCATGGCTTTTACCAATATACCTTTAAGCTTACTCAATTCAAGCATGGTATGCGGGTCACTTTTTGCCGATTTTGGGTCGGGATGAGTTTCAATAAAATAACCATCTGCACCCGTGGCCATTGCCGAAAGTGCTATAGTTTCTATTAAACTTGGATCACCACCAGTAACTCCTTCTGTTTTATTTGGTTTTTGTACCGAGTGCGTGCAATCCATAATTACCGGGACTCCCAATTTTTTTAGTCTATGAATTGCGGTGGCGTCAACAATTAAATCGGAATACCCGAAACTTACCCCTCTTTCACAAACCCATGCCGATCCTGGGTTTACAGATTCTACTTTTTCTACAGGAAAAACCATTGCCTCGGGCGATAGGAACTGTCCTTTTTTAATATTTACTCCTTTTCCAGTTTTAGCTGCGGCCAATAATAATTCTGTTTGTCGGCATAAAAAAGCAGGAATTTGAATATGATCCACGAATTTGGCTACCATTTCAGCTTCATGGCTTTCGTGGATATCGGTAATAGTTTCCAATCCCAATTCTTCCCCAACTTCTTTTAATATCCTAAGGGCTTTTTCATCACCAATACCTGTAAAACTGTCTAGTCTAGATCTATTGGCTTTTCGATAACTTCCTTTAAAAATATAGCGAATCCCCAAATCGGTGCAAATGGATTTTACTTCTTTTGCAATATGTAGAGCCATTTCCTTGTCCTCAATGGCACAAGGTCCGGCGATTAATATAAATTCCTTCATTATTCGTTTCTCGCTTTAGTTCCTAAATATCCGCTGTGATGTCTTTTGGCATATTCCTTTTTGGTAAAGCCTATTTGCTCCATTAATAAAACCACCAGAATATCACCCACAACGGTCATGGCTGTTGTTGATGTGGTAGGCGTAAGGCCTAAAGGGCAAATTTCCGTGGGGTTTCCCGTACATAAAACTACATCACTAAGCTTGGCCAATTCACCTTCTTGATTTCCAGTAATGGCAATAATATTAATATCCCTATGAAGTTTTTTAACCAAAAATTCAAGTTCAATAAGTTCTCTGGTTTTGCCTGAATTGGAAATTAAAATCATGATGTCATTTTCCTGAACCATTCCTAAGTCTCCATGTTGGGCTTCACTTGGGTGCATAAAAACTGCTGGACTTCCAGTAGAACTTAAAGTGGTAGCGATGTTCACACCAATTTGGCCTGCCTTTCCCATACCGCTAACTACAATCTTTCCACCTTTTTTATTTACTTTAAGTTCAATAAGGTCTATAGCATTTTGAATCACTCCATCAATAGGAATGTTTTGAATTGCTTCTATTTCCTTGGAAATAAGATCTTTAACTTTTGATTTTAGCATTGTACTCATTTGCTTGAAAAATTCTCGCGCTAAATTACGTTATTCATAGATTTAAACGTAACGGTAGAGCAGCTAAGCGCTAAAAAAAGCAAAAAGCAAAAAGTCTTTAATTACTTTGAAATATTTAAGTAAGGAAATTTCTATCTTGTCTGCTCTTACCAAAATTTGCATACTTAATGAGTGAAAACAACAATGAATCCACCGGCCCAGTAAAAGGGAAAATTGCGTGGATAAAAGTCGCCATTGTAATCATTGTAACGGTGATTGCTGCCTTTGTTTTTGAAGGACTTATAATTATGCCCATTGGGTTAACCGTTGCCGGCCTCATTTTTCTTGTTTTGGATTACCGAAAGAGATCTACAAAACCTTAGGATGGAAAATATTTCGGAACAGCTTTTTCTTGTAGCACAAAACCCCAAAAAGAAAACATCATTTGTAAATGGGATTTATTGCAGTTATGGCTTGGTTGGTGCATTGTTGCTGGAAATGGCAGATGAAGAATTAATTTTGGTTAAGGAAAAAAAACTCCATATTAATGCCCAGCAAACCACCAATGTTCCTATATATAATGAAGTTTTAACCTGGATCAAAAAATCCTCAAAAATTAGAAAGTTGGATTATTGGGTTCGGTTTTTAGCTCAAAAGTCAAAATCCCTTCGCGATCAAGTTTTTCAATCCTTGGATGATCAAAGGATGATAAAAATTCACCAGTTAAAATTTCTGGGGATTCCCTACCGGAAAATTGAATTGAAGGGAAGGCTTGAAAGGAAAGAAATTGTTAGGAACCTTAAAGCTAGTCTTCAACAACCAAATGATATTAGTGAATTGGACTATGCCCTGCTAATGCTCTTGAAAACCTGTTCCTTGACCAAGGAATTTAAAAAATCGAGATCAGAGCTAAAATCCTTGTTTAAAAATCTACAGGAAAAAATGGAATTAGGAACGAATAATCAAATCCTTAATCCAGCTATTACAGAAATTCGAAAAGCAATATTGACTTCTGTTATGGTTAGTTCTGTTGGTCCAATTACCGCCAGTTAAGGTTTTTCCTAGCCCCATTTTTCAACTTATTAGTGTCTTTCAACTCTCCATTGGATTTAAGAATCCTGTAAAAGACAACAGGCAATTCCATTTAAGCAAATGGCTATTTTCATTTTTGTGAGGATGAGTTTATTGTGCCCATAGGTGTTAATTCATATTATATATTAGTTATTCGAATAAATTAATTTAGCGAATTGCGCCATTGATTTGTTTTGTTGCCTTTGTGTTATTAAAAATCAATAATAATTGTAAAACAGAAAATTGATTTAGTCAAAATATTTAATCAATGCCAATAATTTGAAATGTCTAGTGCGAAAAATCTAAATCGCCATTTGCCCAGCTAGCTACTTTTGGACCAGTTCAAAAAACAAAAAAGAACATGAAAAAAGTATTTAGTAAATCAGAATTATCATTAGCAGCCAAAGGCTCTAGTGTAGGAAATGAGGGAAATCAACTTTTCAATGACAATTTGAACTCTCATAAAGAAATTGAAAACTCAGAAAATAAAAGCAAATCCAAAAACAATTACATCAATGGAGCAAGGAACCTAAAAAACGGGTCTAAACTCAACTGTAAAAATGGTTTTGAAGGCAACATTGAAAACTTTATCGGAATGTCTCAAATTCCAACCGGACTTGCCGGTCCTATTAAAATAAAAGGAACACACGCGGATGGAGAATTCCCTATTCCATTAGCCACAACAGAAGGAGCTTTGGTTGCTTCCTATAACAGAGGGATGAAAGCTTGTTCCCAATCGGGCGGTATAACCACCATTTGTTTAAGTGAAGGGGTGCAAAGAAGTCCTTATTTTAAATTTGAAAATATAAGCCAAGCCTTGGATTTTTCAAGATGGGCAAACCGGAATATTGGAGAATTTAAAAATATTACCAAGCAAAATAGCGGTTTTGCAGAGTTGAGAAATATCAAAAGTAATGTAGAAGGCAATAGTGTGATCCTAACTTTTGAATATAGTACGGGGGATGCAGCTGGACAGAATATGGTCACTATTTGTACAGATAAAATTTGTCGCTTCATCTTGTCAAATTTTAGATTCAAACCCCTTGATTGGTATATCGAAAGTAATTATTCGGGTGATAAAAAAGCAACGGCATTGTCCTTTACAAATGGAAGAGGGAAAAAAGTGACTTCTGAGGTAACAATAGGTAAAAAGATTGTTGTGGATATTTTAAAAACCACTCCTAAAAAAATGGTGGATTATTGGAGAGCTTCAACTTTGGCCGTCACCCAAAGCGGCTCTATTGGCGCTCAAGGTCATGTGGCAAACGGACTTACAGCTTTGTTTATCGCATGCGGACAAGATGTTGCTTGTATTTCCGAATCCAGCATTGGCTTAACTCGAATGGAGGTTGATCATTTTGGCGATTTGTATGTTTCTCTCACTTTACCTTCTTTAATTGTAGGAACGGTAGGTGGAGGAACCGGTCTTCCAACTCAAAAGGAATGTTTGGGAATCATGG
>CAKZNE010000226.1 GCA_937129395.1 uncultured Cryomorphaceae bacterium | reverse complement strand
ACGCTAATTTTTTTGCCAATATCCTCTTTGGTAATTCCCAATTCCTTTTCAACACCAAGCTCTACAGGTAAACCATGAGTATCCCACCCTGCTTTACGTTTTACTTGAAAACCTTCTAAAGTTTTAAAACGACAAAAAATATCCTTAATGGCTCTAGCCATAACATGATGAATACCTGGCAACCCATTCGCTGATGGAGGACCTTCATAAAAATTAAATGTAGGTTTACCTTCCCGGCTCGAAATACTCTTTTCAAAAGTTCCCTCTTCCTGCCATCTTTTAAGTATATCCTTTCCAATTTGGGAAGTGTTGATCTGCTTATATTCTGGATATTTCTGCATGCGTTTTTAAGCCTTAAACTCCAAGGAGTATTTTATAAAATTGATACTAAAAGAAGATCAGAAGTAAAAAGCTCTTCTTTTAGCAAGCTGCGAATTTAATAATATTCACCTTCATATCGCCAGAATTCCTATGGCCAATATTCGTCAAAATAATGGGGTGTGAATGTAAAGGGGTTTGAAAATATGAATGGAAATTGCCCGTTACGACTTAATTAAATTACTAATCAATATGAAAATTTTAGCAATGCTTTTATTGGTGCAAGTCGCTTTGCCTATGAAAAGCCAAGAAAAAGAAGAATCCCCGATTAATTTTAGTCTAGGAATAGGTCCAAATTATGGGCTTATAGGCCTAAAAACTGTTCTCGGAGAAAATCACTCTGGTTTATTAATTGGAAGTGGAGTGGTAAATGGAAAGGTCTCTTTAAACGCAGGTTTTCAACTTGCGATGAAGTCATTGTATTTCAGCGCATGTTATGGAGATATTGGAGTTACTGAGGACCATACAGGTATTTATTTCACTAGGGGAATATCTATAAATTTAGGACTAAATAAAGATCTTTCTAAAACTCGGCCTTTATTCATGACTTTTGGATTGGGAATTACTTTTCCTGGATACCCTCGACCCATAAATTACGACTATGACTATTTAGTAAATGTGGCCGCGGGGATTGGTTATAGATTTAATTTAAAGCCTAAAAGAAAAACTGAAAACCCTAAATATTTGGAGGTCTAACTTAGTTTCGGAATGGGAAATTGGTTTTTTTATTAACCAGAAATGACATTTCATATATTGAAAATACGTGTTGGTGAATTTGGTCGAAGTAGCCGCTATTACTGGCATGTAGATTGAAAGGCAGCAGAACAAATTAAATAAAATCAATTATGAAAAATTTGTTTGTAGCTGCATTCGTGTTCGGATTGGCATTTTGCAGTAAGGCCCAAAAAGAAGAAAATGTAAAGGAGCTTGGATTCTCCTTTTCCAATTTGGATGATTTCAATATGGTTTACCGTTTTGGAAATGAAACCAGCTTATGGAGGGTTTCGTTTCTAAATGCCCGATTAAACTTTCAACCTGAAGGTTCTTCGGACAGGGAAAATTTTAATGCCGGTTTGGGATTAAGGTTGGGTAAAGAATGGCGAAAATCTTTAAGTCCCAAATTTAAACTAAGATATGGCTCCGATATTTCCGCAAATTTAAGCTTGTCAAATTCCAACTTTGATGAAAGTTCCTATACCAAATCACTAGCCTATAGATTTGGAGTGCTAGGTGTTTTTGGCTTCAATTATGAACTCGGTAAAGGTCTCATTTTTGGTGCAGAACTTTTACCAAGCTTGGGCTATAATGGCTCCGAAGCCAAACGAAAAATTGGGGAATTAAATCAAGAAGAAGTTTCCAATAGCTCTCAAGTAAATTTCGGCTTGGATAATAGTTTAGAATTGTCCTTGGTATATCAGTTTTAGTTTCTCGGTTCAAATATTAAGGAAGCCCTTTTTCAATATTTATTGGATTGGGGCTTTTTGCTTTTTATTTAAATAGGTTTAGCCATATTTGTAGGACTTGTTTTAGCTTTTATGACCCGTCGTTTCTGTAGCATAGTTTTAATTTTTCTAAGCCCAATTTTTTTAAAGGCTCAAGATTTAAGGGAAAGTCTAAATCTAAATTTGGACAATGGCTTGATTCAAAGCACTGTTACTTATTTGGAAGAAGATGAACTTGGAAGGATGTGGATTGCTACTCCTAATGGTTTAAACTATTACAATGGTTTTGAAGTAGGAAAAATTGAAGGCCTAGAACAGTATTGTCTTGGCCTTAAATCCATAGATTCCAATCTTTTTTGTGTTGGAACAAAAGGGGTTTACCGAATAAATATTTATAGTCTCCAAATTGAAAATTACAATTTTGAAGAAAGTGAATATTACGATTACGCATTTTTAGAAAATGGAATCGCCATAAAAAATTCAAATACCAGTGATAGTCTTTTTTTGGATTTTGAATTAAAGCTAAAAAATTGGCCTTCAAAGCAATCTAGGATTGGATTTAATCCGTCAAATCAAAGTTTTATTAGCGCGGGTATAAATCTCCTTTCTAATACAAAGGGGGTTTTCGCCATTCAAGGGAATGATACAAATTGTTTATATCCTTCCTATGGCGGCAGGCTGATTTCTTATTCAAAGAATAGAGTTTTTGCGGCCACTCACAATGGCTTGTTGGAAGTGTATATGAAAGGTAAAAACCTAAAATGGCGGGTGCATTTTCCTAAATATAGAATTGAATCTATTCTCAAAGATAGTGAGGAAAACCTTTGGATTGCCACCTCTGAGCAGGGTGTGCTAATGCTACATAGAAACCTCCTCATTTCCAATTACAAGGAAATAAAAGATGATGAAAATGATGCTGTTTCCTGTTGGACTTTTCAGAAATGGAAGTCTAAACTGTATGTAAATACAAACGATGGCATAAAAAGAATTGGAGGAAATAATGAGGATGATCAGCTAGAGAAAATTAGTGAAGGACTATCAATAATTAGTTCCTATGCCTGTTCTGAAGGTTTGTTTTTGGGGAGTTTAAATTCTGGAGTTTTCTTTTATGATGGACAAAAAATAAGGCCAATTTACAGCAGTGAGGAGAATAACTTAAACAATACCATTGTAAAATTTTTCCCCTTTAAAAACTATTTGATTGGAACTACCAAACTGGCCATGTTATTTTTTGATTTTAAGGGGAATTTCTTGTTCCAAAAACCTTTTCCCTTTGAAGAACCCAAAACTTACTTAATGAATATAAGACCCTATGAAAGTGGTTTTTTGGCCAGTACCACAAAAGGGATATACTTTTTAGATTCAAATTTGATTAGCCTAAATCACCCCCAAGAATTTAGATCGGTAATTAGCATGACCGCCGGAGAAAATAAGGTTTGGCTCGCTGGATTAGGAGACGGATTATTGGTTTTGGAAAATGGAAAAATAAAGGCTGAGGAAATTGGGGATAAATACTTTCATAGCATTCACCGGCAAAAAAAGGATGAATTGTGGATGAGCTCAAGTACTGCTGTTTATAAAAGAACAGGAGACTTAAATCAAAAATTTGCTTTTAATAATGGCTTCCCAATTAAGGAGTATAATCAAGGAGGATTTTATTCTGACTCCCTTCTTTACTATTCCGGAGTAGGAGGTGTTTTTGTTTTCGATCCGGAAAAAGTAAGACTTTCCGCAAAAAAACCACAAATATTATTTCAGCACCGAAATATGGTTTTAAACCTCGCGGATCCCTTGGAATTGGATTATGATCAATCCGAAATTTTATTGAAGTATGAAATCATTGATCTTATCGATCCACAAAATGTTGAAAATAGATTTGAGTTTGGGGGCAGGGCTTTAAATCCGAATGAAATTGGCACTCTGCAGCTTTCACCATCTTATGGTGAAGAGGAACTTATTGTTTATTTTAAAAACAAAGCCAATGGGAAAGAATTTCATTACATCTTATTGATAAATAGAAACTTTCCTTTTTGGAAAAAATGGTGGTTTGTAGTTTTGGCTTTTATGGCTGCCCTACTAAGCTTGCTTGGTATCTTTAGTCTGTGGAAATTTTACAAAACCAAAAAGCTCCTTCAAGCCCAACGAGAAGAAAATAGGCTTGGTCAAGAACGCTTGCGAATTTCTCAAGAATTACACGATAATATTGGAGCTCGGATTAGTCATATTATTTCTTCCTTGGATATGGAAATGTATCAAAGACAAGCGGGTGATAAGGTAAAAAGTTTGGAAAATATTAATGTATTTGCCAGAGAAACCATGTCGCAATTGCGCGAAACCATTTGGATGGTAAGCGATAAGTCCATTTTTTACAGTGAATTGTTGGTTCGGATAGAACAGTATGTTGAACAAATTAACAGTTTAACCAAAGTGGAAATTCATTTCACTCAAGAGGATATTTTCGATTTTGAGTTAGGCCCCATCCAAACCATAAATTATTACAGAATAGTACAAGAGGGAATTAACAATGCTTTAAAATACGCTAAAGCAGAAAAAATAAATATAAGAGCTAGTGGAAAAGGTAATCCAAAACTGAAAATCTGTATTTCCGATACCGGGATTGGTTTTGACCCCAAAACCACAAGAAAAGGGACGGGTATAAAAGGAATGGAAAAAAGAGCCGAAGAAACGAAGGCGAGATTTAGCCTAAAGTCTGGACCTAATGGGACTGAACTAATTTTAGTTTTGGATTAAGCATTGGGACATTTGCCCTATTGAAAATTAAAGAGCCTTAAAGGTTATTTGTACTATGATAAAAATTGCGCTTGCTGAAGACAATAGTTTTTTAGCCCAATCTTTAATAAATAAATTGGGCCTTTTTGATGATTTCAAAGTAAAGTTCCATGCTATTGATGGAGAGGACTTACTAGCAAGCTTGGAACTAAATTCCAATGTGGATGTAATACTTATGGATATCGAAATGCCAAACCTTAATGGGGTTTTAGCAACACAAGAAGTAAGTAAAAAATACCCACACATTAAAGTAATAATGCTCACCGTTGTTGACGATGAACAATCCATTTATGAATCCATAAAATCTGGAGCCATAGGTTATTTGTTAAAGGAAAGCACCCCAAAGGAAATTTTCGATAGCATCCATGAAATAATGGAAGGAGGAGCGCCGATGTCGCCAGAAATTGCCAGAAAGGCCCTTAGGATTATTCAAAACCCTGGAGGAATAGAGGATGATCAGGTGGACTTTAACTTATCGAAAAGAGAAAACGAGGTTCTCAAACAACTATGCACAGGATTAAATTACCAGCAAATTGCAGCCAACTTAATTATTAGTCCAAATACAGTTCGTACCCATATTGAGAATATTTATAAAAAAATGGAGGTAAAGAACAAGGCTGAACTTGTTCAAAAGGCTTATAAACACAGGCTTATATAGCTTTTGGGGCATTTGCCCTATTGATTGTGGATGAGATACTCAGCTACTTTGTATTTCATTAATCACAATTAAATTAAGGAGCTATGAAGGGCACATCTATTTTAAAAATCACCTCCGTTTTATTTATTCTATGCATAAGTTTTGGGCCTGCTATGGGTCAGGAAATCAGTGAGATAAAATTAAAAGACAGCGGTTTCAAAGGCAAAAAATTCAACGATGCCAAGAAGAGGATTTTCATCCAACACTTTTATATAAACTACCAAATGATTTACGGCGAATCGGAAACGGCTCGTGGAGGTAGACAAGCGGGTGGAGGATATAGAGGGGATGCCAGCGCTTCTCTAACTCTTGGTGTTCAAGGAGTAGAATTGGAAAGGTTGCAACGAATTACGGATTCTTGCTATGAAAATTACATCCAACAATTAAAAGATAAAGGCTTTGAAATTGTTAATCCTCAAGAATTAGCAGATCACGAATATTTTGAAGATTGGGAAATTATAGAAGGTGGAGTTGCCAGTCAGGCTGAAATCCCTGGGTATGTGAGCACCTCCCCAAATGGTTTCAAGTTTTTCGTTCCTAAGGTAGATGAAAAAGGAAAATCGGAAGTTAGAAACAACATTTTTGATTTAGCAGGAATGGGGCTTTCTAAAAAGTTGGAAGGGATGATTGTGGCCAGAGTTGGTTTCACCATTCCTTTTGCAAAAGGAGCCGAAAGCAGGGGGAGTAAGGCCTTAACCAAATCATTTGGAGGAGTAGCCAAGGTGGTAATTAAACCAGATTTAAGAATTTCACCCTTAGAAACCTATGTGCCAAAGGCGGATTTCAAAAAACCAAAATACTCTGGGAGCCAAATTTCATTCGCCTTTAAAAAAAGTTTAAAATATCAAGCGCTTTTCCAAGTTCAACCCAAAAAACCCATCGAAGTAACTGGAGTTTTTGAAGATAAAAAGTACAAAGCTATACAATCTGGAAAT
>CAKZNE010000225.1 GCA_937129395.1 uncultured Cryomorphaceae bacterium | reverse complement strand
TCAACAGAAAGAAATCAATGCAGCATACCTCCGAGCAATATGACGCGGTAATCAAAACCTGTCGTGACCTTTACGAGAAGAAAATGAAAGATTACGGAAGTGCATGGCGTATTTTAAGGCTTCCATCATTAACTGATCAGATTTTTATTAAAGCGCAGCGCATCCGTGGGCTACAGGAAAACGATGTTCGAAAAGTAGATGAGGGGATAGAACCAGAATTTATTGGTTTGGTAAACTATTGTATTATTGCTTTGATTCAAATAGAATTGATAGAAGTTAAAAGTTCTGAATTAGACATTGAAACAGCAATAGCACTTTATGACAAATACACAAAGCAAACAAAAGCTTTGATGATGGATAAAAATCATGATTATGGTGAAGCTTGGCGAGATATGAGAATTAGCTCTTACACAGATTTAATTTTAATGAAAATAAATAGAATAAAACAAATAGAAAATAACCAAGGAAAAACTTTAATTTCTGAAGGAATAGATTCTCACTATAGCGACATTGTAAATTATTCAATTTTTGCTTTAATAAAGTTGGAAGAAGGAGAAACAGCCTAATTGGTTAAGGAAATGTTAAAACAAACAATGGCATGGTCGAAACACGAGGATTTTAAAGTAAGAAGGCTTTCCAGTGAAGGAATCCGACCTATGTTGCCTTGGGCAATGGGATTGCCTTATTATAAAAAGGACCCTTCCGATATTATTCCAATTCTTGAAAACCTAAAGGACGATCCCGAAGAGTTTGTTCGAAGGAGTGTAGCGAATAATCTTAACGATATTTCCAAAAATCAACCGGAATTGGTTTTGGATATTGCCGATAAATGGTTTGGCGAAAACGAAAATCGCAATAGACTGGTAAAGCATGCTCTGCGAACCTTATTAAAACAAGGAAACTCCAGAGCCTTAGCGCATTTTGGATATGCGGAAATAAAAAGTATTGCCCTTTCTGATTTTGAAATTAACCAAGCCAGGGTAAAGGTTGGGGAGGCTATCCCATTTTCATTTAAACTAAAAAACAAAGAAACCAAGCAGGCTCGAATAAGGGTTGAGTATGCCATTTATTATTTAAAATCTAATGGAACTCATTCCAAAAAAGTTTTTAAAATCAGCGAAAGAGATTTGGCAGCTCAAAGCTTAGTTGAAATTGAAAAAAGCCATAGCTTTAGGGTAATAACTACGCGGGTTTTTTACCCGGGAATCCATAAACTTAGTTTGATAATTAACGGGAAGGAGTTTGAATCGAATGAATTTGAGTTAATCGATTAAAGCCAAGCAAAATCGACATGATAATGATCGTCATGCACATCGTCCACTATTTCGGGTAAACTTCGAACAAAATAAATCCCTTTTGCTTTTACCTTTTTTCCAGAGGGAGTTTTAAAAAATTCATCTTTTAAATTCACTTTTAGAATTACCTTTTTAATATACATTCCCCTTTTTCTTGCAGCTTTTTCCAAAGCCAAAATATGTTTGGCCATGGTTTCAAAATCAATTTCCACTTTTTTATTGCTGGCTAGTTTTCCGTTTTTATCAAACTTCATGGCATAGTGCCAAATACCATAATGGTGATCGAAATGATAAATTTTCCCATTTTTTAAAAGGGGAGTAGCAAAATCAATTGAAGTTCCATTTTGATGCGTTCGATGTGGCCAAGGTCTACCTCCATTTTTTTCGGAACATTCCATTAAAAGAAACTTCCTTTTTGGACAAGTTTTTTCACATTTTTTATACGCTTCCAAGCTGATGTCCAAAACTTTAGAATGAACCCAAGCTCTATTAAACAAAGCAAAGCTCAAAGGCGAAAAGTATTTGTAATTGGCTCCTTTATAAGGAAATCTTCTGCCGTTTACCAATTCGCCATTTTTCACAGAACCTTTAGACTGGCTAATTCCCGAACCTTTTGGGACAGAGGAGCATCCCATTAAAAACAGGAGTGAAAAAACAGCGATGGACTTCGGTGATTTTGGCTTTTGGAGCATTGGTGAGAATTAGATTTAAAAATGAAAACGGACTTTGTAGCTGGTAAATTGTTGCCTCCTTTTATTAGTTAAAGGCAAAGCAAACTAAGCTTTTTATCAAAATCCTTAAAAGCATTTTATTAAAAATTCATTTAGACTTATCTTCGCAGACCAACTCAGATATTTTATGCAAAAAATACTTATTGCCAACAGAGGAGAAATCGCCCTTAGGATTATGAAATCTGCCAAGGAAATGGGCATTAAAACAGTGGCAGTGTATTCTGAAGCTGATCGAAATTCTCCTCACATAAAATATGCTGATGAGGCTGTTTTATTGGGCCCACCCGCATCCAATAAGAGTTATCTTTTGGGAGATAAAATCCTAAAGGTCTGTAAAGAAATTGGAGTGGATGCTATTCATCCAGGCTACGGATTTTTATCTGAAAATGCTGAGTTTGCCGAAATGGTTGAAGAGGCAGGGATTACTTTCATTGGGCCATCGGCGGATTCTATGAGAGTAATGGGGGACAAGCTTTCTGCAAAAGAGGCAGCTAAAAAGTTTAATATTCCTCTGGTACCCGGTACAGAAGGTGCTATAGACGATGTTGAAGAAGCGAAAAAGATTAGTAAAGAAATAGGTTTTCCAGTTTTAATTAAAGCCTCTGCCGGTGGTGGTGGTAAGGGAATGCGCATTGTTGAAAACGAAGAAGAATTTGAAGAGCAAATGCAATTAGCAGTTTCTGAGGCGGTTTCTGCCTTTGGAAATGGCGCCGTTTTTATCGAAAAATATGTAACCTCTCCACGTCATATAGAAATTCAGGTTCTCTGCGATAAACACGGTAATCGCGTTCATTTATTCGAAAGAGAATGCAGTATTCAAAGAAGACATCAAAAAGTAATTGAGGAAGCGCCATCTGCTGTACTAACGGAGGAAGTTAGAGAACAAATGGGAAAAACAGCGGTGGAAGTTGCAAAAGCTTGCGACTATATTGGCGCTGGAACTGTAGAATTTATTTTGGACCAAGACAAGAATTTTTATTTCTTGGAAATGAATACTCGTTTGCAAGTAGAACATCCCGTTACCGAAATGATTACGGGTGTTGATTTGGTAAAGGAGCAAATAAAAGTGGCACGAAACGAAAAGTTGAGCTTCGCTCAGGAAGACCTTAAAATTATCGGTCATGCCATGGAAGTAAGAGTTTATGCTGAAAATCCAATGGAGAATTTCTTACCAGATATTGGAACTTTAATAGAATATCAAAGACCCCATGGACCAGGAATTCGAGTGGATGATGGATTTGAAGAGGGTATGGCTATTCCAATTTATTACGATCCAATGATTTCTAAACTAATTACTTATGGTAAGGATAGGGAAGAAGCAAGATTGAGAATGATCCGTGCTTGTGAGGATTATAAAGTAGTAGGACTTACTACAACTTTGGCCTTTGGGAAATATGTAATGGAAAATGAACATTTCATTAGCGGAAATTTCGATACTTCTTTTGTGGACCAACATTTTAATCCAAGCGATTTAAAGAAATCTGACCCTGAGGAGGAAGAAATTGCTGCCTTGGTATTGGCTCATCTTTTGGATACTGAAAAAAGCAAGAATAGCGTTTCCAATACCAACCAACAAAGCAAAAGTGCTTGGAAAACAAATAGAACCTAATGAAAAGTCTTTACCCCTTACTTTTAATTTTATTTTTTGGCTTTGTAACTAATGCCCAGCCTACAAATCCTCCTAAGAATGATACTTTAGTTAAATATAAAGACGTTCACGGAAGGGCTTTTTTGGATGCATTTATTATTGATGGTGACACCATACCAATTATGGTTTTGGATGAAGTTCTTTTTATTCAAACCCCAACTTTTGACAGTAAGGAAGCAAAAAGGAGATATTATAAATTAAAAAGAAAAGTCTATAAAGTTTATCCCTATGTAGTAATTGCTGGGAATAAAAGAGATAGTTTAAATATTGAGCTTTCTAAGATTAAAAGCAAAAGAAAAAAGAAGAGAAAAGTAAAGGAGTTTCAAAGGTATATCGAGGATAATTTTGAAGAGAAACTTAAAAAACTAACTCATAGTGAAGGGCAAATATTAAGTAAACTACTTTATAGGGAAACTGGAATTACTACCTATGAATTGATTTCTACCTACCGCAGTGGTTGGAGAGCTTTTTGGTGGAATGCCTTGGCCAATTACAATGATATTAGTCTAAAAACCCCCTACGACCCAGAAACTGTTGAAGAGGATAAACTAATTGAAAATGTTTTGCAAAAAGCCTTTGCTTCCGGACATTTAAAGGAAAGAGAACCCGTAGAGCCTTATTAATTTAATGGAGGGCTGCTTTTAATTCCAAGCCATTTAAAATTTCCATTTCCTTTTCCGCCAATTCTTCCCAGCGCTGAAAAACTTCTTCCTCGGGAAAGTAATTCAAAGCCATTTCCACGAATATATTTCCATGTTTGGCTTCGGAAGTGTAAATCATGTGATAAAATTTGGAAAGCTCCTCATCCTCAATATGATCGCTTACCATTTTAAATCGCTCAAAACCGCGATTTTCTACAATTGAAGCAATAATTAAGCGATCTCTAAACCTTTTGTCTCGGTCGGAATGGCAATGTTTTAAAAGCTGTTTTACATAAAGATCCTCCCCAATAGAATGGTTTAATTGTAAACCTCTGTCCTGCATAATTTTATAAACCAACCTAAAATGATCCAACTCCTCAATGGCTGTGTGAATTAAATCCTGAATGATTTCTCCACGATTAGGATATTTTGCCACAAAACTCATGGCCATCGACGAAGCTTTACGCTCACAATCCGCATGATCTTTTAAGAAATCATCGAAATTGGCTAAAACACAATCTATCCATTCTTTGGACGATGTAGTTTTTAAGGATAGTTCATTAACGTTCATGCTTCCGTATTTTGCAGCAAATTTAAAAGTTCAATTCAATTGGAGACATTTAATGCTCAGGTTTCTTTTTACACGAAAAGATTTGCCTACAGCGAAGAAAAATATATTTCTAAAAGCCCAAACCCTTCCTTAAAAGTGGCTCTTGTGGTTCCTGCTTATAATGAAGATATTCAGGGTTTTATGTCGAATTTGGAAAAGGTTAAATGTCTTAATCCAAATCAGATTGAACTAATTGTAGTTTTAAATCATTCCATTAAAGAGGAAGAAGAAATTAGGAAAAAACATCAATCACAATTTCAAAATTTTAAGAATTTAATCCTCAATTCTGGAATTTCAGTGCACTTTATTGCGGCTTTTGATTTAAAAGCAAAACATGCGGGAGTTGGATTGGCACGGAAAATTGGTATGGATGAAGCTGTAAAACGATTTCAAGAAATTAATTATCCAGGACTAATTGTTTGCTTGGATGCTGATTGTGACATAGCCCCAAATTATTTTGATTCCGTTTTAAATGCAGAATCTCAGGGTTTTAATGGTTTGAGTTTGTATTACGAACACCCATTTTCAGAATTGGATTCTAAGCACTTGACTTCCATTGTTAATTATGAGATTTTTTTGAGGTATTATTCACTGGCATTAAAGTCCACTGGTTATCCTCACTATTATCAAACTGTAGGTTCCAGTATGGCTTGCCGATCAGATTTGTATTGTAAAATAGGGGGTATGAACCGCCGAAAAGCTGGTGAGGATTTCTATTTTCTTCATAAAGTTTTTCCCCATGGAAATTTTAAGGAATGGACAGAAACCACAGTTTACCCATCAGCAAGAAAATCTACCCGAGTGCCTTTTGGTACAGGGAAAGCTATGATTGCCGAGGAGGAGGGGAATAAAGATTATTCGCTTTTGTTTAATCCTATGATTTTTAAGAAACTTTCCACTTTTCTTAGCAATCTGTCGACGGTTTTTAAGGATGCAAATTCAATTGAAGGTTCCTTGATTGGCAATTTTTTAAAGGATGAAAACCTTGACAAAGATTTGCATGACCTAATCACAAGATCGGCTTCAGAAATGGCTTTTATTACGAATTTCTATTTTTGGTTTGATGGTTTTAAAGTGATGAAATATTTGCATTATTGCCAAACAAATCACCATCCAGATTTGAAAAATATTGAAGCCTGCAAGGAACTTTTTGGTACTAATTCCCTCGATAATAATTCATTACTTATGGAATTAAGATCTATGGAAAAGCAAGGCTAATTTTTCTATTTTTGAGATTAGATGAAAATCAGAAACCTTAAATACCTTCTTTCTTTTTCAATACCAGCTTCCGTTGCCTTTTCCTTTACCCAAGAGGGGTGGTTAAGCTTTTTTCCCTTGTTATATGCCTTTGCATTTATTCCTGCTCTTGAAGTTGTTCTTAGAACCGACGCAAGAAATATGGATAAACTGGAACGGGAAACTGCTGCCAAGGACAAAACCTTCGATTGGCTTTTGTATTTAACCGTTCCTCTACAGTATATTTTCCTTTTTTGGTTTGTTTACATTTTAAGTCAGGAAAACCTTTGGTCCACCGAGTTTTTCGGACGAATTCTTTCTTTTGGCTTGCTATGTGGAGTTTTAGGTATTAATGTCGCCCATGAATTGGGACATCGAAGCAATAAGTTTGAACAGAATCTCTCTAAGCTGCTTTTATTCACCAGTTTATACAGTCATTTTTTTATCGAACACAATCAAGGTCATCATAAAAATGTGGCTACAGATGAGGATCCGGCTACGGCTAGGTATAATGAATGGCTTTATATTTTTTGGTTTAGATCCATGATTTTCTCCTATTTAAGTGCTTGGGAAATTCAAATTAAAAATCTAAAACATCGGAGATTATCCTTCTTCTGCCTAAAAAATGAAATGTTGTTTTTTATGTTGATCCAATTGGGATTTATTCTTTTGATATTCATTTTCTTATCCTGGGAAATAGCCCTAGGCTTTGTTCTCGCTGGAATTTTCGGAGGAATCCTTTTGGAAACTGTAAACTATATTGAACACTATGGTTTAAAAAGGGAAAAAGTTTCCGAAAATCGATATGAAGATGTAAGGCCAAAACATTCTTGGAATTCCAATCATTTGGTAGGCAGAGTAATGCTATTTGAGTTGACAAGACATAGCGATCATCATGCAAATCCACATAAAAAATACCAGATTCTTGAAAATCATAAAGAAAACCCGCAACTTCCAGGAGGCTATCCCGGAATGATGCTGTTGTCTATGTTTCCTCCATTATTTTTCTGGATTATGAATCCGATTTTGAAAAAGGAATTACCATCTAATTAAGGCGCTTCCCCAAGTAAAGCCACTTCCAAAAGCAGCTAAACAAACAAGGTCACCGTCCTTCATTTTACCTTCTTGCCAAGCTTCACTCATCGCAATTGGAATGGAGGCGGCAGTGGTATTTCCGTATTTCATAATATTATTAAAAACCTTTCCTTCCCCCAATCCCATTTTTTTCTGTACATATTGACTAATCCTCAAATTTGCTTGATGTGGAATTAAAAGATCAATATCTGATGCTCCAAGGTTTGTGGCTTCCAAAGCTTCTTTTATTACTTCCTGAAAACGAGTAACCGCATGTTTGAAAACAAAATTCCCATTCATATAAGGGTAATAGCTTAAATCCTCAGGATTATTTTCAATCATAATTTTATCAACCCAATGATGAGTGGATGGTCCGAGCAATGCTAATTCTTTGGCGTATTTTCCTTCAGAATGTAAATGACTGGTTAAAATTCCTTTGCCTTTTTCTTCGGTTGGCTGAAGTATTACAGCTCCAGCACCATCTCCGAAAATTACAGACACACCACGACCTCTAGTAGTTTTATCCAGACCTCCACTGTGCAACTCACTGCCAATTAATAGAATGTTTTTATAGGTACCGGATTTAATAAACTGATCGGCCACAGAAAGTCCATAAACAAACCCTGAACATTGATTTCTTACATCCAATGCTCCAATATTATCAATGCCCAATTGGTCTTGAACCATAACTCCCGGTCCAGGAAAATAATAATCGGGAGAAAGAGTAGCGAAAATGATAAAATCAACATCCGAAGCTTCAATTCCTGCATTTTTGATAGCAACTTTTGCAGCTTTTGTTCCCATTACAGAAGGTGTATCATCGCTTCCTTCGGGTACCCAACGTCTTTCGTGGATGCCTGTTCGTTCTTTTATCCAAGCGTCGTTGGTGTCCATCATTACAGATAGATCTTCGTTAGTTACAACATTATCAGGCACATAATGTCCAATTCCTGCTATTTTTGTCGAAATCATAAGTTCAATTTGGTGGTGCAAATTAAAAGTAAAATGTGGAATTACCTTTTTTAGGAAAGCTTAATTAGATTTGCACTTATTCTAAATCTAAAAATAGACAAATCAATTTTATATGGGAAGAGCTTTTGAATACCGTAGAGCTGCAAAGGAAAAAAGATGGGGAATCATGTCCAGAGTATTTCCTCGATTGGCCAAAGCAATAACAATGGCAGCGAAGGAAGGTGGATCGGATCCGGATATGAATTCCTCGCTAAGAACTGCTATTCAGAATGCTAAGGCGCAGAATATGCCTAAGGATAATATCGACAATGCCATTAAGCGCGCTACAAGTACGGACGCTGAAAACTATACGGAAATCACTTATGAAGGAAAAGGTCCACATGGGGTTTTGTTATTTCTAGAATGCGCAACCGATAATACAACTAGAACCGTTGCAAACGTAAAATCATATTTCAATAAAGCTGGTGGGAGCGTTGTTCCCAATGGTTCTTTAGAATTTATGTTCAACAGAAAAGCTGTTTTCGAATTTGAAAAAACCGAAGATTTTGATGCTGATGAAATGGAATTGGAACTTATTGACGCCGGCTTAGAAGAAATTGAAGTGGATGATGAGATGGTTTTTGTGAGCGGAAATTACACCAGTTTTGGAGATTTGTCTTCCGCTTTGGAAGAAATGAAAATCGATGTTAAAAAGGCTTCTCTGCAAAGAATACCAACAAGTCCAGTAGATTTTAGTGAAGAGCAATTGGTGGATATTGAAAAGTTGTTGGATAAGATCGATGAAGATGATGATGTACAATCTGTTTTTAATAATATCAGTTAAACCAAATTTAGTTTAACTCAAATAATTCAATAAAGGCTTTAATTTAGATTAAGGCCTTTATTGTTTTTACTATCAGGTATTTAGCTTTTGTTATTGACGGCTTCAATTTTTGAGGAAATGAACGAAGGTTTTAAACTTTAAGAGTTCATAAGTAGATTCGGAAATCATTTTTTTTTTAATGAGAAAACCTAAATTTAGTTGCTCTAAATTCTAATAATTTGTTTGCAATAGTAGATGTGGAAACCACTGGAGGTTATGCTTCTGGATATAATATGACTGAAATAGCCATTGTTATTTCTGATGGTGAAAATATCCTAGACGAATACAGTACATTACTTAATCCAGAACAACATATTCCATTAAACATTCAAACCTTAACTGGGATTAGCAATGAAATGGTGGAGGATGCTCCTGTATTTGCTGAGAAAGCCGATGAAATAAGAGCATTTTTAGGCGACCATATTTTTGTTGCGCACAATGTGAATTTTGATTATTCCTTTGTAAAACAGGCTTTTGCCGAACTTGGTCAAGATTACAATCCTAAAAGAATGTGCAGCGTGCGTTACAGCCGTAAATTAAGGCCGGGTTTAAAATCCTATTCTTTAAAAAACCTTTGTACCCATTTTGGAATTAACAATGAAGCAGCGCACAGAGCCTGGGGAGATGCCAGAGCCACTGCGCAAATCATTAAGCTATTATATCCACATGACGAGCATAAGGTTTGGGAGCATTTGGTTAAGAAAAACTCTGGAGAATTTAATTTACCTGTAAATCTCCCTTCTAAAGAATACCACGATTTACCAGAATCTCCTGGCGTTTATTACTTCCGTGATGAAAGTGGAAAACCCATCTATATCGGCAAAGCTAAAAACCTTAAAAAAAGAGTTTCGAGCCATTTTATTTCCAATAAAGAAACCAAAAGAAGCCAAGCCTTTAAAAGGGAAATCTATCATTTGGATTTTGAATTAACCGGGAGTGAGCTATTGGCCATTTTGCTAGAAGATCATGAAATTCGTCATTACTGGCCCAAATACAATAGTGCTCAAAAGAACCCCAAAAAGCGCTTTGGAGTTTTTGCATTCCAGGGCAGAAAAGGACTTTGGACATTAGCCGCCAACAGAATCACTCACCAAAACGGGTTTTTACAGGAATTTTACACCTACAATGATGCCCTTAGCTGGATTCAACAAAGAATGATGGAGTTTGAGTTAATTCCTTCTCAATGTGGTTTTCCTCACAGTTTTTATTTGGAGATATCTGAAGAAAATCATCAAACCAATTTTGAATCCATGCTTACAGAGCTTAAAACCGAAAATCAACTGAATTTAATTGTAAAAACCAAAGGAAGGGAATTAGGTGAAGATGGTTTTGCATATGTTGAAAATGGCCGGTTTGCAGGAATTGGATTTGTACCTAAAGATCAGGATCTAAATCATTTGGATGAAGTTTTAGGCTATGTCAGAGCCCTAAAAAGTAGCATTACTACCAATAGTGTAATTCAAAAAATATTGAAAGAAGGCAAGTATCAAACAATGGATATTTAATTTCAGTTTTAGTTCGATTTTAGTTTTTACCTCCTGGCCCAGACTTCCATCAATAGAAAATTCCTCGTTAACAAATTTTTTACAATTGATCGGAATTCGTTAACAAACTAGGTCAATATTTCTAAGTTATTTTGTCTCAAACAGAAATCACAATGAGAAAAATACTATTCACAATCCTACTTACACTGCCATTTATTTTTAATCTCAAGGCGCAGTCAGAAACCAGTTATCTAGATAAAAAAGGGAATAAACATCTCTGTGGGCCTTTTGACCTTGCCGTTTTATATAATGACAGCAGCTATAAGGTTTGGTATCAAAAAAACTACAATGAGTACCAACCAAAGTTCGACAAAACGGATTGGAAGGAGAATTTAGAAAATACTACAGTTGATATTTATATTGGCACTTGGTGCGGGGATAGTCGTACATGGGTACCACGTTTTATAAAGGTTTGGGATTCTTTGGGCTTGGATAAAAACCAACTGAACTTT
>CAKZNE010000224.1 GCA_937129395.1 uncultured Cryomorphaceae bacterium | reverse complement strand
CAATACAAAGGTGAGGGTTAATTAAAGGTATTTCAATAACAAAAAATGTATATTGTAGATGAGTTTTTATTATTTTTTTGTATAAGTACCTGATTATTAAATTTTTATAAAAAACATATAGATAATAATTAAGTTTATTTCCCTTTTTTAATATGAAAAAAAGCCGTTTAGAACGTCTAATTGCCCAATTCAATAAAAAAGAATTGAAAAATCTGCAAAAATTTGTGGCCTCTCCTTATTTTAATTCCCAGCAGGGACTTAGTGAATTATTGAACTATTGTATTTCGAATCCAACACCCGTATTTGATAAGGAAGCGGCGTATAAAGCTATTTTTCCTACTAAAAAATTCAATGAATCAGATTTTAGACTACATAAAAGTTATTTGTACAGATTGATTGAAAAATATATCGCTTATGAAGAAATTGAAAAAAAGATTGCTTCCTTATTGGAAGAATATGTAAAACCTGCGGTGGAACAAGATGGTGGAAATATTAAATTTCTTAATTACCATGAAGGAATAGTAAAGGTTCTTTTACAAGGTGCCTGTTCGGGCTGCCCATCCTCTACCATGACTTTAAAGTCCGGAATTCAAAACTTATTAAATCAAATGTTACCAGGGCAAATACAAAGTGTTGAAGCCGTTAATGGTTAGGAAAGTTTAATTAATATTTCTAGTAAAGACAGAACTATACAAAATAAAAAAAGCCCCAAATAGCTAAATATTTGGGGCTTTTTAATGCTTTAAGGAAGGTGACCTTTATGCTAATTCAGGCTTCATCCCCATTCTTAAAAGATAGTCGGTATGCGCTTTTAAGGCGTCCGAAAGTTTTTTGTATTCTCTGTAGGGCAATTCAAATTCTGCTGCAGTTTTCTTTACAATTTCGGCTATTGCCGGATAGTGAATATGGCAAATATTAGGGAATAGGTGGTGTTCTACTTGAAAATTCAATCCACCAACATACCAGTTCACCAGCTTATTTTTTCTAGCAAAATCAGCGGTAGTCATTAATTGATGTTCCATCCACTCATCTCCCATCATTCCATCTGCAGGGGCATCCATATTTTCAACACCTTCAACCATGTGGGCCAATTGGAAAACATAGCTCAAAATTACCCCAGCTATAAAATGCATGGATACAAATCCCAGAACCACAAAATACCAAGAAGCATTAGTGAAAATTAGAGGCAAAACTAGAAACAGAGAGAAATAAAGCATTTTAGTACAAACCAAAATGATCCATTCATTTCTTATTTTTTTAAGATTTGGAGCAGAATCAGCCCTATTATAGTACTTTATCAATTGCTTAAAATCCTTGGCGGTTACCCAGTTTAGAGTAAGAATACCATAAACAAGTGGAGCGTACCATTTTTGATATTTGTGCATTGGCTTCCAATCTTGAGAATCATGTAAACGAATCAATCCCGCCGTTTCCATATCCTCATCCATACCTTCAATGTTGGTAAAGGTGTGGTGCAATACATTGTGCTGGATTCTCCAAGTGGCAACATTTCCGCTTATCAAATAAATAGTAGAACCTAAAAATTGATTTACTGTTCTTGAAGAATGATAGGCTCCGTGAATAGCATCATGCATAACACCCATTCCTATTCCAGACATACCAAAGCCCATTACAATATACATGGCGACAACCCATATTGGACCCAGATTTAATCCTAACATTAATCCATAAGGAACAAAATACATTGCCAACATTCCTACTGTTTTTAAGAGCATTGCACTATTGGCCTTATTTGAAATATCGTTATCCTTAAAATAATCCCTTACTCTTTTAGTAAGTACATTTCTGAATGAATCTTTGGTTGGCCTTGGAAATTTAACTTGACGGGTATTTTCTGTCATTTCTTTTTTACTTAAAATTCTTCTGTACGCTTTAAATTATGGAGATTTGTATTTCCATAATAGTTCAACACAGCTTAATAATTTACAGCATGCTCTCAAAAATCAACCCAACTACAACCCAAACCTGGGAGAAGCTTACCGCTCATTATCAGCAAATAAAAGACAAAAAGCTGACAGAGTTTTTCGATGAAGACCCTCTAAGGTTTGAAACCTTTTCACAACGATTTAAGAACATACTCATTGATTTTTCAAAAAATCAACTCGGCAAAGATACAATGGAACTTTTTTCTAGGCTGTTTAATGAGTGTAAAATTTCGGAAAGTATTGAACATCAATTCACTGGAGGTAAAATTAATCGCACAGAGAATCGCGCAGTACTTCATACCGCTCTCAGAAATATTAGCAAATCACCGATCTACCTTGAGGGAAAAAATGTAATGCTCTCAATAAACGAAGTTTGGAAACAAATGGAGGTCTTTTCCAATAAAATCATTAATGGCGAACACAAAGGTTATACAGGAAAGCCAATTTCTGATATAATTAACGTCGGAATTGGAGGATCGGATCTCGGTCCACAAATGGTCTACGAAGCATTAAAACCCTATCATCAAAAAAGGATAAAATGCCATTATGTTTCTAATATTGATGGAGCACATATGGCAGAAACATTGAAAAAGGTAAATCCAGAAACTTGCCTATTTATAATTGCTTCCAAAACATTTACTACTCAAGAGACCATGACCAATGCCAATAGTGCTAGGGATTGGTTTTTGGAAAAAGGTGGTGGAATCAATGATATATCATCCCATTTTGTAGCCGTTTCTACCAATTCGGAAAAAGTTGTTGAATTTGGTATCGACCCGAATAATATGTTTGTTTTTTGGGATTGGGTTGGTGGAAGATACAGCCTTTGGTCATCAATAGGGCTTTCCTTATGTTGTGGATTAGGTTTTTCATCTTATTGGAAATTATTAGAAGGTGCTCATGAAATGGATATTCATTTTAGGAACGAAAGTTTTGAGAATAATATCCCTTTA
The DNA here is from genome assembly GCA_937129395.1 of uncultured Cryomorphaceae bacterium. Classification (GTDB taxonomy): domain Bacteria; phylum Bacteroidota; class Bacteroidia; order Flavobacteriales; family Schleiferiaceae; genus CAKZNE01. The sequence continues at coordinate 1,282 of CAKZNE010000224.1, read as the reverse complement.
CAAATGGCTGCAATTGGAATATGGTACACAAACTTTTTTGAAGCAGAATCTGAGGCCATTCTTCCTTACGATCAAAACATGCATCGTTTTGCCGCCTATTTCCAACAAGGAAACATGGAAAGTAATGGCAAATCTGTAGATCGTAATTCAAAAAAAGTTGATTATTCCACAGGGCCAATAATTTGGGGAGAACCTGGAACAAATGGCCAACATGCTTTTTATCAATTAATCCACCAAGGAACTCATACAATCCCTTGCGATTTCATTGGTTTTGTCAATTCTCATTACCAAATGGGAGATCATCATCCAAAATTAATGGCCAATTTTTTCGCTCAAACAGAGGCACTAATGAAGGGAAAATCAAAAATTGAGGCTCAATCTGAATTGGAAGCTATGGGCAAAACCTCCAACGAAATTAAAGAGATTTTGGATTTTAAAGTATTTGAAGGAAGTAAACCAAGTACAAGCATTTTAGGCGAAATATTGGATGAAAAAACCTTAGGATCCCTTATAGCTTGCTACGAACATAAAATTTTTGCTCAAGGAATTGTTTGGAATATTTATTCTTATGATCAATGGGGCGTGGAATTGGGTAAGGCACTTGCAAATGAACTCGTGCCAATGGTCAAGGGCAAAGCGACTTCCAAGGGCAAGGATGCTTCAACGATTGGACTGTTGAATGCCTATCTCGAACTGTCAAAGTCGCGATAAAACAAAGCTCTAATTTGTAAAGCCACGCCCTGTCGGTGAACGGGTCAGCGCTTGTTTCTTCTTTGCTTCTCGCCAGATCGTGTAGATGGAGGCGGCTACGATCACACAAGCTCCTGCCCAGGTTGCAGCGCCAGGAAGCGTTGCGAAAACGAGATAGCCAAACAAGGTTGCATAGAGCAGGCGAACATAGTCTAGGGACGCCAGAACAGAAGCCTCACCCCATTTGTAGGCATAGATATTCGCCATCTGCGCGAGATAGGAAATGACGCCCATGGCAAGTAACAATAGCCACTCGAACCGGGTTGGCCATTCCCAATACCAGATCGCAGGAATAGCAATTGCGATACCAACCCCAATTGCTTGCCACGATAGAATGGTAGTCGGACTATCCTTTTTCGACATATGCCGGATAATGACCATAACGAGGCCGGCGCAAGCAGCAGCAGCGACTGCCATCAACCCATAGGTAGAAAAGGCTTCGGTGCCTGGCTTCAACATGATCATCACGCCGATGAAGCCGACTGCAACAGCGCCCCAACGCCTGATGCCTACGGTCTCTTTCAAAATCAGA
>CAKZNE010000223.1 GCA_937129395.1 uncultured Cryomorphaceae bacterium | reverse complement strand
CAAACGAGGCGCGATACCGGGCTACGCTACGCCCCGATAATTTTTTACATTATCGGCTTTATTTTTTAGAACTAGGTTCTTAATCCGGTTGCGGAGAGACTGGGATTCGAACCCAGGGTACCCTTTTGAGGTACGCTTATTTAGCAAACAAGTCCTTTCGGCCACTCAGGCATCTCTCCTGGTTCTCAAAATATTTTAGAACTGTCCTCCATTTGTTTAAATGAGGGCTGCAAATTTAGACAACTATGTTAATTATACAAGTCCTTTTGGAAGGAATTTTTCGGAAATTACTCAGGGTACTGAATTCTAACATGATAGATGTTCATTAACATCTTTTTAAAGATCTTTTTTATGTCTTTTATCTCCTTTAAGGTGATCTCAGCGTTCTCGAATTGCCCACTTCCCATCTGATGATTAACAATTCCTTCCACCAACTTGTCAATTTTTTCATGATCTGGGTTCTGAATACTTCTTGCTGCTGCTTCAACACTGTCTGCCATCATAAGTGCTGCAGTTTCTTTGCTAAATGGTTTCGGACCCGGATAACTGAATCTGGCAATATCCGCTTCGTTCTCAGGGAAATTTTTGATATACTGTTTATAGAAATACATTACTGTTGTTGTTCCATGGTGGGTTCTAATGAAATCAACCAAAACATCTGGTAAATTATGTTTCTTGGCAATTTTTATCCCTTCTTTTACATGACCAATTATTATTTCTGCACTTTCCTCAAATGACAACTCATCGTGGGGGTTTAGGCCCGTATTTTGGTTTTCAATAAAATACATTGGGGAGGCCATTTTTCCAATATCATGGTACATGGCACCTGTACGAACCAATAAGGCATTCCCTCCTATGTTTAAAACTGCGGCTTCGGCCAAATTTGCAACTTGCAAACTGTGCTGGAAGGTTCCAGGAGCCTTTTGTGCCAATTCCCTTAATAGGGAGCTATTTGTATCGCTCAATTCCAATAGGGACACATCGGAAACAAAACCAAATATTTTTTCTTGTAAATAAATAAAGGGAAATGACATTAGGGTTAAAAGACCATTACCGATAAAAAAACCAAAGGTTAACCACTCTCCATCCTCCAAATCCAAAGAACCTTCTTGTATAATAGAAAGGCTAAAATGAGCCAAGCAATAAACTCCAATGATTTTGGCTGCGGTTAAAAACAGCTGACTTCTCTTATATAAGTTGTTCACTAGCACCACCGCAAATACCCCTGCCACAAATTGAAGGAATACGAATTCGAAACTGTTGGGCACTAAAAACCCCACCATTAAAATGGCCACCATGTGAACAAACAGGGCAAAACGGGTATCGAAAAAAGATCTGATAATTATGGGTAAGACAGGAAAAGGAGCTAGATAAATATATTGAACCCCAAAATCAACCGCTATTTTACCCATGGCCACCGTTAGGAGAACATTAAGAAGAATAAATGCCACTTTGGAAAAATCCTCTACAACCTTTCGGCGCATTTGGTACATGAATAAATAAAGGACTAAAAATAAAATACCAATTAAGAAGAACTGTCCTATACTTATTAAATAAGCTCGTGATTTTGTTGAAAATGAACCTTCATAGGCTGTTTTTAAGGACAAGAGTTTGGCAAATTTCTCATCATCCACCAGGTTTCCTTTAAAAATTATTAGTTCTTCGGATTGAACCATCCCTTGGGTAGGAAGAATTTGATCAACTTGAGCGATTAGAATACTTTGGGTTCTGTCTTCGTCAAATTCAATATTGTAATTGAGATTATTATTTAAGATTCCTAATAAAAAAGAAAAGCCCAAGCTATCTTTTGCAGTCAAAATCCTTTGGGCCTTGAGCGAAGCAGCTTTAATGGTTAAAAAGTCCTCCTCAAAAACTGCCTTTGCCACATCTGTTTTTAATAGAATTTCTCCGTATTCATTTGCCAAGTTTGAAGAAATGGGCCTTAAAATCCCTTGCTCATAAACTTTAGAAACGGCTTCTTCTCCTTTTTCGAAAAGACTCTTTTTAATTGCCAATTCCTTTTCTACATTTTTAAAAAGGCTAAATCCTTTGGCGTCTTTAAATTCGTCCGTTTCAATATAATCCTTCCACTTACGGTTAAATTCCTTTTCAAAATCAAAACGAGCCTCCTTCCCTATTTCGGCATCTTTAACCAAAAAAAGAGTTTTATTCTTTTGAATCACCTCAGCTTCGAGAGTTAAGGCCTCCTCAGTTTTTATAATTGAAAAATCAAAAGGTGCCACCAAATTTTCATATAACCATGGCTTTCCTTTTTGGAATTCATATTTAAACTTTGCTTCCCGAGGGGAAAGGTAAACCACAAATAGCACTGAAAATACAAAGGCTAAAAGAGTGGCAATTTGATTTTGCCCAGCTTGTAGATAACGAAATAGTTTTTTCATTCAAAAGTCGGTATGGCCCGAAATTATCAATTAATTATGATACAATACAAAACTACTGCTAATTGATTCCACATCAATTTAAATAAGGATATTTTAGGGTCTCCCCTTTTCGGTCATTTTTTCCTTATTTTCGCGCCGTAATATTCGACCCCAATAAATTAGATATAAAATGAAAGACGTAGTAATCGTTTCGGCCGTAAGAACACCAATTGGTGGATTTTTAGGCTCACTTTCTAGCATCCCCGCTACAAAACTAGGTTCTATTGCCATTAAAGGTGCAATGGATAAAATCAATCTTGACCCTAATTTGGTGCAAGAAGTTTTAATGGGAAATGTTCTTCAAGCTGGTGAAGGTCAGGCTCCTGCGCGCCAAGCTGCTTTAGGCGCTGGATTAAGCAAAGAGGTTCCTTGTACTACTGTAAATAAGGTTTGTGCTAGTGGAATGAAAGCAGTAATGATGGCTGCTCAAGCTATAAAATGTGGTGATGCCGATGTGGTGGTTGCCGGAGGAATGGAAAACATGAGCTCCGTTCCTCATTATATGAATGCTCGTAATGGTCAAAAATTAGGTGATATTAAAATGATGGATGGCCTTATGAAAGATGGCCTGATAGATGTTTACCAAAAAACCCACATGGGAAATTGCGCCGAACTTTGTGCAAAGGACATGGACTTTAGTCGTGAAGAGCAAGATGCTTTTGCGATTCAAAGTTATAAAAGAAGCACTGATGCTTGGGCAAATGGAAAGTTCAGTGATGAAGTTATTCCTGTAGAAATCCCACAAAGAAAAGGCGATCCTATTATCTTTAGTGAAGATGAAGATTTTACGAAAGTAAACTTTGATAAGATTCCAACTTTAAGACCCGTATTTGATAAAGAAGGATCTGTAACTGCTGCGAATGCGTCTAATTTAAATGATGGTGCTGCTGCCGTAATCTTAATGAGTGCTGAAAAAGCCGCTGATCTAGGATTAACTCCTTTGGCCAAAATTTCTGGCTATGCTGATGCCGCTCAAACTTCCGAATGGTTTACAACTGCACCCGCTAAAGCTGTTCCCATGGCAATTGCAAAAGCTGGTTTGTCTGCCAACGATATTGATTTCTACGAATTAAATGAAGCATTTTCAGTTGTTGGTTTGGCCAATATGAAATTGTTGAATATCGATGATAGCAAAACAAATGTAAATGGTGGTGCAGTGGCAATTGGCCATCCATTAGGTTGCAGTGGTGTTCGTATTATTGTTACTTTAATGAATGTATTAAAGCAAAACAATGCAAAATACGGTGCCGCTGGAATTTGCAATGGTGGTGGTGGCGCATCTGCCGTAGTAATTGAATCTGTATAAGATTTTTGAAAATGCAATACGGGCTTTGTAACCTGAGTATTCTTCCTCTTCGATTAGAACCGAGCGATGCATCAGAAATGGTGAATCAAGTGCTTTTTGGCGAAAGTTTTAAAGTAATTGAGCAACGTAAAAAATGGTCTAAGATTCGTCTTAGTCATGATAAATACGAAGGCTGGTTAGATAATAAGCAAATCCAGTTGTGCAGCGAAGCCTTTTACATGGATTTGAAGGAAGAGAATACTCCTATTTGTGCAGAGCTTATTGAAATAATATCCCATCCTAGAACCGGAGCTTTTTTTCCGGTTCTTTTAGGATGTTATCTTCCTTTTATCAAGGAAGGAAAAGTTTCCCTTGGTGAAGAAGTTTATGAATTCCAAGGACCCTTAATCAACACAAAATCTGATCGCGCTAGATTAATTGATTACGCCTACCAATACATTAGTGCTCCTTATTTATGGGGAGGAAGAACTCCCTTGGGTATTGATTGTTCCGGATTTACCCAAATGGTGTATCGCCTTTCCGGTTTTTCCATTCCTCGGGATGCATCTCAACAAGCTTTATTAGGAGAAACACTGAGTTTTATAGAAGAATCTACACCGGGTGATTTGGCATTTTTCGATAATGAAGAAGGTAAAATTGTACATGTAGGAATAATCCTTTCCGACAACTACATTATCCATGCTTCGGGAAAGGTGAGATTAGACCGTTTGGATCAAACGGGTATATTCAATTCCGAGATCAATGGACATACACACAAGCTGCGTGTGATAAAAAAAATAATCCCCTAGGTAATTCACTTTATTTGTTGATTATATTATAGGCTTCAATTTTAATCGTTGAACGCCATGAATATCAGCAATATGATGCACATCCAACAGAATGAAAAAGGTATAGCCGTGCCATTTTTCGACATGTCTGTTGCCGCAGGAGAACCTTCCTATGTTTCCCATTCCTTTCAAGAAACCATTAATTTGGATGAGGAATTGGTTATCAATAAAAAATCTACTTTCTGTGTTCGTGTTGCAGGACAAAGCATGATTGATGCTGGAATTGACGATGGCGATTTATTGATAGTTGACAAATCCCTACATGCGGAAAATAACAATATCGTTTTGGCAGTAATAAACGGGGATTATACTGTAAAAAGACTTTACCGAAATGGGGAAGAACTATTTCTTCAACCCGCGAATCGCAATTACAATCCAATAAAAATCACCGAGTTTATGGACTTTCGCCTTTGGGGAGTAGTAACTGGGGTAATTAAAAAATTAATCTAGTTTTTTGATTTGTCCAAAAGGTTCATGATTTTATCCAAATTTGGACTTAATATTATTTCTGTCCTACGGTTTTTGGACCTCCCTTCTTCGGTTTCATTTTCGGCAATGGGTCTGTACTGACCAGCTCCAGAAGCGATTATTCTTGTTCCACTAATTTTATGTTCTCCTGTTAATAGCCTAGCAATCGTTAAAGATCGAGCGGCACTCAATTCCCAATTGTCCGAATATTTTATACTTATGGGTTTGGTATCGGTATGACCTAAAATTTCAATATTGATGTCAATATTTTTATTCAATACCTCAGCAACTTTGCCAATAGCTTCCAGTCCTTCTTTATTCAATTTGGCACTTGCAGAGGGAAATAAAAGTTTATCACTCAGGGAAATATAAACCTTACCATTTCTCACCTCCACGCTTAAATCCTCGGTATCAAAATTCACCAAAGCAGCACTTAAGGTAGACTTTAATCTGTCTACAGCCGCTTGTTGCTTCTGAAATTGAGCCTCTAGGGCCATTAATCGTTTTGCACGAGAAGCCAATGCCAAATCCTTATTTTCCAATTGAAATTCCAAGTCCTCCTTTTCCTCCTTATTCTTTTCCTTATAAGAATCAAAATCCTTGGAGATTTCCTCCACTAAAGTCTGTAATTCTTGGTTGTGTCTGCGGCTTTCGGAAACAGAAAACTTTTGGGTTAAAAGTTCCGCTTCCAGGGTTAAATATTTTTTCTTACTCACGCATGAGGTTAAAATAAAAATGAATAAAAAGGCAGCTAAAAAAGGTCGTGAAAGGCTATTCATAAATGTTCTGTTGATTCTTCAAAATTAATTAATAAAGCCCAACAAAGGTGTTTATAGGAATGAAATTCAAGGCGGTTTGCAAATCCTAAATCATGTTTCCAACAAAGAGTGGCCCGAGGTAATTTCAAAACAAGATCAAAGTTTGTTTTACAGTCCCTGCAAAGGGTGGCCTGAGGCAATTCAAAACAAGATCAAAGTTTGTTTTACAGTTCCCTGCAAAATGGAGGCCTGAGGCAAT
>CAKZNE010000222.1 GCA_937129395.1 uncultured Cryomorphaceae bacterium | reverse complement strand
ATATCCTTAGGTAAATCATCTTCATTTATTGATAAAAACCACCTTACTCTTGCGTTTTCAAATTCTAAATAACCTGCGGAACGATCGTGGGTATTTACATGGACAACGTTTTGTTGTTCTTCAAACATATCGGTTAAGATTTCATTTTGGATGGATATTGACTTCAGTTCAGAAAAATTTACATCGGTCAATTCTAAATAACATCGTACCACATCGTTGTCGTACTCTTTTCCTAAAAATGCATATTCCACAATTTCACCATTAAGCGTAATTTCAGATTTTTTGGATATTGGGTTAAACTGAAAGTCCAGTTTAATTTCGTCCAAAGAATCCAGAAGAATTTTCATTCCATCAACCTTGGTAAATAGATCATTTCTTAAGGCATAAAGAGCCACAGCCCGGTACATAGCCCCTGTATCGATATAACTAAGTCCCAATGTTTTAGCCAATTCCCTAGCCATTGTACTTTTTCCTGTTGATGAAAATCCGTCAATTGCTATAACTAGTTGTTTACTCAAAGCCCTTAAATTTTTGGTCCTTTTTTCTTTTTGAAATCTTGAAGATCTGTTCTTAGGGTAAAATGATTCGCGGTTCCTGATACGTGGTAGAAATTGCGACCATAATTCAGTCTGAACTTGGATATTTTCACCCCTATTCCAAAGGAAAATCCTGCAGAGGTTCTTCTAGTATCGAGATTCAATTCTTGTCTTTTTCTATAATTATATCCGAATTGTACATTCAATCCTTTTGTGGGGGCAAACTCAGCCCCAACTACCACATGCCTAAAAAAGTTATTCCATTGTGAAGGGAAATTATCATCAACCTCGCCAGTAAACTGGTTAACACTAACATCGGCTGGATCTCTATATCGTAAATCCCAAGTTTCCAATTGTTCGAATGTAATTTGCCATCTTAAAGGGAGGTGCTCAAACCTATTCGAAATCCCAAATTGAAGTTCAAATGGCAGAGATTCTCTTTCTTCATTAAAGGGGCTAAATTGGTAACCAAGGTTTTTTGCAACAAGTGCCAAAACAAATCTTTTGGAAGGTATTTGATAAGTTGCTGCTAAATCCACCGCCCCACCATAGGAATTGTAGTTTTCGTAATTCGCGTTAATGACTTTCAGACCAGCGCCGAAGCTCCAGTTGGAATCCAATTTATATCCATAACCAATATTCAAAGCCATGTCCGCTGCAGTAAAGGTTCCTTCTCGGATTCCGATATTACTAGCTCGCGAAAAATCACCATAATCCACGTAGCGAATTCCTCCATAAAAAGTTCCTACATTTTCAAAATGGTGTGCATAATTTACATCGCTCAGCGTTATTCCTGCAACATAATCAACCAAACTAAAGGTAAGTTGGCCATGTACATTTTCGTTTAACAATGATGGATTGTAAATAGCAAAATTGAGATCCTCCTCTGGGTTCGCAATAGCATTACCCCCTTGAGCTGACACTCTTGCCGATGGAACTAAATTTAAAAATTGAAAAATAGAATTACCTCCGATCTGAGCATTTGCTGATAAAAAAGGTAGGAAAAGTAAAGCGATGATTTTCTTCATTGAAACAAAAATATCATATAAAACGAACCAAGCGCAAATTAATTACCTCTTCTTATTTTACAATTATTGGGTTTTTTACTTTTTGCTTGGTTAAAGCAATTTCAATCACCTCCATCATATTTTCAACATAATGGAAAGTAAGTCCCTTTCTATAATCCTCTCTGATCTCCTCAATATCCTTTCTATTTTCAGCACAAAGGATTAATTCTTTAATATCTGCCCTTTTCGCGGCAAGAATTTTCTCCTTTATTCCGCCAACAGGCAACACCTTCCCTCTTAAAGTAATCTCTCCAGTCATTGCCAATTTATTCTTCACTTTCCTTTGAGAAAATAAGGAAGCCAAAGCCGTTAAAATAGTAATACCTGCAGATGGGCCATCCTTGGGTACCGCTCCTTCTGGGAAATGTAAATGCACATCCCAATTATCAAAAACCTCATGAGCAATGTTAAACTTCTCCGCATGAGATTTAAGGTAGGCCATGGCTATAGTAGCAGATTCCTTCATAACAGAACCAAGGTTACCTGTAATGGAAAGCTTTCCCTTCCCTGGACTCAAGGCTGTTTCAATAAATAAAATATCTCCACCAACTGGTGTCCAAGCCAAGCCTGTTACTACTCCAGCTATATCATTTCCTTGGTATCGGTCTTTGTTAAATCTTTGTGGCCCTAAAATTTCAAGAATTTTATCAGATTTAGGCATTGGATCATACTCCGTTTCCATTGCAACACTTTTCGCTGCATTTCTTACAATTTTGGCAATAACTTTATCCAGACCTCTTACACCAGATTCCCTTGTGTAATTTTCCACCACAAATTCCATGGTCTTCTTGTCTATAGCTACCGCTTTTTTACCTAAACCGTGTTCCTTTATTTGCTTGGGCAATAAGTGTCTTTTTCCAATTTCTACTTTTTCCTCAATAGTATATCCAGTGATATCAATTATCTCCATTCTATCCCTTAAAGCGGGGTGAATAGTTCTTAGGTTATTAGCCGTGGCGATAAACATCACCTTGCTTAGATCATAACCTAATTCCAAATAATTATCGTAGAAATCAGAATTTTGCTCGGGGTCCAAAACCTCCAACATGGCAGAAGATGGATCACCATGACCTCCGCCACTTGCCAACTTATCAATTTCATCAAGAACAAAAACAGGATTTGAACTTCCAGCCTTTTTTATGCTTTGAACAACTCGTCCGGCCATAGCTCCGATATAGGTTTTACGGTGACCACGAATTTCCGCTTCATCGCGCAAGCCTCCTAATGACATTCGTATATATTTTCTACCTAAGGCTTCGCTGATACTTTTACCCAAACTAGTTTTACCAACTCCAGGAGGGCCATAAAGACATAAAATTGGCGCTTTCATATCACCTTTTAACTTCAATACGGCTAAATGTTCAATAATTCTTTCTTTTACTTTATCCAAGCCATAATGATCACGGTCTAGGATTTTTTCAGCCTTTTTAAGATCAAATTTATCCTTGGTAAAATCATTCCAAGGAAGATCCAGTAAAAATTCAAGGTAATTTCTTTGAATCCCAAACTCAGGAACTTGTGGGTTCATTCTTTGGAGTTTTTTTAACTCCTTTCCAAAAGTTTCGTGAATTTCTTTACTCCATTTTTTTGCGGCTGCTTTTTTTCGCATTTCCTCAATCTCCGCTTCAGAGGAAGAACCACCTAGTTCTTCTTGAATCTGCTTCATTTGTTGGTTTAGGAAATATTCTCTTTGCTGCTGATCAAATTCAGTTTTTACTTTACTTTGAATCTCATTTTTCATGGCAAGCATTTGCTGCTCTAGATTCAAATGTTTTAAAACTTCATCGGCACGTAGATGCATTCCTTCCATTTCCAAAAGAGCTTGCTTTTTATCAACATCCAAATTCATATTGGAGGAAATAAAATTGAGCAGGAAATTGTCACTTTCAATATTCTTTAAAGCAAAGGCAGCTTCGCTCGGAATTGTAGGAGATTCTTTAATAATTTGAAGAGCCATTTCCTTTATGGTGCTCATCAAAACTTTCATTTTAGAATTTTCCCCTTCAATTCTTCTTTCTTTTAAGATGTCAACCTTAGCCTTCATAAAAGGAACCTCGGAAACTACCTCATTTAGAGCGAATCTTTTCTGCCCTTGGATAATAACGGTTGTATTCCCGTCAGGCATTTTAAACATTCTCAATATTCTTGCTACAGTACCAATTTGGTGAACATCATCTTTTCCAGGATCCTCATTATCAGGATCTTTCTGACTTATCACGCCGACAGTTTTATCTGTTTTATTTGCAAACTGCAGTAATTGTATGGACTTATCTCTTCCTGCTGTAATAGGAATTACAACCCCTGGAAACAATACTGTATTTCGCAATGGGAGAATGGGAAGTTCCTCAGGGATATTTTCATTTTCCATTTTATCCTCGTCTTCATTCGTCATCAAAGGGATAAATTCGGCGTCTTCGTAATTTATATTATCTAGTGACAGGCTGTCTAAATTCAAAATGTCTTTCTTATTCATCATTGAGTATTTGAGCCAAAATGACATTTAATCAAGGGCTCTTTATTGTATCCGCTATAGGGGTCAAGAGGTATGCCAATTAAGGCCGATCTACTTTTGTCGGTAGTCAGAACTTAATTCAAAGACATTTTCCAAAATATCCTTTTCTATTTGATCCAATTCCACTCCCCTCCTTGCAAAAACCAAGGCGGCTGTTTTCATGGCTTTTTCAAAATTATAATTGGAAAATCCAGCGGCTCCACCCCAGCTAAAGGAAGGAATAAAGTTTCGAGGAAATCCTGATCCAAAAATATTTGAACTTACTCCTACCACGGTACCTGTATTAAACATGGTGTTAATTCCACATTTGGAATGATCGCCCATTACCAATCCACAAAACTGCAATCCCGTTCTTTCAAAACCGCCTTTGGTGTAGGACCATAATTTCACTTCGTCGTAATTGTTTTTAAGGTTTGAATTATTCGTATCCGCCCCCAAATTGCACCATTCTCCAATTACAGAGTTCCCTAAAAATCCATCATGACCTTTATTACTAAAACCAGTAATTACGGAGTTATTCACTTCTCCTCCTACTTTAGAATGTGGGCCCACCGTAGTAGCACCATAAATTTTAGTTCCTAATTTCAATTGCGAGTGCTCGCATAATGCCAGGCCTCCTCTTACAACAGATCCCTCCATTACTAGAGAGTCTTTTCCTAAATAAATGGCTCCGGACGTGCTGTTAAAAATGGCACATTCTGCTTGAGCACCCTCTTCTAAGAAAATTCTGTCTCCAATTAAAGTATTGGTTTTGCTAATTGTTGCGGAGGTTCTTCCTTTTGTAACTAAATCAAAATCTGTTTCTAATTCCTCTGCATTTTGACTAAATATTTTCCAAGAACGATCAATGTTATTGTATTCTCCATTGAATTGTACAATAGCAAAATCCTTTGAAAATCTACCTTCTTCTTTGTTCCCTTTTTGGGCGATTAGCAACTCTCCATCTTGTAAAACTTCTCCATTTTTCAGATTAGAAATGGCTTCCACCAAATTTTCATTTGGGCAAACAGAAGCATTAATAATTAGGGCATCAGGGTTTGTGGATGTAGAATATTTTTTGGAAAGGTAATCCACGGTTTTCCACGAATATTCCCCTTCTATCATCTTTTCCCATTTTTCGCGAATGGTAAGTATTCCAATCCTCAATTCAGAAGCTGGTTTGGTGTATGTGAGAGGCAATAAATATTGGTGAGAAGTTTCGTCGTTTAAAATAATTGTCATTTGGAGAAATTTAGGTGATCAAATTACTAGAAATAAAAAAGCCTCCCGAATATAAGGAGGCTTTCTAAAATATTCTGAAAAATATTATTTCTTAAATTTCGCGTAACGGTTACGGAATTTGTCAACACGTCCTGCAGTATCAACAAGTTTCATTTTTCCGGTATAAAATGGGTGGCTAGTTGCAGAAATTTCCATTTTAATTAATGGGTATTCTGTACCATCAATCTCAATTGTATCTCTGGTTTCAGCACATGATTTAGAAATTACTGTTTCATTGTTGCTCATGTCTTTGAATACAACAGCACGGTAATTATCTGGGTGAATTCCTTTTTTCATAGTATCAATTTCTTTACGGTTAGGTTTTTGCCCAACTTTTTAAGGGCTGCAAAGATATAAAAACTTGTACTTTTGCCAAATCTTTTGTGCTTTACTATTGTTAAGTTCAAAATTAATTTTATTTCCGGTCGTTACTTACACTTATGAAGAATATTTTAGGACTGCTTATTTTTTGTTCCATTGCCCTTTTTTCCTCTTGCCACAAGGATCCCATTATTAAAAGTAGCGGAGTAAACCTCACTTTTTCCTCCGACACCATTTACCTCGATACAGTTTTCACTACTGTAGGATCTTCTACTTATACTCTCAAAGTTTTTAATCCTGCAGATGAAATTGTAGAATTAGACAATGTTCGTCTTGAGAAAAACACTGGGTACTACCGAATTAACATTAATGGAATTGCAGCAAATTCGCTAAACGATGTTCAAATATTACCAAAGGATAGCATATATATATTTATTGAAATTAGCACAACAGCGGCCATTCCAAATGAAATGGTGTTTGAGGATAAAATTCTTTTTACCAATAAAGGAACAGATCAATCTGTACAACTAGTGACCTTAGTTTGGGATGCCGAATTTCATTATCCTACAGATTATATCGTTTTGGGCACCAGTCCGAATACAGTTACCATCCCTTATTCTATTATTAATTGCGACGAGACATGGACAAGTGCCAAACGGCATGTGATTTATGGTTATGCAATTATTAATGATGGTTGCGAATTAAATATCGACCCCGGTACGGAGGTGTTTTTTCACCAAAATAGTGGAATGTGGGTTTTTAATGGAGGAACCCTAAATATTGCCAAAGGTTTTTCTGCTGATTTCCCTGACTCAGTGATTTTTTCTGGGGACCGTTTGGAGCCTGGTTTTGAAGAAGACCCTGGTCAGTGGGGCGGTGTTTTTGGAGGGATTTTTATTGATGATAGCGCAAAGGCAGTAATCAATAAAGCAGTTATTAAAAATGCAAACAATGCCATTCGCTTGGATTCAGCTCAGCTTACCGACCAACTTTTACTAACAAATTCTTATATCCTAAATAGCAGTAGAACCGCAATTTACGGCGGTTTCGGAAATGTAAATGCGGAAAATGTGATTATAGCAAATAGTGGCTTATATAGCTTTTATGGATTCGGTGGAAATTACAGATTTGTCCATTGTACTTTTGCTAATTATTGGAATCTTTCAACTCGAACAACCCCTTCCGTGGTATTATCGAACTTTTTGGACTTAACAGACAACAACGGGAATGGATATCGGGTTTTACGACCTTTGCAGTCTGCCTATTTTGGAAATTGCATTATTTTCGGTAATAACCAACAAGAACTAAGTATTTTAGAAGATCCCTCCGAATTAATAAGTTATAATTTCAACCACGTTCTTTTTAAGTTAAATTCTGATTTAACAGAAAGAGGCTTTGATGTGAGTTCGGCAGAATTCATTTCTCCTTTGGTTAATTTAGATCCAGATTTTAAAAACACATCAACCAACAATTATGGTTTGGGCGCCTCATCCCAAGCGATAGATCAAGGGAACTTCACAGATATAATAACCTTGGATATTTATGGTAATACAAGGAATTCTCCAGATTTGGGGGCAATTGAACGTATTCCTTAAAAAGAATTTAAAATACTAAAAAGCTATAGGAGACCATAACACCACCAAATAAGTCGTTGTTGGTATTTGCTAAAACACTTTGGTCATATTCAAAACCTTCAAGGTTGTCAACTCCGGAATTGTGCAGATATGCTTCTAGTCTAACACTAGATCTATAGCTGGTTCTGAATTTAAAGCCCCCACTAAAGAAATAATTTAGGGAAGTATAAGAATCCGGGGATACGTCTATACCAGTTGGTTGAAGGTTATTAAAAGTAATATTTGGATTGTAAGACATAAAGCCAGCACCCGTTTTTACGAACATCCCAAATTTGGTATCCCTGTGAAATTTTCCATATCTAATTAGGTCAAACTCAAGAAAAACATTTGCTTGGGAAATACTTGCGTAATATTCTAATCCGCGATTTGGATTTGTATGGTTGGCATCGTCACCATAAATCCATCCATAATTTAGATCAGCTCCAAACCCGAACCAATCATTAGGATGATACATAGCATAAATCCTTCCCTGAGGCCTCAATTCTTTCAAAACGGACCCAACACTAGATGTTGTGGCAATTTCATTGGCCGATGTAAGGCTACCAATTCCAAATCCATATTCCTGATATTTCAACCTTGATTGACCATAACCAAGACTGGAAATGAACATCAAAAAAGAAAAGACCACAAGTCTGTATTTCATAATCTAGGGCTAATTAGTTGTCTTTTGATTCACGCAAAAATATATAATGAAATTCATTCGAAGAACTTTCATCAAAATAATAACCGTTAATATTAAAGGATCGTATTTCCTCTGGCGAAGTTATACGATTTTGAATAATATAGTTTGCCATTAATCCTCTTGCCCTTTTCGCGAAAAAACCAAGAACCTTGTAGCTGCCATTTGAAAAATCCTTAAACTCAATATTTAAAACTGGGTTTTTGACCTTGGCAGAGTAGATGGCTTTAAAATATTCTTGGCTAGCGAGATTTACCAAAAGCTCCTTTGGGTCAATTTCTGCTTTAAAATGAGCTGCAAGTTTATCTGCCCAAAACTTATATAAATTTTCCCTCCTTCCAATTTTCAAACTTGTGCCCATCTCAAGTCGGTAAGGCTTTATTGAAGTATTTGGTCGCAACAGACCATAAAGCCCAGATAAAATAAAAAGATGATTATTTGCAAAAGCCATATCTTCTTGAGACCATTTTTCGGCTTCCATTCCTAAATAAACGTCTCCTTTAAAAGCCATTGCTGCTTGGGCAATTTTTATAGCATCTCCAGCCCATTCTTGATTTCGGTGAAAATTCAACTCTGCCAATTGGGAACTAATTCCTTGAAGTTCTCTTAAGGCTTTCCTACTCTTCCTTCTTATCCCTGCATTTACTTTAATTGCATCATTAAGAAAAAATGGATCAGCCGATTCACCAATTTGTTTGGCTGAATCAAAGTCTAAAGATTTTGCTGGGGAAATGAATAATTGCATTAGTCAAAAATAAAAAAAGGCGATTTAGTACTAAATCCCTTTTGTTTTAAATACCGAAAGTTTTCAACGTTTGGTTTAAAATTTCTTTTTTCACGGTTTCATCTTGTCCCAAAAGTTCAGTTTTATTAATATTCGTTACAAGAAAAAACAAAAAAGCCGAGTACAAGACTCGGCTTTTTAAAAGTATAAAAGAAAATTAATCTTCCGATAAGAAAGGATATCTATAGTTTCTTGGCGTAACCAAGGTTTCTTTAGTTGTTCTTGGGCTCATCCATCTTAAAAGATTTAGCATTGATCCTGCTTTATCATTTGTACCAGAGGCTCTAGCTCCACCAAAGGGTTGCTGACCAACAACTGCTCCTGTGGGTTTATCATTGATGTAAAAGTTACCTGCAGCATTTTTCAATTTCTGGGTGGCTAGCTCTACCGCATATCTATCTTTACTAAAAATAGAACCGGTTAGGGCGTAAATCGACGTCTCATCTACCAAATTCAAAGTCTCTTCAAATTTATCGTCATCATAAACATATAAAGTAAGAACAGGTCCAAATAGCTCTGTACACATTGTGGTGTATTTTGGATCTTGAGCTACAATTACAGTAGGTTCAATAAAATATCCTTTGGATTTATCATATCCTCCACCAGCAATAATTTCCACATTGGAATCTTTTTTGGCAGCATCAATAAAAGAAGCAATTTTATCAAAAGACCCTTCGTGAATTACAGCATTAATATAATTTGTAAAATCTCTAGGGCTTCCCATTTTCATGGTAGCCATTTCTCTTTGCATGATAGATTTCACTTCTGGCCACATGGAACTAGGAACATAGGCTCTAGATGCAGCGCTACATTTTTGTCCTTGGTACTCGAATGAACCCCTCATTAAGCCAGTAGCAACTTCTTCTGCATTCGCACTTTTATGGGCTACAACAAAATCCTTTCCTCCAGTTTCTCCAACAATTCTTGGGTAGGTTTTGTATTTATGAATATTAGTCCCGATAGTTCCCCAAATGTTTTTAAATACATCTGTAGAACCTGTGAAATGAAGTCCTGCAAAATCTGGGTGATTGAAAACAATATCAGAAGTTTCCACAGGATCCGTAAAAATCATATTTATTACTCCGGCTGGTAATCCTGCTTCTTCAAAAACATCCATTAAAACTTTAGCGGAGTATATCTGACTAAAGGAAGGTTTCCAAACAACGGTATTTCCCAACATGGCCATACTTGTTGTTAGGTTTCCAGCAATAGCTGTAAAATTAAAAGGAGTAATTGCAAAAGTAAAACCTTCTAATGGTCTAAAATCTAATCTATTCCAAACGCCTTCACCAGAATCTGGTTGTTCTGCATAAATATCAGTTACATACTGAACATTATATCTTAAAAAATCGATCATTTCGCAAGAGGCATCAATTTCCGCTTGAAAAGCATTTTTACCTTGGTTGATCATAGTTGCCGCATTGATTCTTGCTCTATACGGACCTGCTAATAAATCTGCTGCTTTTAAAAAGATAGTAGATCTATTTTCCCAACTCATGTTTTCCCAGTTTTCTTTGGCAGCTAAGGAAGCTTCGATAGCAGCATTTACATGGGACGCATCTCCAATATGGTAAGTGCCCACATTATGTTGGTGATCATGAGGAGGAATTACACGACCCATATTACCAGTAGAAACTTTTTCACCATTAATTACCATGGGAATATCAATAGTTTCTCCCCACATTTTATCGTAAGTAGCTTGCAATTCCTCACGCTCTGAACTTCCCGGAGCATAGCTCAAAATCGGTTCATTCATTGCCAAGGGTACATTGTAAAATCCTTTAATCATTATGTCGTGTTTTAATATTTATGGAATGCAAAATTAATGGAAACTAAATCCTTAACCAAGTCAAAAACTACTTGAATAGTATCTTAATAAAATTCACAGGATACCGCGTGAATAAAGACTTTGATTGTCCTTTTTATGACGAGCCTCTTTTATAACTGTGATGTTAGTTGCGTCTTCATTCAACTTTAAACCTGTTAAACTCTTTTTTATCCATGCTCCTGTATCAATATGCCAGGCATTTTCTTTTGGGTTAAAGTGCGGTTTATTTCCCTCAACTATGGTATGTCCTGCAATTTGTAATCGACCGATGTTTTTCAATCCTTCACGGTTATAAAGCACTCCTTTCGGGTCGTTTTCTTCTAGGGGTATTTTACAAGAATTCCCAATTCCGGCATGGGAAATTAAAACGGACTCATTTTCCCAAAACAAATCACTTTTGGAAAGCCATTTTAAAATTTTAGTAACATTTACTTCCTGAGATTCCATTTCTCTTACTAGATCAGAGATAAATCGATTTTTCTTTTGTTTTTGAAAATAGTCCAAGAACATTTGCTCGTGATTTCCGCGAAGAAAAATCACTTTAGAAGGATATTTTTTCTGAAGTTTTTTAAAATATTTTAGGCATTTAATGGAGTTAGGGCCCTTATTTATAAGGTCGCCCAATTGCACTAAACACTCCTCTTCGGGATTCCAATTTTCAGTAATTAACTTTTTTAGGGTATAATAACATCCATGGACATCACCTACAACAAGAATTTTCACTGCAAGAAAAAAAATTAGCTGTTTAGCATCACTGGCATAACCAGCATAAGAATATCTTCCCCTTCTTCTAATCCATCATTTGGCAATATAATTCCAGCTCTATTTGGAGCGGACATTTCTAAACTTATGGAATCGGAATCAAGGTTGCTTAACATTTCGCTTAGAAAACGGCTATTAAAACCAATTTCCATATCATCGCCTTGGTAATTACAACTCAATCTTTCATGAGCTTTATTTGAAAAGTCAATATCCTCAGCAGAAACGTTTAATTCAGATCCTGCCAACTTCAATCTTACTTGATGTGTTGTTTTATTTGAGAAAATCGCCACCCTTTTTACTGAGCTATGGAAACTAACTCTTTCAATCTCCATTTTATTCGGATTTTCTTTTGGGATTACCGCCTCATAATTTGGGTATTTACCGTCAATTAATCTACAGGTAAGTATGATATTTTCAAACTCAAAACGAGCGTTTGTATCATTGTAATGAATTTTTACCTCTTGCGCTCCAGAGCTCAATGTGCTCTTAAGAATGGTCAAAGGTTTTCTAGGCATTATGAACTCCACTGTATGATCACTGCTTAAATCTGTTCTTCTATACCGAACTAGTTTATGAGCGTCTGTGGCTACAAAAGTTAGGCTATCACTAGCAAACTGAAAAAACACGCCAGACATTACGGGTCTAAGCTCATCATTCCCAGCAGCGAACAAAGTTTTATTAATTGCAGACCCTAGGGTATCTCCTGGAATAACAGTGGTGTGAATATCCTCCATTTCTGGAAGTTTTGGAAACTCGTCTCCTTCAACAAAAGCCAGTGAATATTTTCCATAATCAGAGCTCATTTCTACCGTACTTGAAGACGGATCGAAAATAAAGGTAACAGGTTGTTCTGGTAAAGCTTTTAAACCATCCAACAACATTCTGGCTGGCACGGCTGCCAAACCAGTATCCGTGCTATCCACCTCTATATTGGAACTTATTGTAGTTTCTAAATCAGAAGCAGAAATACTGAGTGTATTTTCATTTAATTCAAAAAGAAAATTATCCAATATGGCCAGAGTGTTATTATTATTTAAAACTCCACCAACAACCTGTAGTTGCTTAAGTAATGCACCACTAGAAACTATAAACTTCATAATCAATATTCTTATATAAGGAAAGCAAATATAGAGCGATTTAAAATTTTTCCACCCTACTTTTTAGAAGTAATTTAAAAAAGTCAAGGGTTTGAAAAATAGCCTAGTCCTTTTAGAACATGTCTAAGTCCATAATACTGGATCAAAACCATTTGTTTATTATTAATAAATCCATACATCCTATCTGGATCAAACTCTTTTAATGCCACATCAGGATCGTAACTTTCTGTAGGCGCTTTAATGTGGTAACCGCTTAATTCAGTTAGCTCCCCTTGAATATCCGTAATCTTTAATTTAAACACTGCTGTACTGGATAAAAGCGAATCTTGTTTTGAAAAAATCTTATCACTTGGAATAATTACGCCTTCATATTTTAGGTTTCGGAAGGCACTTAAAAACAAATTGGTATTAATTACATTTCTCTTTTTCACTATGGAGCCATCATTTAATCGAGTAACAAATAAACTGTCGGCAGAGTACCGAGTCAACTTAAAAGATGCTTCAGCTGAATCAGGATAAACCATTTCAATTTCTCTTATATGATTGGAGGGAATTGTAATTACATCTCTACTTCTCCAAAGATGGGCTTGAGAAAAGAACCTAGACGACAAATAGCCATTAAACCCCGGAATATGAACTGCAAAAGGTTGGTCACTTCCTTTTAACATCATATAGGTAGCCATTTCATCTGGGGTTTCTGTACCTACATATAAAATTTTGTAGAGCTCCCCATTTTTATAAATATTAACTTCTTTACCATAAACCGCCATTCTTTTAATTACGGTTTGTTGCATTTTATCTTGGATGAAACTTCTCATTTCCATCCGAGCCAAAGTTTCTAATAAAGTGTGGATCGCTTCCTTTCGCGCTCTAAAATCTCCATTAACCAACCAACCTTTATTTGATCGACTGAGAATAACTTCATTTGGAGTTTTGTCTTTGATTATAATTTTATCCACTGAGGCCGTATCTGCGATGGTAAACGCGTATGCCTCCTTTCCTTTATTGCTAATTGTTCCTGTATTGTTATTCTCGGAAACCAACCATCCTGCAATTCCCAAAAGAAGGACAAATAAGATGAGGTAAATCAAATTTTTATTCATGCTACGCGTATTTTCTTTTTCTTAAAAATGTTAGAACCACACCCATAATTACAATTAATAAAACTGGAACAATTGTATTTAAAAGCTTCCAAAAACCCTTTTCGGTCTTTATTTTTTGCGGATTTAATAACCTCAATTTCAATTCTCGGGACCTAATACTGATCAAACCTGAGTCATCTAGCATATAATCTACAGCGTTAAGTAATAAATCCCTATTCCCGTATTGCTGACCGGTATATTGATCATAGCCCAGTGGTAAAGGAGTTCCCTTTGGGATATTTGGATCAACTACACTTAGCTGATTTCTAATAATATCTCCGTCTCCAATAACAAGCATTTGTGTAAAATCTCCTTTCTCTTTTATTTTTATTTCCTCCCCGGTATTTTCCTTGGGTGCGATTCGGTTTTTAAAAGCAGATTCAAAATTCCCTTCCAAAAGAACTCCAACCGGCAGGTTCTGTTTATTAAAATAACTCTGTGGAGGTTCATTATACAATTTGCCCAAATTCACCATGTGGGGGCTGGGTGAAAATGTTGAATATGGCGAGGTTTTCAATAAAATCGTTTTCTTTATTCCTTTGGCCATAATGGTATCTACGGTAGATGCAAAATTGAGTTGGATCGCATTTAAGTCCTTTGTAATCGGATGTTTTACTTGAGGCATTATCAATGGAAAATAAACCCATTTATTAATACTCTTTCTATCCGAAACCCCTCCAGCTATTGCATCTTGAACAATATTTGTATTAATTCGGGCACCGTATTTAAAAAGCATGTCGGAAATCCGAAGTTGATCAATAATTGGATAGGCCAAAAATTGAGCTCTTTTTGTAAGGCTGTCCATTTCGGCATGCACGGCATCTACCAGCCATATCACCTTACCCCCATTCATCACATATTGATCTATAAGATATTTGTCTAAATCGCTAAATGGTTTTTTAGGTTTTGCAACAATCAAAGCATCGAATCGATTAATTCTTCTTTGCTGGCCTAAAATGCTAAGTTCTTCCCCAGTACTATCGCTTTTATATTTTCGAATATCAAATTTATCTACATCATAATTTTCATATAATGTCCGTGCAAAATCCGCCACAAACCGAGGTTCCAATTCATCATGCCCTTGAAGAAATCCCACTGTAGGCCTTGCTTGAACTACCAAACCTCTTATTGCATTTGCAAGGGTAAATTCCAATGTTTGAATAGAACTATTGATTTGAGATTCGGGACTTACACCCATTTGATCCAATAACAGTAATACAGGTATTTCCTTGTCGCCATAGCTCATTATTGCCCCAGGAAAAACATCGGTGGTAGAGGTACCTCCTTTATCATTGATCTGAAGTTGGTAAGGTTTTAATCCCTTAAATTGCAATTGCTCCTTTATATCATCATTTATCTCTACATCTTCCCCTTCATTTGGATTAATAAACTCATATTCAATCCTGGGATTGTAGGCACGAAATTCATCCAACATTTGTTTGGATTCCCTTTGTAATCTTTGAAAACCTGCTGGAAAATCACCTTCCAGATATATTTTTACATAAAGTATCTCGTCAAAACTTTCGAGTAGATTCTTTGTGGCATCCGAAAGGCTGTATCTCGACTCTGCCGTAAGATCTAGTCTAAAGAATTTTAAAGAACCAATAATATTTACCAAAATAACAATGGCAACTACCAATACAAACCGGATAAAATCTTTTGATCTTCTACTTTTCATTACCATTTTCTACTTTGAAGCACCAACCTTGTTGCTTGGGCAAAAATGAATATTAATCCGCCGAAATAAAGAATATCCCTACTATCAACCACCCCTCTGCTTATGGAACTATAATGTTCATTTATACCCAATCCTTTAATCATTAAATCTGCATTATTAAAAATTTCCAAACTCGATATCTCCTCAAATCCAATATAGAAGAAGAAGCATAGAAATAATGAAATTAAAAAACTAATGATTTGATTATCTGTTAAGGAGGAGGAAAATACGCCGATAGCGACATAGCTTGAGCCCAACAGTAATAATCCGATATAGGATCCAAAAACACTACCGCTATCAATATTCCCTATTGGGTTTCCGAGTTGATAGATACTATAATAATATAGGACCGTTGGCAAGATTGAAAGCAAAACCAGAATAAACCCTGCGGTAAATTTAGACCACACGATATTCATATCGGATAAGGGTTTGGTTAAAAGCAATTCCATGGTTCCTCCCTTTTTTTCATCCGCAAACATCCTCATTGTTATAGCTGGAATCAAAAACATAAATACCCATGGGGAGATAATAAATAAACTATCTACGCTTGCATAATTTCCATCCAAAAGATTAAAATTACCAGAGAATAACCACAAAAACACACTGTTTATCAGCAAGTAAACTATGATTACCAAATAGCCAGTTATAGAATTTAGGAAACTTCTAATTTCCTTTAGCATTAAAGCTCTCATATATTATAATTCTACAGCATTAACAAGGCTCCAAGCCTCAGGTTTTTCAATAAATAAGGTTTTGGTTTTTGACCAAACTCCTTTAAACAAATTCGAAATTCTATATTGATTTAAGGCCTCTTCATTATCCCACCAACTATAGGTGAAATATACATTCTCATCATTTAAACCCTTTAGCAACCTCAACTTATGACATCCTTTAAAATTTCGGATATTATTTTTATTTTTTTCAAAATTCGCTAAAAACTCAGGAACTTTGCTGGGTTCAAAAGTCATTTTTACAATTCTTACTATCATTTAAAACTTACGCTTATCGTTCCTTGAACTTCTATTCCTAATAAAGTATTTGCCCCATTATATTCCTTACCTCTTGATCTGCTGAGCGCAATTTCCAATAAATTTTGGGAATTGAATAATGCAATAACACTTCCTGGCGACGAAGGAAAATAATTATCCTGGATTTTCTTAATGGTTCGCCTTCTTGGCAACAAAATCTCTGGCTCCCTATCCTTTGAAGCTTCAAGAAATATTTTCCTTGAAATATTAGTAATTAAGTTTCCATAATTATCAATATAAACTACACTTCCCAAAATTACAGACCCTTCATTTGTTATTCGTGGCCTCATTATGGTACTTTCTTTATAATCCTCAACTCGCCTTCCCAATAAATCCATAGAACCACCACGAATAATATGCAATGCGGCTTTCGTCATAATATCCCTTGCCGGAAACAATGTTTTATCCTGACGTAAATTTACCTCTACAACTTTAGAAATTTTTACTTCGGGATTAATTAAAGTGATCATTCCTTGATCTGCAGCAATAAAAAAATGCTCATCAATTTCGGCAACCAGAAGCCTGTCATTTTCTACTAGCTCCTGCACCGCAATTAAATGTACTGTTCCTTTGGGAAAGTCTTGATAACAATTCCTTACCACAAATCCAGCTTCGAAAAAATTTCCGGGCTCAATTAAATGGGAGATATCCACAAGGTGGCAATCTTCCATTTCCTTAATCAAAGCACCTTTAACAGAGGCCACATGATGGTCTGTTAATCCATAATCAGATGTGAGTGTTATTACTGGCACGCTTAGGATCCTTAAGATTTAAAAAATCTAACGATTTGAGATTCAAAATCCTTACTTTTGACGCCAAAAGTAATCAATATTTAGCGCTGCAACACAGTACTTAAAATAGTTATTAATACCACATTGATAGAAAAAACCATTCTAATTGAAAACGCTGATCCGCGTGATATTTATGGTAGTAACAATAAATATCTAAATCTTCTAAAATCTCACTTCAAGGGATTAAAAATTACAGCCAGAGGGCATTCCCTCAAAATAAACGGCACCGAAGAAAATATTGCCCAATTTGAAGATGGGATAGCGGAAATTATCCGTCATCTAAACAAATACAATTCATTGACAGTAAATCAACTGGAAAGAATTTTAAAAGGGGAAATGGACAGCAAGGAAAGTGAAAATGCCAATAACCTAATCCTTTACGGATCCAACGGTCAGCCAATAAAAGCTCGTACCGTAAACCAAAGGAAAATGGTCAAAGCCATCGAATCCAACGATATGCTTTTCGCTATTGGACCGGCAGGAACAGGAAAAACTTATACTGGAGTAGCTTTGGCCGTAAAGGCTTTAAAAAATAAAGAAGTTAAAAGAATTATTCTTACCAGACCTGCTGTAGAGGCTGGTGAAAATTTAGGGTTTCTTCCTGGAGATTTAAAAGAAAAATTGGATCCCTATATGCAGCCTCTTTACGATGCACTTAGAGATATGATTCCTGCCGAAAAATTAACCTATTACCTGGAAACTGGTGTAATACAAATTGCTCCATTGGCTTTTATGCGGGGAAGAACCTTGGACGGCGCATTTGTAATTTTAGATGAGGCTCAAAACACAACTCGTAGTCAAATGAAAATGTTTCTGACCCGTATGGGAATGGATGCCAAATTTGTGGTTACTGGCGATGCTAGTCAAATTGACCTTCCTAAAAAACAAGCATCTGGATTAAATGAAGCCCAAAAAATACTCAGCAAAATCAAAGGAATTTCTTTTATCCACTTAAACGAAGGGGATGTGATCCGCCATGGATTGGTGAAAAATATTATTAAAGCTTACGACAAGGAAGATGACAAATAAAGCACTGAGGGAAACCAACTTTAAGTTGACTGGACAAAGTAAATTTTACAAAGGCAAGGTTCGAGATGTTTATAGTATTAATGAAGATTTGCTGGTGATGGTAGCCAGCGATAGAATTTCTGCTTTTGACGTGGTATTACCGGAAGGCATTCCATATAAAGGTCAGGTTTTAAACCAGATCGCCAATAAATTTTTGGATTTAACTAGCGACATCATCCCAAATTGGAAAATAAACTGTCCTGACCCTATGGTGACAATTGGCAAAAAGGCAGATCCTTTTATGGTAGAAATGGTGATTCGAGGTTTTCTTACCGGCCATGCATGGAGAGAATATAATTCTGGAAAAAGAATGATTTGTGGAGTGGAAATGCCAGACGGGATGAAGGAAAATGAAGCTTTTTCAAAACCAATTCTTACCCCAACTACAAAGGCAGAAATGGGAAATCATGATGAAGATATTTCTCGAGAAGAAATATTAAATCAAGGAATTGTAAGTGAGGAGGATTATTTACAGCTAGAGGAAATAACGAGAAATCTTTTTGCTAGAGGTCAGGAATTTGCCAATAAGCAAGGATTGATTTTAGTGGACACCAAATATGAATTTGGAAAGGATTCTGAAGGAAGAATTATCCTTATAGACGAAATTCACACCCCCGATAGCAGTCGCTATTTTTATTTGGCTGATTATTCCAGAAATTTAGAATCGAATCTTCCACAAAAGCAATTGTCAAAAGAATTTGTGAGACAATGGTTAATTGAAAATGGATTCCAAGGGAAGGAAGGGCAGCAAATACCTGACATGTCGGATGATTTCATCAAAAGTGTAAGCGAAAGATATATTGAACTTTATGAAAGTATCACTGGTGAAAAATTTCAGACAGATGATGAAAATATTGATCTAGAAGCCCGTATTTTTAAAAATACCGAAAAAGCCATTAAAGAATTGATCAAATGAACCGCAACTTAAAATACAGCGCCTTTTTACTAGTCCTTTTTTCATTATTCAACCCGGCAAAAGCTCAATTAATAAATTTGGGAATTAAGGCTGGGATTAACCTTCAAGAATTGGAGATTAAAGAATTTGAAGGTCAGCAAACTATTGACAATCTAAATACTGGCGATCAAAAAATCGGTTTTCACGGTGGATTATATGCCAATATCAACCTTCCATTGTTTCATATTCGTACAGAACTTTTGTACACTTATATTAATTATGAGATAAGCAGCACAAGTATATCCAATGAAGTAAAAACCTTCGATTTTGAATTTAACCGTTTTGATATTCCCATTTTATTAGGAAAAAAACTGGGACCCCTGCGATTAAATGCCGGTCCAGTTATGAGCTTCACTATAAGCGAACCAAACGAAGCTTTTCAGAAAGGCGTAAAAGACGCTACTTGGGGCTACCAAGCTGGGATTGGTTTAGACGTGAAAAATATTTGTATTGATATCCGGTATGAAGGAGCTTTTAGCAAAATGGCCGATAGTATACAAATTGAAGGAGAAGATTATGCAACTGATGCTAGAGCAAGTCAAATTTTAGTTGGAATTGGCTTTAAATTATTCTAGACTACTATTCCGTGTTTTTGAACCAATTTATATTCTCCACTAACAATGCCTATTTTTAATAAATGAGTTAAAATATCCGAATCATCGATGGGTACCCTGCTTTTGGAAAGTCGTTTTGGATCTCCAATTTCCTCATTAAGCCTAAAATAATAATAGGCTATTAGTTTTTGACCTTCAACAATAAAGGCACATTTTTCGGCATTTGATCTTCCTTTTCCACTAAATATAGCTTGGTCTGGAAATTTTTTCAATAATTTTAAAAGCTCTTCTTTTTGCTCTTGATTTAAAGACCTTCTCATCATCCGAATTGCACGATAACCTTCTTTTAGGGATGAAATTTTAACCAAGGGTTCCACAGAAATCGTTTTTTCTAATGGGGTAACTCTTAATAGTTTATCGTTTGGGGAATCATCTTCTACAAGAGCAAACCCAAATTTTGGTTTCGTGATCTCATTGAATTTCGGTTTCGC
Organism: uncultured Cryomorphaceae bacterium; assembly: GCA_937129395.1. GTDB lineage: Bacteria > Bacteroidota > Bacteroidia > Flavobacteriales > Schleiferiaceae > CAKZNE01. The sequence continues at coordinate 14,704 of CAKZNE010000222.1, read as the reverse complement.
TTTTTTAGCCTCCTCAAGTTTTTTTATCTGACCAACCAACCAATTTCCTGTGGAAACAGCTTCAACAGAATAAACCTCTTCAACTAATTTTTTAGATATGTCATTTTCAGCAATGAAAAGTTTGTTAAGAGAGCTCTTTATATTTTCTGATGTAGACAAATACAGTAACTGACCTTTTTTATTGTGAAGGTAATAGATACCGCGATTTGCCTTAACCGACCTTTTTAAATCTTGGATTTTATCCTGGATAGGATCGTTATTCTGGATGCTTTGGTTTAGAATGCTAATATCTTTCCTCTGGTCCTTTTCAAGCAGCATTATCAACAAATCCAAGGTGGCTCTTGCGTCTCCTTCCGCCCTGTGTTTTTGACCACGATAAATTCCCAATTCGTCACAAACTCTATCCAGCCCGTAGGAAGTTAATCCAGGAATAAGTTTTTCGGCAAGGGGAATAGTATCAAGAGTTTGCAATTCAAGAGGATATCCTAATCTTCCAAACTCTTGCCTCAGCATCCGGTAATCAAATTCAGCATTGTGGCCAACTAAAACAGCCCCTTCCGTTAATTCTAGAATACGCTTGGCAATTTCATGGAAACGAGGAGCTCTTACCAGCATTTTGGATGTAATCCCTGTAATTTTGGAAACATATTTTTGAATCTCCCGATCCGGATGAACCAAACTAATTAATTGATCCACTATTTCCACACCATCAAAACGAAAAAGGGCGATTTCCATAATGGATTCCTTCCCAAAAGGTCCACCTGTTGATTCTATATCTAATACGCAATACACGTGGCAAATATAAGTACAATTTTAGCGGTTAATGACATTTCCAAAATCAATTATTATTCGATTTTAAAAAGCTTCAATTTGTTGATTTCAAATATTTTAAAACCTTGAATTTTAATTTTAGAAATACTATATTCACATAGCTTAAAAACCCTTATTTGAATTTGATTTCTATTAAAATAGAGCTCAATAAAATGCCAAAACCTAACCTTTTTATAATTTATTACGTGACTAAGATCACAAACCTACTACTATGAAAAAAATAATCTGGCTATTGGGAGCTACCATCCCTTTACTCATTAGCTCTTGCTATGTGGAGCCCTACGAAACTGGTTACTATTCTGAGTACCAACCTGTTCTCATGACTCGAACCGCGTTGGAGAGTTCCATAAAATGGGTAGAACCAAAAATTTTGGGTACAACAGGGAAAATATACATAAAAGGTGACCTGCTTTTTATTAATGAAAAATTTGAAGGCATTCATGTTTACGACAATAGTGATCCTTCCAATCCTGTGGCCAAAGGATTCATTACCATTCCTGGAAATATAGATATATCAATTAGAGAGGATATTTTCTATGCCGACAATACTCGAGACCTGGTAACTTTTAGAGTTGCAAATGGAAATTCCATTGAATTTTTGGATAGAAACGAAAATGTTTTTCCAGAATTACGACCGCCAGATGTTTTTGGAATTCCTTCTGAATACACTGCCGAAAATAGACCTGAAAATACAGTAATTGTAAAATGGATCCTAAAATGAAAAAGCTAATCATTCCTTTTATCGCACTCGTTTTAATCTTTAATTCTTGCGAATCCGAAGCAGGTTTTTCCTCTACAGATGGAACATTAACAGGACAAGGTGGGAGCTTAGCTCGTTTTGTTGTTGTTAAAGACTACCTATATATAGTAGATCAGCAAAATCTTAAATTGTTTAATTTATCCAACCCCGCGGATCCCGTTTACCTGAGTAATAAAGACCTTAATGTAGATGTAGAAACCATTTTCGCTAGAGATTCTGCAACCCTTTTTATTGGAACTACAAGTGGAATGCATATTTATGATATCGCCAATCCGCCAAATGTAAATTTGATTAGCACCTATAGTCATATTGTTAGTTGCGACCCAGTGGTTGCCAATAACAAATTTGCTTATGTCACTTTGCACTCAGATCCTGGTAATATCTTTTGTGGGCGAAATATCAACCAGTTGGATATTGTAAATATTGAGCAATTAAACCAACCTTTTATAGTAAATTCCTTTCCACTAATCAAGCCCCTAGGCTTAGGTCTTTATGGGGATACACTATTAATTTGCGATAATGGTGTGAAGGTTTTTGATGTTTCAGATCCTACCAAGTTGAAACTTTTAAATGCTATTGAAGATATTCCTGCGGTTGATATTATTCCAAATGGTGATTTAATGATCATAACTTCCTCTGAGGGAATAAAACAATACCGGTTTAAAAATGGGCAATTGACATTATTAAGCGAAATTTAAAAATGAAAAAATGAAAAAGCTTAGCTTACTAACATTGATTTTGTTCTTTTCAATAAGCATGTTTGCCCAAACGATGGGTGAGGCTGAAACGGATCAAAAAACTCAAGAAGAAATAGATCGTCCCGTTTACCCTAAACACGATTGGCAAATCGGAATGACCTTTTCCAATTTGGTGTTACTACAGATGTCATTTGATGTGAATCACCGCTATTTTAACAATCGAATTGTGGGTTTTGGCATCAGCCGAATTGAAGGTCACTTAATAGCCGCTGATGTGGAAGTTGATGGGGACTTACTGATGGAAAGAAGCTATACTGGATATGACATTTCTGTCTACCAAAAAATCTATCTCAACAGAAGTTATGTTGATAATTTCATTTACTTCAAACATGGGATTCGAGGCGATTATACCAAACATGGATATGCAAGAGAAGATTGGTTTGAAACCCAATTGGATGGAAACACCTTTTTAAATTATGAAAAAAGGAATTTTTCTGAAAACAGTTACAGACTCGGATATGAAGGAATTTTTGGAATTGAATTATACCATGGCAGGCTTTCCACCGACATTTTTGCTGGTTTAGCCTATTACCAACAACTCAATGAATCGGCTTTTAAATCAGATGATTTTTTCGTTCCTTCTTACCAAGGCATTAGACCTGTATTTGGATTGAGGCTTGCGATAAACATCGGAAGAACGGAATACGATTATTATTGATTTCTTGTTCCAAATATTGAGGAACCTATCCTAACCCTATTAGACCCCTGCTCTATTGCTAATGGATAATCGCCACTCATCCCCATTGAAAGAATGTTAAAATGGATTGAGGGCGATTTTTTTTTGCTCATCAAGAAGAAATCATTTAAAGCACCAAATTCCCTTTTCACCTGCTCGGAATCTGAGGTATTGGTTGCCATTCCCATTAATCCACAAACGTTTAGATTTGGATAAATTTCCTTTAGATCCTTGGCCAAAAACGCATTTGCTTCGTCAAAACTAAAGCCAAATTTACTTTCCTCCTTAGCAATATGGATCTGTACCAAACAATTGATTACTCTATTATTTTTTTGCGCCTCCTTATTTAGCTCCTTAAATCTTTTCTCCTTATCCATTCCATGCACCATATATACAAATGGAGCCATATATTTCATTTTATTCCCCTGCACATGACCAATCATATGCCAACGAATGTCATTCGGTAAGACCTCAAACTTTTCAGCCATTTCCTGAATCCTGTTTTCACCAAAATCTCTTTGCCCAGCATTATAAGCCACTCGAATATCCTCAACAGGCTTAGTCTTAGAAACGGCAATTAGCTCAACCCCATCAGGAAGGGAATTTTTAATTCTAATTAAATTTTCGGCAATTTCATTTTGGATCATTTCGACACAATTTAAGGATTGGCAAAATTAAAATTCATAATGAGAAAATGAATATTTTCTTTAAGCTTGGTCGAAGCTCATTTAATTTCAGGATTATCATCGATTTAATCCAAGCACAATTATTATAAATAATACATTTGCTACCCAAAATTTTATTGAAATGAAAATTTCTTATAAGTGGCTTAAGGAATATATAGATATTGACCTTGACGTAGAAAAAGTGTCAACAATATTAACGGATACAGGACTTGAAGTTGAAGGGCTACAAGAAGTAGAATCTATTAAAGGTGGCTTGAAGGGTGTGCTTGTTGGCGAAGTAATGAGCTGTGAGCAACACCCAAATGCAGACCGATTGAAGAAAACTACAGTTGATGTAGGAGCAGAAGAGCTTTTATCTATTGTTTGCGGGGCACCAAATGTGGCAAAAGGACAAAAAGTTTTGGTGGCTACTGTTGGCACCATCATTTATGGTGATGAGGACCAATTCGAAATCAAGAAAAGTAAAATTAGAGGCGAACTTAGTCAAGGGATGATTTGTGCCGAGGATGAACTAAATCTTGGACAATCCCATGATGGAATTTTGGTATTAGAAAACGAAGCAAAAGTTGGTATGCCAGCGGCGGAGTATTTTAAAGTAGAATCGGATTTTGTTTTTGAAATTGGACTTACACCGAATAGAACGGACGCCATGTGTCATTATGGTGTAGCTAGAGATTTAAGGGCAGCTTTATTGCGATTAGGGGAAGAAAAAGTAGGATTGGAATTAGCTTCAATTCAGGCCTTTAAAGTTAGTAATCAGGACCTCGCAATCAGCATAGAAGTGGAAGATGAGGAAGCTTGTCCGAGATATACCGGAGTTTCAATTAGTGGCGTAAAGGTAGCGCCATCACCAGAGTGGCTGCAAAACAGGCTAAAAGCAATCGGCTTAGGACCTATCAATAATGTGGTGGATATAACCAACTATGTTTTACACGAAACAGGTCACCCCTTGCACGCTTTTGATGCTGATAAAATTGAAGGGAAATCGATTATTGTAAAAAAATTAAAGTCAGGTACAAAATTCACCACTCTAGATGATAAGGAAAGAGAATTGGACGAAAATGACCTAATGATTTGTGATGCCAAAAATGGACTTGTGATCGCAGGTACTATGGGCGGACTCAACTCAGGCGTTAGCAATGAAACCACAAATTTATTTTTAGAAAGTGCTTATTTCAATCCAGTTAGTGTTCGTAAAACGGCAAAACGTCACGGTTTAAATACCGACTCTTCCTTTAGATATGAAAGAGGGGTTGATCCGAACATGGGTATTTATGCTATAAAAAGAGCCGCCTTGTTAATTCAGGAGTTGGCTGGTGGTGAAGTGTCAATGGATATTTTGGATGTTTACCCCAATATTATTGAACCATTAGAAGTACAATTAAGCTTGGATCGGATGACCAAGTTGATTGGACAAGAGATTGAAGAAAAAAGGGTGATTAGCATTTTGGAAAGTTTAGATATTAAATTGGTTTCAAAATCGGATCGCCATTTATTGGTTTCCGTTCCAACTTATAGAGCGGACGTAACTAGGGAGGCAGATTTAATAGAGGAAGTTCTTCGGATTTATGGTTTTAACGCCATTGAATTTGGAAGTAAAATGCATATTTCGGTTGCACAAACGGACTCGAAAAGCGAAGCCTCCTATCGTGAGAAAATAAGCACAGTATTGAGTGGTAGGGGCTATGCTGAAATCATGAACAACTCCCTCACAAAACCAAAATATTTCGATGGGAACGGCTATAAGGATGAGAATTCCATAAAAATGCTGAATCCATTGAGCAAGGATTTGGAGGTAATGCGTCAGGATTTACTTTTTGGCGGATTGGAAGTGATGACCTATAATATGAATCGCCAACGCTCTAATATTAAAATGTATGAGTTTGGAAAAACCTATACTAAAAATGGTGAAGATTTCTCAGAAAGCTCCAGATTAGGAATTTGGATTGCAGGTCTTGAAAAGCCAGAAAGTTGGAATAATGACATTAAATCTCTATCTAACTTTTACAGTATAAAGGCAGAGGTAAATCATATTATTAAAAGTTTAGGCTTTAACAATATCAGCGAAAAGGAACAGGAAAATCATTCTTTTCTTAGCAACGGGTTGGATTTTGTTCTAAATAATAAAACAATTGTAAGCTTAGGAAAAGTGTCAAAATCCTTATTGGAAAAAATGGACATTAAACAAGATGTTTACTATGCAGATTTTGATTGGAAATACATTTCCTCCAAAGCTAAAAAGGTAAAAGTACAATATAAGGATATCCCAAAATTCCCAGAAGTACGAAGAGATTTAGCTCTTTTGGTGGATGAAAAAATAAATTATTCGGAGATTAAAGAAATTGCTTCTAGAGCAGAACGAAAGCTGCTGAGAGACATCAATTTGTTTGATGTTTATGAAGGGAAGAACCTTGCAAAAGGGAAAAAATCTTATGCAGTAAGTTTTAAGTTTAGAGATGATAGCAAAACTTTAAACGACAAGGATGTAGATAAAATGATGGGGAAAATAATCTCCTCTTTGGAGCACCAGATAAAGGCAGAATTACGCTAAAGCAGCATCGAAAATTGCGGAATGCTTAAAATTGCATACAGCCCAATTTATCACCATCCGCTTCCTGAAGGGCATCGGTTTCCCATGGAAAAATATTCCCTTTTACCGCAGCAGTTGCTGTATGACGGCACCTGTGTTGAGGAAAATTTCTTTGCTCCAAAACCATTGGAAGAATCCCAACTTTTAAGGACCCATTCTAAAGAGTATTGGGAGAAATTAAAAAACCAAAATCTTAGTAAAAAAGAAGAACGAAAAACTGGGTTTCCATTAAGTAAAGAATTGGTTGAAAGAGAAATCCGAATTTGCCAAGGCACAATTGACACAAGTAATTTTGCATTGGAATTTGGAGTTTCCCTTAATACAGCTGGAGGAACCCATCATGCCTATAAAGAAAGTGGAGAAGGCTTTTGCCTATTAAATGACAGTGCCATTGCTGCTCATTATTTATTGGATCATCAAAACATTAAACAAATATTAATTGTAGATCTCGATGTTCACCAAGGCAATGGAACGGCGAAAATTATGGAAAAGGAAGATCGCGTTTTCACTTTCTCCATGCATGGTGAAAACAACTACCCTTTGCACAAAGAAAAATCAAATTTAGATATTGGCTTGGAGGACGGAATTGAGGATCAGCAGTACTTGGATTTACTTCAGAAAAACTTGAGCCAGTTAATCCAAAAGTTAAATCCAGAGTTTGTTTTTTACCAGAGTGGTGTAGACATTTTAAAGACAGACAAACTTGGTAGATTGGGATTAAGCCAACAGGGGTGCAAAGAAAGGGATCGATTCGTTTTACAAACCTGCAAAAACCATGAAATTCCTTTAGCTATTAACATGGGGGGCGGATATTCAGAGAAAATATCGGATATAGTTAAAGCCCATGCAAATACATTTCGCTTGGCAAAAGAAATTTGGTTTTAAAAAAATGAAGAAAATTTTATTATTCCTGAGGAATCGTCACCACTTGGTATGTGTTCCTACTAATTTGTTCCAAAAGAACTTTCCCACTTTCCTTAACGATCATTTTTGATTTTTCATCGTAATGTCTTACCGAAAATAAATTAGCGCCAGTGTTAAATGTTGTGCTAAACTCAGTCTGCAAGGCTTTTAATATTTTCGGACAAATAATAGGATCATTGTTAATACAGAAGGAAGTACTCACCGCGGTGTTCTGAGACAAATTCACCCTTACTCCAAATTCATGAAAAATATTGTAAACCTTACTCAAATGATCTTCAACAATAAAGGCTAAATCCTTAGTTGAAATGGTAATTAAGGCTTGGTTTTCTTTCTTGATAAAACAAGGTAAAAAGGGTTCCAGGTCTAGGCCATTCCCAACTCTGGTCCCAGGATCTTTTGAATTAATAAAAGACTTTACAAAAAGTGGAATTCCTTTTTTTCGTAGCGGTTGAATCGTTTTTGGGTGAATAACCGAGGCTCCATAATAAGCCAATTCGATGGCTTCTTTGAAACTCAATTGATTAAGCAATTCTGTTTTTTCAAATACTTTTGGATCTCCATTTAAAATCCCTGGTACATCCTTCCAAATTATAACCTCATCAGCATTCAAAGAATAGGCAAAAATAGAAGCAGTATAATCCGATCCTTCCCGCCCTAAAGTTGTGGAATTGCAATCCTCATCCGAGGCAATAAAACCTTGCACAACATAGTTTTTACCCGGCTTTACTTTTTCTTGAATTAGGTTTTGAGTTTGTTCCCAATCCACTCGAGCAAAACGGTGGTTCTTGTCGGTTTTTACCAATTTTCTGGCATCCAGCCACTCATTCGAATAATCTTGATCATTCAAGAATGCTGAAATGATTTTAGTAGAAATTATTTCACCGTGGGGGACAATTTTATCATAAAGCAAATTATAATCCTCCTCGCTACGGGTTTGGGTAATAATTTCCAACTGACTTAGGGTTATTTCTACCTCATTATAAATTCTGTGGGTTTTATTTGGGAATAATTCTTTTAATATTTCAAAGTGAAAAGCCCTTAGATTCTCAATCCCTTCGGATAAATCCTTTTTGCCTTTAATGTAGCTTTCTAAAATACTTTCCAATGCATTTGTGGATTTCCCCATTGCGGAAACAACGATCAACAAATCTTCATTGCGATAATGTTTTAAAACATTAAATACATTTCTAACACTTGCTGCATCCCTAATTGATGCCCCTCCGAATTTAAAAACCTTCATTGAAAAATTTTCAGCGAATTTAAGAATTGACACTAAACTGCAATTATTGAAAACAAAAAAATGACAATTAGCAAACTAATAAAGTTTGACTAGAGACTTTAACTCAGATTGATATATTTGTAAACCTTAGAAGAAAAATCATAACCCAAATACCTATTTCTATATGAGATTTAAAATTATTTATTGCCTTAGCCTCTTGTTTGCTCTAAGTTTCACTGGTTTTGCTCAAATTAATATTGGAACAATAAAAAACACCACCAAGAGAACAGGCAATGGAGAAATTAAAACGCCGGATCTAAAAAAGGTAAAAAGAGCTACCCTGGTTATTTTTTATGGCGATAAGGATTCGGCTCATTTAGCAGGATTTACAGAGGCAATTAAATCCTGGACATTTTCCCCAATAATTTTAGATGATATTGCAAACCTACCTAAATATGACCGCAAACGAGGCTTTAGTTTTGCCACTTTGGATATTCAAACAGTTACTCAAGTTCATCCATCTTTAGGCACAAAAACGGAGTCGGACATTAAAGTGTTTCTGCATTTTTGGCTAAAAAAGGGTAAAGAGAAAAAGACTTTTGCCAGATTGGATTTGTTTACGAGCCACGAGGATGTTGAAGTTCTTATCAAATTAAAAAATAGAAAGGAAAAAATAAACTACCTCTATTCAAAATCTACAGCTTATAATTGGAGCCCTGGATTTTTGAAACTCTATTTGCAATTTATGAGCGACCAACTTTCTGCAGGACAGGGCTTTGCTCATAAAGAAGATTACGAAAACCCCGACCTACTAATTGATTTGAGTAATAATATTCTTTTTTACCCAGATTACGCGTTAACTACCAAGGATAAACTCAGCAAGGAATTGACCGACCAAACTGAGGAAGAACTATTTGACAAATACCCTTATGACCATGAATTAATGCTCACTGAAGATTTGGATGCTTTGCTATTGGATCCAGAGGCAGGAGGAGATTATGTTTTACTTTATGTTCAATGTGGAGATGATAAATATTATTCCGTTTACAATACCAATGGACAGCTTCTTTTTCAAAAATATGAGGTAAACTCTTATAATTTGGATAAGGGAGATTTGAAAAAGATTGCTAAGGAATTGGATTAAAAAGGATGTATATTCATAAAAAAGGCCGCTACCTTGGAAAATAGCGGCCTTTTATTTTATTGTTTATTCTTAGAAGTTATCCAAAACCATTTTGCAATTCCACCATTCTTTTTCTACCATGGCGCCTTGGTTTTCATAAAATTCCACAGCTGATTTATTCCAATCTAGAACTTGCCAATCCAATCGATTAGCTCCATTTTCTTTTGCCGTTTTTGCCGTTTTATTTAGAAGTGCTAAACCCATACCCAAACCTCGGCATTCTGGTTTTACAAATAAATCCTCCAAATAATAACACCTCCCCTGCCAAGTAGAATATCTCGGGTAAAACAAGGAAATTCCTTTTATATCCTTATCCAATTCAGCAACTATAAAATCAAAGGATTTGTGATTTTGCCAATCTTCCAATAATTTTTCTTTGGTATTAATTACCATTTCTGGCGCCTTTTCAAAAACTGCCAAGTCATAAATAAGATTCATTAAACTCGGAATATCCCTAGCTTCTCCCTTTCTAATTATAAAGTCGCTCATAGTTCAATTTCAATTTGGTTTCTAAGAATATCCTCCAATTCCTGCCTTTTTGTAATAAGTTGGGCCTTGCCATTGTGGATCAATACCTCCGCAGGTTTAAATCTACTATTGTAATTATTACTCATTGTATAACAATAGGCTCCGGCATTTCTAAAACACAAAATATCACCCTCTTTTATTTCCGCAATCTGACGATCATTTGCGAATGTATCTGTTTCGCAAATATATCCAACGACAGTGTAAATTCTTTGTCTCCCAGAAGGATTCGAAACATTTTCAATATGATGATATGCATCGTAAAACATTGGGCGAATCATGTGGTTTAACCCAGTATCAACACCTGCAAAAACAGTTGCAGTGGTTTGTTTTATCACATTCACTTTTGTGAAAAAATATCCAGACTCACTCACCAAAAATTTCCCTGGTTCAAATTCAATCTCTAATTCTCTTCCATATTCTTTACAGAATTTGGAGAATAAAGCGGTCATTTTTGATCCCAGTTCCTCTATATCCGTAGAAAAATCATTCGGTTTGTAGGCGACTTTAAATCCGCTACCAAAATCTACAAATTTCAAATCTTTAAAATCATGGGCTATATCCAACAACAGTTCTGCTCCTCTAAGAAAAACATCCACATCCAAAATATCACTACCGGTATGCATGTGCAAACCTTCAACATTTATGTTCAAACTTTTAATAAGCCTTCCTAAATGTCTTAATTGGTGAATACTAATTCCAAATTTAGAGTCAATATGGCCCGTCGAAATTTTCAAATTTCCTCCAGCCATAATGTGTGGGTTCATTCGAATACAAACTGGATATGAATTTCCATATTCACTTCCAAACTGTTCTAGTATACTTAGATTATCGATATTAATTCTTACTCCTAAATTAACAGCCTCTTTTATTTCTTGAATGGAAACTCCATTGGGAGTAAACATGATGTCCTCCGGAGAAAAACCAGCCTTTAAGCCAATCTGTACTTCTTGGATTGAAACAGTATCTAAACCACTTCCAAGCGACTTAAAAAATCGCAAAACGTTAATATTTGTTAGCGCTTTACAGGCGTAGTTAATTTTCATCTTACTTCCCTTAAAAGCATCCTTCAAGCGTTTATACTGACTTTCCATTTTGGCAGTATCATAAACATAAATGGGAGTTCCGAACTCCTCACATAACTCGAGAGCATTAATGCCCTGAATTTGGAAACTTTGGGTGGTTTCAGACATAGTTATTAATTAAAAGGCTGCTAAATTAATTGTTTTATGGATTTTAAAACTTAGAATTAAGAAAAAGCTGAAACTACTTAACTGAAAATTTAAATCATTACACTAATGACCCAGACTTGGTTTGGTAATTATTTAATGTTAACCAGATTAGCAAATAATAATAACCTTCAAATAGGGCGCTAGCCTTTTCAATTTTGTTATTTTTGGGGCAAATTAAGATAGCTCATTCAACTATTATGAAAGTACACAATTTCTCTGCCGGACCATGTATTCTTCCTCCGGAGGTTTTAAAGCAAGCATCCGATGCTGTATTAAATTTCGACAACCTTGATTTATCCCTTATAGAAATCAGCCACAGAAGCAAAAACTTTGTAGCCGTTATGGACAAAGCCGTAAGCCTCGTAAAGGAATTACTGAATGTACCAGAAGGTTATTCTGTCCTTTTCCTACAGGGCGGTGCTAGTTTAGAGTTTATTATGGTAGCTTATAACCTAATGAAAAATGAAGGCGGTTCCGCAGCCTATACTGAAACCGGAACTTGGGCCAAAAACGCGATAAAAGAAGCCAAAAGAGTTGGAGAGGTAAACGTTGTTGGGAGTTCTAAAGATGCCAATTTCAATTTCATTCCCAAGGGATATACAATTCCCTCAGATATTGATTATTTCCATTGCACTTCTAATAATACCATTGTTGGAACCCAAATGAAATCCTTTCCAGAACCGGATTGTTTAATGGTATGCGATATGTCTTCTGATATTTTCAGCAGGACAATCGACGTTTCAAAATTTGACCTTATTTATGCCGGCGCTCAGAAAAACATGGGCCCAGCTGGAGCAACTCTTGTAATTGTAAAGGATGAAATTTTAGGAAAGTCTGGAAGAGATATTCCCGCCTATTTGGATTACTCTACCCATATTAGTAAGGATTCCATGTTTAATACTCCTCCAGTTTTTGCTGTTTATGTTTCAATGCTTACCATGGAATGGATGAAAAGCAAGGGCGGTGTTTCTTGGATTGAAAACAGAAATGAACAAAAAGCGGATCTTATTTATTCCGAAATTGATTCGAATCCTTTGTTTAAAGGAACTGCGGTAAAAGAAGATCGATCCAATATGAATGTTTGTTTTCTACTAAATGATGAAAATCTTTCTGAGGAATTTGATTCAATGTGGAAAGCTGCGGGAATTAGCGGAATAAATGGTCATAGAAGTGTTGGTGGATATAGAGCTAGCATGTACAATGCCCTTCCATTGGAAAGCGTAAAAGTACTTACCGATGTTATGGCAGAACTAGCGAAAAAACACGCATAACTGAAATCAAAAAATAAAATGAGAATATTAGCAAATGATGGTATTTCACCATCAGGAAAAACAAAACTTGAAGAAGCTGGATTTACAGTGGACCTTTCAAAAGTTGCCCAAGATCAATTGCTTGCCTATTGTAAAGAAAATAATGTTGAGGCCATCCTTGTAAGAAGTGCAACAACAGTTCGCCAAGATTTAATTGACGCTTTAGGCGGACAATTAAAATTAATTGGTCGGGGTGGTGTAGGTATGGACAATATTGATGTGGAATATGCCCGTAGTAAGGGGATTCATGTAATTAACACACCTGCTGCTAGTTCTAGATCAGTTGCCGAATTGGTATTCGCCCACCTTTTTGGAATGGTGCGTTTTCTTTTTGATAGCAACCAAAAAATGCCTCTAGAAGGTGATACTAATTTTAAAGCCCTTAAGAAAAACTACGGTGGAGGTTCTGAATTAAAAGGAAAAACCATTGGTATTATTGGTCTTGGAAGAATTGGTCGTGAAGTAGCGAAAATGGCTTACGGTTTGGGAATGAATATTATGGGTCATGATTCTTTTTTCAAAGATCCTTTTGATTTGGATGTAGAATTTGCCGACGGCCAATCCTTAAAAACTAAAATCACACCAGTTTCAATAAAAGAGCTATTGAATAATTCTGATTTTGTAACCGTTCATATTTCAGGAGCAGGACAAAGTGTAATAGGTGCAAAAGAAATTGCAATGATGAAAGATAATGCTGCAATTATTAATACCGCCCGTGGTGGGGTTGTTAATGAGGAAGCACTTTTAGAAGCCTTAGAAGACGGAAAACTAAAATATGCTGGGTTGGATGTATTTGAAAATGAACCTAATCCAAAAATCAGTATTCTTATGAGCCCATATACCAGTCTTACTCCACACATTGGTGCGGCTACAATGGAAGCTCAGGATAGAATTGGTGAGGAATTAGCCGATCAAATTTCTACCCTTTTGAAATAATATTAAGCTAATTAATTGGAATAAAAAAAATCTCGCAAAAGCGAGATTTTTTTTTAGCTAGCAGTTCAAGCCTGGGGCAAGAGCAACAGTTTTCGCCCTTAAAAGTCTTTCAAAAGTACGAAACTGGACTATTATTCACGCAGCAAATAATAAATTATAATAAACTGAGGGTTACAATCATGGCCAACAAAGAAGTTATTTTGAGTGCTGGCTCTATTCAGTCTCCTCAGATACTGATGCTGTCGGGAATTGGAGATAAAGACGAGTTAGAAAAGCACAATATTGCGCTTCAAAAGCATCTACCTGGCGTTGGCAAAAACCTCCAGGAACACGTTGATTCATGCATTCTAGTACGCAGTAAAAAGCGCGATGGTTTTACCAGCTCGCCAATGAGTATGTTAAAAATGCTGCCCGACACACTAGAATATATGCTCAAGAAGAAAGGTAAATTAGCCAACAGTATGCTTGAAGCGGGAGCCTTTTTAAAATCGTCCGATGAACTTAGCAGACCCGATATCCAATTGCATATGGTGCCATTGTTATATGACGACAACGGGCGGGATATCAAACTCATGGGCGGCCACGGTTACTCTTGCCATATATGCGTATTACGCCCGGAAAGTCGGGGGAGTATTCAGCTCAAATCTAATAATTACTTAGACGACCCAATTATTGACTTTAACTTCCTTTCCGATGAGCAAGGAAAAGACCGAAAAGTGATGATCGATGGTATGCGCCAAGTAAGAAAAATCATGGCAGCGCCAGCATTTGATGAATATCGAATAGATGAAATGCATCCTGGCTTTGAAAATGAATCAGACGAAAGTATTCTTGCTAAAGCAAAAGAGCGTCTTGGCTTAGTTTATCATCCCGTGGGGACGTGTAAAATGGGACACGATGAGCTTGCCGTAGTTGATACTGCATTAAAGGTACATGGCATTGAAGCGCTTAGAGTCATTGACGCATCGGTTATGCCGACATTGACTAGCGGTAACACGAACGCACCGACTATTGCAATTGCAGAAAAAGTCGCTGAGATGATATTAGCTGATTGAAATAGTGAAATGCAATGTT
>CAKZNE010000221.1 GCA_937129395.1 uncultured Cryomorphaceae bacterium | reverse complement strand
CATCGGCTTGTTTGGCAAGTTTGCCCGTTTCAAGAGTGATCGTTCTTCCGTCTGCTAATTTTATTTCTTGCGTAATTGCGCTTGGAATCATCTAATATTTTTCAAATAATTATTTCTAAATAGTAAAAGAAGGCAATTGAAAAATTGCCTTCTTTATTAAATTGTTTGCCGATTATTTTCTGATACCAAGATCAGCAATAATAGCACGATATCTAGTGATATCTTTTTTCTTAAGATAGTTTAGAAGGTTTCTTCTTTTACCTACCATTAATACCAAAGAACGCTCAGTACTAAAATCTTTACGATTCTTTTTTAAGTGCCCAGTTAGGTGGTTAATTCTTTCGGTAAATAAGGCTATTTGGCCTTCAGGAGTACCAGTATCGGATTCTGATTTTCCGTACTTCTTAAAAATCTCCTTCTTTCTTTCTGTTGTTAAATACATTCCAAAATCGTTTAGATCGATGTTATGCTAAAAAAATTCGAGCGGCAAAAGTACGAAAAAATTATTTCTTAGCTGACGTTTCTAATTCATTTTCAGGTGCAACCATCGAAATGAACTGGGAGATTTTTTCTTTCAAATTTTTTCGGTTAACGATAAAATCTAAAAATCCATGTTCTTGAAGAAATTCACTGGTTTGAAATCCTTCTGGAAGATCTTTTCCAATTGTTTCTTTTACAATTCGTGGACCCGCAAATCCTATTAAGGCCCCAGGTTCTGCAATATTAATATCACCCAACATTGCGAAGGATGCTGTAACTCCTCCAGTTGTTGGATCTGTTAATAAAGAGATATATGGAATTCCTTCTTTACCCAACATAGCCAGCTTTGCGCTGGTCTTGGCCATTTGCATTAAGGAGAAAGCTGCTTCCATCATTCGGGCACCACCAGATTTTGAAATGATCAACAATGGCTTTTTATGCTTCAAACTATGGTCTATGGCTCTTGCAATTTTTTCACCGACCACAGATCCCATTGAACCTCCAATGAAATTAAAATTCATGGCCGCGATCGTTAGATCCTTGCCATCAATTTTTCCATAAGCCGTAGAAACTGCTTCTTTTAAACCTGTTTTTGAAACCGAAGCGGCATAACGATCTGTATATTTCTTAGTGTCTTCAAATTTTAATGGATCACCAGAGGACATTTTTTCGTCCATTTCCGTAAATTTTCCATCATCAAACAAAATCTTGAAATATTCTGCCGCATTTACTCTACCATGATGCTCACAGTTTTGACAAGTCCAAACATTCTTTTCGTGATCTTCTACAGAAACAATAACCTTGCACTTAGAGCACTTGTGCCACAAACCTTCTGGAGTTTCCTTCTTGTCTGCGGTACTTGTGGTTATCCCTTCCTTATTTCGTTTAAACCAACCCATATTCTCTTTCCTTCAATTAGTTGTTTCAAATCTACGGAATGCTCGCAAACCGAAAATCGATATTTTGTTTAGGCGATTGTTACTCCTTTATCTAGATAAACATCCTGGATAGAGTTTAATAATTCTACTCCTCCTTCAATTGGTTTTTGGAATGCTTTTCTTCCTGAAATTAATCCTTGTCCACCTGCTCTTTTATTAATTACCGCAGTTTTTACAGCTTGTGCAAGGTCAGATTCTGAACTTCCTGTTGATGCTCCACCAGAATTAATTAATCCTTGACGGCCCATATAACAATTCGCTACCTGGTATCTACAAAGGTCAATTGGATTTTCTGAACTTAATTCAGAATAAACCTTATCGTGAGTTTTACCAAAGTTTACAGCCGTGTAGCCGCCATTGTTTTCTGGTAATTTTTGTTTAATGATATCCGCTTGGATTGTTACACCTAAATGATTTGCTTGTCCAGTAAGATCTGCTGCCACATGGTAATCTTTGTCTCCAACTTTAAAAGCTGAATTTCTAGTATAGCACCATAAAATAGTAGCCATTCCCAATTCGTGAGCATATTCAAATGCATCAGCAACTTCCTGAATTTGCCTATTGCTTCCTTCAGAACCAAAGTAAATTGTTGCTCCCACGGCAGTTGCTCCTAAATTCCACGCTTCCTTAATACTACCAAACATAATTTGGTCATAAGAAGCTGGATGACTTAAAAACTCGTTGTGGTTTATTTTTACAATGAATGGAATTTTATGAGCAAATTTTCTTGAAACACTTCCTAAAACACCAAAAGTTGAAGCCACTGCATTACAGCCTCCTTCGATGGCTAGTTTTACAATGTTTTCACCATCAAAATAAATAGGATTTGGTGCAAATGATGCTCCAGCACTGTGCTCAATGCCTTGATCTACCGGCAAAATTGATACATATCCTGTGTTGGCCAGGCGTCCATTTCCGTATATGGCTTGTAAACTTTTTAGTACTTGTGGACTTCTATTGCTTAAACCAAAAGCGCGATCTACGAAATCTGCACCTGGTAGGTGTAGACTGTCTTTGCTTATTGTTTTGCTTGTATGGTTTAGAAGATTATCTGCATCGTTTCCCAGAAGTTCGGCAATTCTGTTCAAGTTCATATTTTGTGGTTTTTGAATATTTTTGAATTGGCAAATTTAAAATTTTTTAAAAGCGAAATTTAGAAAGGATAACCTAATGCGAAATTAAAGGTGTTATTTTTAAACGGGAGGTTGTCTAAAACCCATGGATCTCCCATTGAAATTCGACCCGGATCCCTCACTTTTATTCCTAAATCAAAGCGAACTACGAAAAAGTCAAAATCCATTCTTAGCCCAAAACCGGTGCCTATGGCAAATTGATTTAAAACATCGCCAATAATAAAATCAGTTTCCTCAGTTTCTAAACCTCCGTTCAACCAGATATTCCCAGCGTCCACAAAAATAGCTCCTTGAAAAAATGAAAAAAGTGGAAATCTCAATTCTGAATTGAATAAAACTTTTATAGTTCCTATTGCAAAATTATTGTCTTTATTTTCAACATCATCGTAATTTGTTCCATTGGTTTCTCCAGCTCCAAGTCGGTAGGAAGTCCAAGCTCTTAAATCGTTGGCACCACCAATAAAAAGGTATTTTTGGAAAGGTGCTTCCCGAATTTCTTCACCATCTACCACAGCTATGCTATTACCATAAGGGCGAATTGTTCCACCATAAATTCTATTAACCCAAGAAACATTGGAGGAGATATTCCAATAATACCTATAGTCCGATTCCAACTTAATATATTGATAATAAGGGACCCCACCAATTAGGTTTACACCCTTTTCATTTTCAATAGGACTAGAAAAATTACTTTCAAAAAAGGAAAGGGAAGTACCGGCCATTTCAAAAACCCCTTTAAAAAAATTGTGGTGTTTTTTGGTTTTATCCGCTTGCTGATTGTAGGTGAAATTCAAACGGAAGGCAGTTACCAATGCGGGATTAAATGCATTTTGTTGGAAGGTGTCTAAACTGGCAATAAAATCATTGTCTTTCTCAAAAAGTTGGGAATAGCTGATGTCGTAAAAATCTACTGAATATTGCTTTTTTGAAGATTCCCGCCAATTATAGCTTAATCTTCCCCCAAAGGTTTCCCTATCAAATTCAAATCGCAATACTCTACTGAAATAAACGGAAATCCTGGAATTTGGAAGCATCCTTTTTGGTAATAGTCCCTCTGTATTAAAAGGTAATAAAAACCTTGGAAATTTAATTCCCAATTCTCCCCCAACTTCATAGGTTTGACTTCTACCTGCATCTAAAATTCCAGTTTGAAATTCAATACCACCGTTTAGGTTTAGATCCAATTCTTCTCCTCCTTTAAATAGATTTCTTGTTCGCCAACCAACTTTAAGGTTTATACCATAATTACCACTTGAGGTTGTGGCTTCTGTAGTGGTAATAAATGATCTTTTAGTTTCAGGGCTTAATCGAACAAAAGCATTTACAAAATTTCCAGCAGAATCATCTTCATTTAATTTGAAGTCAATCTCCGAAAGCACAAATCCTCCATAACTATTGAGGTGGGAATAACTTTGTTTTACATCCTTATTTTTAAAAAGATCACCTTTTTTAAAATGTAAAGCATCGGTAATATATCGCGGTTTATATCTAAGGGTATCGTGAATAAAAATATAGGATTTATGCTCCAGGGTGTCACTTGTAGGTTTTGGATTTAGATAATCATAATCGGTTTGAACAAAAACATTTGAAATACGATACTGTTTGTGAGGAACGCTTACAATCTCGTTGTTTTGACGAACTGAGACTGGAGAAATTATCATTTTTAACTTTACAGAATCCCCCGTGCCGTTCGTGTCTGCCGTATAGTTGATATAACCCTTGGAAAAGGAATAATAGCCGTTGTTTTTAAAAATAGTTGTAAGCCTATCGATCTCTTTTTCAATAAGAGAGGCATCATAAGGATCGCCGATTTGAATTAAGCTGCCATCTATTGATTTGGTATATAAGTTTTTAAGGGTGCTACTCGGGATTTCAGTTTCGTAGGAATTGATGAAATATCGGTTTCCCCTATCTACATAATATTCTACGTAAACTCTTTTATTTTTCCTACTGTTTTTGGTGGCGTAGCGGCTAGTAGCATTAAAATATCCCTTGTTAAAAAAATAGTTCTGAAGTTGAACTGAACCCTTTTTGGCCTTTTGCTCATCATATATTACAGGGCCCTCGCCAATTTTTGAAAAGAAACTACTGTCCGTACCATTTCCCCAGTTGTAAATGATAAGATTCATAGCTACGACATTAAATAGTTTGCCAACGGGCCTTTGCTTTAAAATGCTATAGGCAGTGCTGGGAGGGGATTTCCCTTGGTCTAATTTTATTTCATTATCCCATAAAATTTTAGAACCATCGGGTACATGACGGGTGTAGCTGCAAGAGCTTAAAAAAGATATTAAGGCAAATATGTAGAGTATGTAAAGCTTTTTTGGCAAGTTTGCTTCCTTATTGTTCAGCAAATGTAATATTATGATATCTAATAACACCGAAAAACTCTTACGCAAACTCAAAGCAAAAAAGTACCGCTGGACTATGGAGTTGTTTGTGGCGGAAGGCCCAAAGGTAGTGTCTGAACTTTTGGATTTAAAAATGAAGCCTCAACATTTGTTTAGCGATAAACAAGAATGGGAATCAAAGGGAGCAACTCTTATTTCTAGTTCCGAATTAAAATCTGCTAGTCAATTGGAAACTTCCAACGAGGTGATTGCTGTATTTCCATTTCCCAAGTTTGATAAATCTAGTAAATCTAATGTGACTTTGGTTTTGGACTCTATTAATGATCCAGGAAATTTAGGTACAATTATTCGTTTATGCGATTGGTTTGGTGTTACCGAACTTATTTGTTCTTTAAAAACGGTAGATTGTTACAACGCCAAAGTAGTGCAAGCAAGTATGGGTTCTTTAACCAGAATTTCTATTCATTATATAGATTTAAAAACGTATTTAACGGCAACCAAAACACCAACTTTTATTGCGGATATGAATGGCGAAAACGTCTACAAAACAAGTTTGCCAAAAGAAGGAGTTTTAATTATGGGCAATGAAGCAAATGGAGTTTCCGAAGAAATAAAAAAGTTAATTGTAAACAAGATTTCTATTCCTCGTTTTGGAGAAATTCAAGAAACAGAAAGTTTAAATGTTGCTACTGCAACCGCAATTTTATTGAGTGAGTTTAAAAGAGGTTGTGTATAAAATTAACTCTCTGTAGATACTCGCTTTTGCGAGTATATGCGATTCACACAATTCCGCTAAAAATCGGAATAGGTTCTCTGCTTACATGTTTCTTCGATACTGCCCACCAACTTTAAACAATGCTTCAGTAATTTGCCCTAAAGAACAAACTTTTGTTGCTTCCATTAATTTATCAAATAAATTTTCATTGTTAATAGCAGCTTTCTGTAAAATAGCAATTTGTTCTTTTACTTTTTTCGGATTTACTTTGTTTAACAACTCTTTTGTCTGAATTTGAAATTGCTTTTCTTCTTCTGTAGCACGAATAACTTCAGCTGGCAGAATTGTTGGAGAACCTTTAGAACTCAAAAAAGTATTTACACCAATTATTGGGAATTCACCATTGTGTTTTAAGGTTTCATAATACAAGCTTTCTTCTTGTATTTTAGAACGTTGATACATTGTTTCCATCGCTCCTAAAACGCCTCCTCTTTC
>CAKZNE010000220.1 GCA_937129395.1 uncultured Cryomorphaceae bacterium | reverse complement strand
CAGCGTAACTATAAGTTTCAGTTATCACCACCATCCCACCATCCGATTTGGGGTAAAATTTGGAATTGCCACCTATTGAGTTTAATTCCAATTCCCTATCCTTTTTTAAATCCTTTTCAGTTTTGAACTGATCAATGAAGCTTTGTTCGAAAAAACTAATTTCAGAAACCTCTATTTCCTTTGAAAAACCGTCCATTTTCATAAAAAACACCCCTTCAACTTGAGTGTCTCCATTTTTTACCAGTTTTGACTTTTTCCCTTTTTTATCCTCATAATAGTCGGTTCCGAAATAGTTACCAAAAATTACAATCTCATTTTTATTGGTTAATGTTAAGGTGAGGTCGCCAACAAATCCCCCTAAAGGCATTTCATCATGATAGATAATTTGAGACCAATATTCATAATCAATATTTTTATCCAGAATCACAATTTCGGAGCCACGAGTAAAATAAACTGAGCCTTCATTATCCAATAAATAATTAAAAACCGGGGCTCGATATGAATTTTCATAAACTCTGGATTTAGAAAGCAGATTGTCCAATTTATAATCGAACAAATGGAATTCCTCTTTCACATGGCCTAGCTTTTTATAATAGGCTGAAAAGTGAACAAAAACGAATTCATTGTTTTCAGAAACTCGGACATTTATATGACCTCGTCTACTGTTCTTATCAACCTTTTTCTTAAGAATTTCCTTTTTCCCTATATAGCTTGCACTTCCACCATCAAATTCAATGCATTCTAGGGTTACGGTCCTTTTCCATTTAGTATAATAACTGGCAAAAACTTGTATAACCCCATCTTCTAATCGGATGGATTCTAATTCAAATATTCTTCTTTTTCGAGTTGGGATCTTTAATTTTCGATAATAGACCGATTTCATCTTCCTTTTATCGATTTGCTCTAATATTATATATTTTTTATGGACATCAAAGGCATATAAAAACTCCCCGTCCTCTCCAAATATTTTCGGTTCATAAGCTTGGGTTTCGGCCTCACCGTAATTACCCCACTTTACCTTTAATTTTTGGGCTTCCAATCCAAAAGAGAAGAGAACCATCAGGGCAGTACCAAGCAAGTATTTATAATATTTTGTCATGATTCTAATTCTTACCAAGTTTTTGAAATTCTTTTTAAATCCCTTTTTAATTCAAGCCTCAACCGGTACTTATTGAGCAAGAACCATTTTTTATCTTGGTTTTGGTATACAATTTCACCGGTGACCAAATCCACAACTTTAAAATAATATTTCTTCATTGAGTAAAAAGATTTTCTATCCTCAATTTGAATAATGGCAACATACCTGTTTTCGATGGATGGATTTTTTTCGTAAAAGCCTTCAGTTTCTACCAAACTCAAATCTGAAGATCTGTAGGCTTGGGATTCTATTAAATATTGTTTAATACTCGCCAGCCGATTTACTTTTGCAGCGTCTGAGTTGTCAAATTCGTGAATATCTAAATACTCCAAATCAATTTTTGCCTTGGCAGCTGTTTTATTGATCTTTTTTAGCCATTTTATTCTGCGCTTTTCGGTTCTTTCAAACGATTTTACAGATTTATCTCTAGGCGCATAATAAATAGGATCCAACACAATTAACTTATCAAGATCTAAACCTGCACCATGTCGAATTATTTGCCTTTTCTCCTGTCTTGCTCTACGGCGTTTATGTTTGGCTTTCATGGAATGTTCAAGCAATATACTGTCTCTTACTGCAAAATGATTTTCAAAACTCGATGCCAACCAATTGTCTGAAATTGGATCTACCAATAGGTATTTATAAAAGTCCTTGTAATGCTCTTGCCCGGCTCTAATCCACTCATTTTTAGAACCATAATCCTGTTTAAGTTTTCTAAACTTATTAATCTTTCCGGAGGACAAAAACTCAGCACTGCCAATTTTTGCTCTAATTAACATTCCCTTGCTTAATTCATTGGCCATTTTTGAATAGACAACTTGTTGAGGATACTTTTTTGATAATTTATAAATGTGGCCCAAAGCCAAACTCGAAAATTGTTTTGCACTCAATTGCCTTAATAAATAATGAACTTGTTGAGATTCACCTTCCGCCTTGGTATAGGATCTTCCAACAGCAGGATAATTGTCGTAAAGCTTATAAATAGACAGACTGTAAAGAGATTTTGCTAGGGCTCGATCCAGAAAGGTATTTTCAGGATATTCCATTTTCAGGATATCAATATTATATAATGCATCTCCAAAATAGCCTCTGCGCACCTCCTGGTTTAAGGTTTCAAATTGACAAATAGTTTTAATATCATTAAAATAGGGTTCTCCAAAAACGAAAAACGCCTTAGAACTATCTACTTCCTCCTGTGCTAATAATGAATCGAGAATTTTTCTTCTTTTAAAAATGCTGGGATGACTGTGGGTTTGATCAAAATAATTTTCATCCTTATTAATTGGGTCAACCTTAGATTTAAAAAAGAAACTAGGGATTTTCTTGCCAGATAAAGCGAGAAAATCATCGCTAAGCTTCTTTTCCTTCCAAGGAATATAATTATTGTGTAAAAGGTTTAAGGTGTTGGAAATCCCACCGCTGTTGTAAGGGGAATTAAGAAAAAGTTCCAAGCCCAAACGATCGGCATAAAACTCATTTTTTTTGCTGTTTCCAAGTTTGATATCTATTTGCTCGAGGATAAACAAACCCTTGTATTTTCCTCTTTTATGGTCAATTGAATCTCTGGCAAAAAACGATTCTAAAACGTGCTTATCTCTAAAATGCACGATTTCATGGCAAATTACAAAGGCCAAATCTGCTTCTGTTTTTGCTCGCGCGACCAAACCAGCATTAATAAAAATTATTCCTTGCTGGCTTGCAAACGCATTTACAACAGGAGATTTCACCAAATAGATTTTCACCTTTTTGGCCAAATCTGGTTCGCCCTTTAAAATTTCATCCTTTATTTTATTAAGGTAAACCGTAGCAGGGTCACCAAAACTTACCATGCCACTCTGAAGGATGCTGTTTATTTCAAAACAGGAAGTGGCCCAAAAGTCTCCAAAAAGATTTTCCTCTTTTCTACTTTCAAATTCCAATTCTTCGTTTTCAACTATTTCATGCCAGCCCTCAAACCATTTTTGGGTGAATTCGATAGGAATATTTCCTTGGGATTTTATTCCTGTGAAATTATTGAGGTTTTCCTGTGATTGGGCCATCATCTCACCTGTGAAAGGAAGAAATGGAAAAGCTAAAAAAACAATCAATATATTTTTAATCATGGGCCAATAACATTTTTTTTACTTTAATTCTATTCTACCATACCTATACTCTTTTTCAAACCCACTGAATAGAAAAATATCTTGACTCAGTTTGGATTTATATCGAATGAAGGGTTTTAGCCTTTGCAATAAATTCGGATTCGGAGCGAATTAGGTTATGCGTCAATTCGCGAACTGGACGAATTACCTTTAAAATAAAGTGAAGCTCACGCTTGAACATATTTATTTGCTTCAAAGCATGTTCATCCGGATCTTCTAGAATTTTCAATTCTAAATCATCAATTTTTTCACCCATACTTTCTACCAAGTAAACATAGTTGTCCACAATCGAATCTAAAAGAGCATAGGCTAAATAACCAGGTCCAAGTTTCCGAATGTTGCTTTCTGGGTTTCTAAGGCGCTTGCGCAC
>CAKZNE010000219.1 GCA_937129395.1 uncultured Cryomorphaceae bacterium | reverse complement strand
AAAGAAGTTCTATTAGAAGACATAAAAACAATTATTGCTTTAGTAAAATGAATATATTTACACCTAATGACTCATTCTTGGCGTGATTTTAAACCATAAACTACAAGTAACTATATTTCTTATTTTTGATAATCTATATAATAGATATATGTGCCATATGAAAAATATCTAAGCGTTGAACGTAAGACAATCTCATACTAAAAGAATAAAACTTAAGTTATTGAAATAAAAGGTCTTAAGTTTTAGCTTATACAATAACTGGCACGATTATAGCGTTATTTTTAAAAAATAACCTATCTTTGCACTAACATGTCCACCTCCCTTCCCACTTGAACAGGGCGCTTAAGGTGGACTTTTTTTTGCCCTCATGCCATCATTTCAGCCTAAAGCTGTAATTATTCCACTGGCACAAATTGTGACTACGGGAAATCATCAAATTAACATTCACTAATAATTCAATAAATATGAATGCAATATTACACAACACTATGAGTATGTAAGTAGTCTTTTTGCTACTTAGATTCTAAATGATTGGCTGTCAAAAAAATAAGTAAACCTTACCCGCTTTTGTCTGCTTTGGACATTTTTTTTAAACCCTTTCCTACCTATTGTTGTTTTAAGCATATCTTTGTTGCCTTTTTTAAAAAGGCTTTGAAAATTGATCCAGACCGCAGAAAATTCTTTTTCGAACTTTTCCCGAAGCTCGAAGAAAACAAGGCCATAATAGAATTGCTGTCGAAATACCATAAGCCTTAAAACAAATTTAGTTTTCTTTGCCGCGATAAATTTTACTT
This sequence comes from uncultured Cryomorphaceae bacterium, assembly GCA_937129395.1. Classification (GTDB taxonomy): domain Bacteria; phylum Bacteroidota; class Bacteroidia; order Flavobacteriales; family Schleiferiaceae; genus CAKZNE01. The sequence goes on along the minus strand of CAKZNE010000219.1, from coordinate 18,064 downwards.
TATGTCGCGACTTTTTCTTTTCCTTAAAGGTATGGCCATGGGTGCCGCTGATGTTGTTCCAGGAGTTAGTGGAGGAACAATAGCCTTTATAACAGGTATTTACGAAGAACTTTTAAGCTCCATTGGAAATGTAAATCCCCAAGCATTTAAAAAACTTTTTAAGGAAGGAGTATTGTCCTTCTGGAAACATGTAAATGGCAATTTTCTAATTGTTCTTTTCCTAGGAATCATAGTTTCCTTTTTTTCCCTTGCTGAATTGATGACCTTCCTTATGACGGATCATCCACTATTATTATGGTCCTTCTTCTTTGGATTAATCGTAGCAAGCATTTGGCTAATTGGAAAAACTATTAAATCCTGGAATATTGCCAGCATAATTGGCATCGCAGCAGGAACGGCCATTGCTTATTATATCACTATTACTAGTCCAGCCCAAACATCTGAAGCCCATTGGTTTACTTTTTTATCGGGTGCAGTTGCGGTTTGTGCCATGATATTACCTGGTATTTCAGGCAGTTTCATTCTACTGCTTATGGGCAAGTACGAGTATATAATGAATGCCATTTCCAATAGGGAATTTGATGTAATTATTGTAACCGTCCTGGGTTGTATAACAGGTTTATTAACCATCGCCAAGCTTTTAAGCTGGACATACAAGAAATTTAAAAACGCAACTATTGCCGTACTTACGGGTTTCATGATTGGATCCCTTAATAAAGTTTGGCCCTGGAAACTAACATTGGAAACTACGGTAGATCGTCATGGAGAAACCATTCCATTGGTACAACAAAGTGTTTTGCCACAAAATTTTGATGGAGAATCTCTTCTGATTTGGGCAATTGTTTGGGCTATTATTGGATTCAGCGCAATTGTACTATTGGAAAAATTCTCGAACAAACCTGTAGAAGACTAATTTCAACATTCAACAATGAGATTTGGTTTATTAGGTGAAAAATTGGATTATTCCTTTTCGAAAAATTATTTCGAAACCAAATTCCAAAACCTAAACCTAAACCATAGCTATTCTAATTTTGAAATAAAAAATATTAGAGAATTTCCCGATCTCATAAATAGAGAAAAAGAACTTACCGGTTTAAACGTAACCATTCCCTACAAAGAAGAAGTAATTCCTTTTTTGGATGAAATAGATAATTCCGCACAAAAAATTGGAGCGGTTAACACCATTCATTTTAAAAATGGCAAACTAAAAGGCTATAACACTGATGTTTTTGGATTTGAAAAAAGTATTGAAAAATATTTGAATTCAAAAAGCAAATCTGCTTTAATACTTGGAACTGGGGGAGCTTCCAAAGCCATTGCTTATGTTTTTAAAAAAAGGGGAATCAGCTTTAAAAACGTTAGTCGAAACCCAAAATTAGGGCAGCTGAATTATAAAGAAGCAGGTAAGGAATTGAATCAATTTCAAATTATTATTAATACAACTCCATTGGGAACCTATCCTGAAATAAAAAACAGGGCGCCATTACCATTAGAACTTGTAAATTCGCAACACTTTTTTTTCGATTTAGTTTACAATCCAGTGGAATCACTTTTTTTAAAGGAAGCCAAAATGAAAGGTGCGAAAACTAAAAATGGTTTAGAAATGTTAGAATTACAGGCCAATAAGTCTTGGGACATTTGGAATGAATTATAACTTTGCCAAATAAGATCATATATAATGACAGATATACACGATAACCTGCCTGAGGCAGATGGAGAGAATAAAAATATGGAAGAAAACAAAAATCCAAAAGAAGAAACAGCAAGCACAGAAAAGGATCTAGACAATAGTCAAGAAAATGAAAATGCTTCTGATAATGTGGAAGGTTCAAACAATGAAGTAGAAATGTCGCCGGATACATCAGCAGAAAAAAAGGAATCTACGGAATTGGAAAATGTGGAAGATGAAGCCCCCGCAGCAGAAAAAACCGATACAAAGGAAGAATCTATTTCTGAATCTCCAATTGAGGAGGAAAAAATTGCTTCAGAAACTCAATCTGAGGATCAAACGGAAGTAGTTTCAGATGATTCGGAAATGACGGATGAGGATTTAGAAAAAGAAGATACTGAGGAAGAAATTGAATCAGACGAAGATGAACATGAGCATAAAGTGGAAGAGGAATTGGTTCTTCCTGATTATGATCATTACAGTCCAGAAAAATTAATTGAGGATGCTGAACGCTTATTAAAGGGAGAGGCTATTCATAAGATAAAAGGCCATTTCGATTTAATTCGCAAAAATCTTTTGGACCATGTAAATGATGAACGCAAAGAAAAGCTAGCCGAATTTTTAGAAGGCGGTGGTGTAGAAATGGATTTTGAATTTATTCAACCACTTCGTCAAAAATTTAAGGCTGTTTACGGTGAATATAGGAGTAAACGTCAAGCTTACTACCAAGAATTGGAAGATAAATTACAGAATAACTTAAAGGTTAAACTGGAAATTATTGAAAAAATTAAGGAGATTGTTCAAAAGGACGAATCCATTGGTGACACTTTTAAGGAATTCAATACCCTTCAACAAGATTGGAGGAATACGGGGCCGGTTCCTCGTAATGAATCAAATGATCTGTGGAAAACCTACCACCACCATGTGGAAAATTTCTATGAATTTATTAAGATCAACAAAGAGCTTAGAGATTTAGATTTTAAAAAGAACAAATCCACCAAAGAAGAGTTAATTGGCAAGGTGGAAGCTTTGGCTGATGAAAAGGATATCAAAAAGGCCTTCACCGTTTTACAAGATTTACATAAAAAGTGGAAGCGTGTTGGTCCTGTAGAAAGAGAAGACCGCGAGCCTATGTGGGAGCGTTTTAGTGCTGCTACAAAAAAGCTTCATGACAAAAGAGAAGAGTATTATGAGGGTATGAAAGCCCAAAATGAAGAGCTTCTGGAAAAGAAAAGGGTTTTAGTAAGTAAAATTTCTGATTTCCCATTCCAAAATATTAAATCCCATGGCAAATGGCAGGAAGCAATAAAAGCTGTGGAAACCATCCGTCAGGAATTCAGGAAAATTGGAAGAATTAGCCATCCTGAAAATGATAAAATCTGGGATGAGTTTAGGGAGGTTCTTAGAGATTTTAATGGTCATAAAAACAATTTCTACAAGGAATTGAAAAGAGATCAGCAGGATAATCTAAGCAAGAAAAAGGCTTTATTGGACAAGGCAATCAGTTTAAAGGAAAGCAAAGATTGGAAAAACACTACCAATGAATTGAAGCGAATTCAAGCGGATTGGAAAAAAATTGGCCATGTTCCACGTTCGGAATCTGATAAAATTTGGAAACAATTTAGAGAAGCTTGCAATTATTTCTTTAACAGCCTTACCGAGCACAACAAAGACCAAGACAAAGCTCTTGAGGTAAACTTTGAAGCTAAGGCTGGTTTATTGGAAAAATTAAAAGCTTTCAAACCAGAAGGAAATCAGAAAAAGGATATTCCATCCCTTACATCCATGATTAACGAATGGAAAGGTTTGGGACGAGTACCAAGGGATAAAGCCAAAATTGAGTCCGATTTTAATAAAGCTTTGGATGAACAATTCAAGGCCATTGATTTGGATAAAAAGGAGGCGCAACGCATCCGTTTTGAAAATAAAATCAGTTCCTTAAAAGGTGAAAAAGGGGATGATAGACAATTGGTAAAGGAAAAAGATTTCTTAAGAAAGAAATTGGATGAGGCCAAAAAAGAGTTGAATACCCTAGAAAATAATATGGCCTTCTTTAGCTCCAGTAGTGCCAATAGCCCATTTATGAAGGAGGCTCATAAGAACATCAAAAAACAACAATTGGTTATTGATGACCTAATGGATAAAATTAAAATGTTGACCCTAAGTATTCGAGAAATGAATAAGCCTGTGGAACATGAAACTCCTCAAGTGGAAAACGAAAATAATACTGAAGGCGAATAATAAAATAGGATAAATCTTTAGAAAGGCTTGCCACTTGGCAGGCCTTTTTTATTTTTGAGCTAGCCCAAACCAAACTGAAAATTATGAAAACTGCATTTCTAATTTCCTGTACCCTTTTATTTAGTCTGGCATTTCAAGCTCAGGATTTTAAAGTTCCAAAAAAAATAAAGCTGGATAAGGCTGAGGATTATGCCGAATATGAAGATGAGGTTTTAAGGGCAATCGAATGGTTGAAAAACACTCCTTTAACCGAGCAAAAGGCAAAACGAAAAAAGGTTAATGCTTTTTTGTTAAGATGGATGACGGGAACGCCTGATATCTCAATTACAGTCGATTTACGGATAAGCCCTTATGCAGAAAATGGCGAATGTATAATCATGTTTATGGCAGGTTGGGCGGAATACGTTCTCACTAAAAAAGATGACTCTAAAACTGAATGCGCCTATGCAGGTACTATTGCCGTTCTGGATTTTTACAAAAAGAATAGAGCCGAATTAGGAAAAATTAGAAGCCTTAAAAAACTAGAGAAAAAAAGAAAAAAAGGGGAACTAAAAGCCCATATTGAAAAGTTGACGAATCCCTAATTTTTTAAGTTAAATTGTTTACCCTCAGATTAATAGTTTTGAAAATTATGTCCAACAAATTTGAAATAAATTCTTGAAATGGAGAATTTAATTTGCTCAAGAAGACATCCATTACAATTCTTTTTAAGCATTATTTTTTCGGGAATAACCTTTTGCTTGCTAGGACTATTTTTAATCTATGTTTACCTCACCCCTAAGGAAGGCGATACAGAACCTTTAGGAATTGAGTTTCTAAGCCTAGGAATCCTTTTCCTTGTTTATGGGTTGTATTCAATTCGAAAATATTTTAAAAACTCCCCTAGGGTTAAAATTCAAAAAGAAAAAGTTATTATTGGCCGTAAAAATATCAACCTAGATCAAATTGAAAAGGTTCAACTAGTTGGTAAAAAACCATTTCCCTTCCTTGGCTCACATCAAATGGAATCCATGGAATTAATTCTCAAGGATGGAAAAAAAATAACCTTATTCGACAAGTTATATCTCAATTTACACGAAATTAAATCGTTCCTTCATCAAGTGATAATTTTAAAAGAAGAATATGTTAAAATTGAATTCCCTACCGCAAAAGGAACTTTAGCATTTCAAAATTTTTCTTTTTTCAAAGGTTCCCTGGTATCGCTGAGATGCATTATTTCTTGGATCATTCCAATCTTATTCATATTAACGATTAGTGCCAATAAATTAGAATGGCCCTTGCTCTTGATTTTCTCCTCCTTTGGCCTACTTCTTTTTTTTCTACTCTCTTTACAATTGAACTATTTTGGGGTAAACCAATCCTATTTAGTAATTCGAAATCACAATTTCATTTGGCACAAAAAAAATTACCCCATAGATTCAATTGAAATTGTTGTGTTTGAAAATGAGATTCCAAATGCACCGCACTCCCTAAGAGTTATCACTAAAAATTTTGAATCATCCCTTTTCCAAGCCGCCACATTAAGACATCAGGATTGGACAAAACTGCAAAACAAACTTCGAAGTTTAGATGTAAAAGTTAGTAATGAACTTAAATTTTGAACCAATTATTCTATTAAGCTAAAAAATATCAAAATCTTGAAAACTCTAATTCCTTTATTTTTCTTCCTTATTACCTTTTCTGGTTTCAGTCAATCCGATCCAAAATCCCTTCTACCCATTCCTCCACAACAGTTTGAGGTAAGCAAAATTGTATCAGAATTAAAAGCCTCCCAAATTTCTCAAATCATCCGGTTTTTAGATGCACTAGAATGGGAGGATATTAATTTGGGCAATAGTTTTAATCGAAAAATAGACGGATTTCAACTCAGTGTTTTAAAAGATAGTAATAGCACTCGGAATGATGAATTTTCTATTGAACTAAAAGGGAATTCTTTGAATTTAGCTTTTCAATCCAAAGCCTCTTTTAATTATTTAAGAAACAGCAGCAAACAAATCCTAGCACATTACTTAAATCCCAATTTTCTAATAAAAGATTTCAAAATTTCCGACTGGGCCAATTTTGAAAAACGAGGGTATATGTTGGATATCAGCAGAGATAAAGTGCCTACAATGAAAAGTATGTATTTATTAGTTGATCAACTTTCGGAATGGAGATTAAACGAACTTCAACTTTATACAGAACACACTTTTGCCTATAAAAACCATAAAGTAGTTTGGGAAAATAGCAGTCCTTTTACAGCTTTAGAAATCAGAGAATTGGATGCTTATTGCTTGGCCTTGGGAATTGATCTGGTACCTAATCAAAACTCATTTGGACATTTAGAAAACTGGTTAAAACACGATGCCTATTTGGAGCTTAGCGAATGTGAAACTGACTGCAAGACCAAATGGGGAAAACGAAAAAGAACCAGCCTTGCTCCCACCAATCCAAATTCTTTAAAATTGGTAAAGGAGTTATATGCAGAGCTTCTACCTAATTTCAAAAGCCCCTACTTCAATATTGGAGGGGACGAAACATTAGAACTTTGTCTAGGAAAATCAAAAGCCGAATGTGATCGGATTGGAAAGGGCCAGGTTTATTTGGATTTCCTTAAAAAACTAAATACTGAAGCAAACAAACATGGAAAAATAAGTCAGTTTTGGGGAGACATAATTTTAAACCACCCCGAACTTATTTCTGAAATCCCAAAGAACATGATTCCTCTTGTGTGGGGTTATGATGCCACTTATCCTTTTGATAAAAATCTTCCTGCTTTTAAAGCTGCTGGATTGGATTTTTATGTTTGTCCAGGCACCTCCACTTGGCGTTCCGAAATTGGAAAAAACTACAACGCATTTGTTAATTTAAAGAAGGCTGCAGTAGAGGGGAAAAAGAATAATGCCAAAGGATATTTAATTACAGATTGGGGCGATTATGGACATTTTCAACCCAAATCAATTTCCTATGCTTCCTTATTTCTAGGTGCATCTTATTCCTGGAATTATCAAAACAACACCTTGGCTAATTTGGAAATGAAACTCAATAAATTTGTTTTTAAAGACAAAGGAAGAAATACGGCCAAGGCTATACTAATATTAGGAAATGCCTATCAAAAAGCCAATATTCCCGAGGGAAATTCCAATGCTTTTCATTTAATGATTCGTAGATTCAAATGGACTTTAAAGGGAAATTATCAAACCAGAGAACTCAATAAAAAAGGATTGATAGCTGCTGAAAAGGAAATAAACAGAGGTTTGCAAGTTTTAGCATTAGCACAACCGAATTGCATTGACAAAGAAATAATTTTAGTAGAAATCCAGCAGGCGGCAAGTTTAGCGAAGTTTGGAATCCATTTAGGTTTGGCCCGATTGGATGCCCTTGAAAACAAGACGAAGAATATTCCTCAAAACAAAAAACAAAAACTGGCATTAGAACTAAAATCCCTAATTGAAAACCATAAAAAGTTGTGGTTACTGAGAAACCGTCCTGGTGGATTGCAAGATTCTTCTCAGAAGTTGGAAGACTTGTATCAATACTTAAATTAAATTCTTCATTATCAAAAGAATAAACAGGGAAACCTAAACCTAAGTCAATAACCAAACTGCAAAATTCAAAAAAAAAGCGTCTCATCGCATTAAAGTTAGGATTCCTTACTATATTTGCGTCATACTAAATAATCTAAAAATAAAAATTATGACAAAATCAATTTTTTACCATGCAGGATGTCCAGTTTGCATTAGTGCAGAAAATGATATCGTAGAATTAATAGGGGCCGATAATGTAGAGGTCGTAAATATTGGAACAGACCGAAATAGAATTCCGGAGGCGGAAAAAGCGGGGGTTAATTCAGTACCGGCTCTTCTAAGCACAAATGGAAATGTACTACATATTAATTTCGGAGCATCCATGGGAGATGTGAAGGGTTAATATTTTTTTTATTAATTAGTTAGGATTCCTATGTAAAAAAGCTCAATAATACTCTAATGCATTTTGACATAATAGTTCCTTCGAGCCTTCAAAATCCTACTTCGGTATGTGAGTTTGGACTAAAATACCTTAAGAAAAAAGAAATTTTAATAAAGGAATTTAGCTCCAAAGAATCTACACTTTGCCATATTGAGAGAGCCAGTAAGGAAGTAGAAACTGAAATCTTAAAAGAGGGTTATTTCATAATTGAAATGGAAAATTGCAATTAATTAATTAGGATTACGAACTTTGCCTGCCGAGAATAATTTCGGCAGGCATTTTTTTATGGCAAAAACTGTATTTAATCCATCCCAACAAGAATTGGACATTCCCAGCAAAATAACCGCCGGATTGGAACGAATATCCGAAGTTTTTAAAAGTCAACTTTGGGAAAAAGCCAAGAAGGTGGGTTTAAGCCCCATCCAAATTCAGATTCTTATTTTCATTGCCCATCACAAATCAGACTTGTGTACAGTTAGTTATTTGGCCCAGGAATTTAACATCACCAAACCCACGGTGAGTGATGCCATTAAGGTGCTTCATCTTAAAAAAATGGTCATTAAGGATTTTTCAAGCTCAGATAGCAGGAGCTATATTCTTCAGCTTTCAGAATTAGGAAAAAAATTGGTTTCAGAAACATCTGACTTTGCAGAAATTTTAAGAAATAAAATTTCCACCCAAAACGGAAATGACCTTTCCATCGTTTTGCAATCTTTAAATAAACTTATTTATGATCTTAACCAACAGGGAATTCTGCAAGTACAAAGACATTGTTATGGCTGTAAATTCTATACAAAAAATGGAAAAGAGCATTATTGTGGGTTTTTAGAAAAAGCACTTTTGGAAAATGAAATTCGCATAGATTGCCCAGAATTTGAAACAAAGAAATAAGATTCCCCGATTTTTTAACAGAACATAATGCAAAAGAAGAATTGAATTATATTTCTTTGAAAAATTCAAAAATCCAAATGAAAAAATTCATCTTAGTATTAACGGTTATCCTAATCCAAATCCCCCTACTCACTCAAGCTCAATCCTCAAATCTCCCAACAGACAGCATTCCCTTCCAACTTAGTTCCCACAATAATATTATTATCGAAGCCCTTTTAAACGGCGAAGATAGTGTCAAGCTAATGTTCCATACAGGTACTGGTTCCTTATCAATTATTAGAAGCAGCAGTCCAAAATTAAAAAGTATAAAATGGACAACCGAAACGAAGGTGAAAAGTTGGGGTGGTAGCAGTACGGCTCGTTTTAGTGAAAACAATAGCTTAAGAATTGAAGGAATGATTTGGGATAGTCTTCCTATTTGGGAAAATGAAAACTCAGGTCCCGGAACAGATGGGAAATTTGGACCAAACTTTTTTGAGGCTAAGATTTTGGCATTTGATTTTGAAAGGAATTTGCTCTTTTTATATGAAGGACTTCCAGTTAACATTTCTGAGTATTCTAAAATGCCTATAACCAATAAAGACGGCTCTCTATTTATTGAAGCTTGGACGGTAATTGGTGAAAATAGATACAAAAACAGCTTTCTAATTCATACTGGATTTGGCGGTAGTGTTTTATATGACGATGCATTTTCCGAAAAACATAAATTAGGCGAACAATTGGAAATTACCAATGAAAACGAATTACGTGATTCCTACGGCAATGTTTTGAAAACTAAAAAGGCACTTTTACCTAATTTTCAAATAGGAGAATTCAATATTAAGGGACTACCGATTGGTTTTTTTGAAGGCAGCATTGGAAGACAGAAAATAAGCGTTATTGGAGGAGACATTATTAAGCGCTTTAATATTGTATTGGATGCCGAAAGGCAATTTATTTACATAAAACCCAACGCATTGATGTCTACGCCCTATAAGGCCTAGAACTTCTTTCAATTTATTCTAGAATCTATTATACACATTGCTTACATTTAGGTTTTTCTGCTTTAATCCCGACCTAAATGAACATCCCGACTATATTTCAAAAACAAAAGGAATATTTTAATACCAATGAAACAAAAAATGTAAAATTTAGGATAGCCCAGCTTAAAAAACTCAAACAAGTTCTTAAGAAAAATGAAGCTTTAATGTATGAGGCAATTTATAAGGACTTTTCCAAATCAGAATTCGAAACCTACGCGACGGAACTTGGAATCGTTTACCACGAAATAGACACGTTTATAAAACACATTCGGACCTGGAGCAGGAAAAAAAGAGTTGGAACTGATTTAGCAAATTTCCCTGGGAGAAGCTATATTATTCCAGAACCTCTTGGTGTTTGTTTGGTAATTGGCGCCTGGAATTACCCCTACCAAATCTCTTTGCTGCCTGCAATAACCGCGCTTGCAGCAGGAAATACCGTAATTTTAAAACCCAGTGAATTGCCATCCCAAACTTCCAAAATGATGGCTCAAATGATAAACTCCAATTTTCCAGCGGAGTATTTCAGGGTTGTAGTGGGCGAAGTTTCTGTTACAACCCAGTTATTGGACTTAAATTTTGATAAAATTTTCTTTACTGGTAGCACCCAAGTAGGCAAAATCGTTTACCAAGCGGCTGCCAAACACCTTACTCCAGTTACCCTTGAGTTAGGAGGTAAAAGTCCAACCTTCGTTCTCGCAGATGCCGACTTAAAGATGGCTGCGAAAAGAATAGCTTGGAGTAAATTCCTTAATGCGGGTCAAACCTGTGTGGCTCCTGATTATATTCTCGTAGAAAAATCTATTGAGGATAAATTTCTTTCCATTCTGAAAACGGAAATTGAAAATAACTATAGCCAAGAAAAGGTTGAGGAAAACTATTTACAGATTATTAATGATGCCCATTTCGACAGGCTAAATAGACTTCTGGAAGTTGCTTCTGATGCGGGTTGTGTTTTTTATGGAGGAAACACTGATAAGTCCAATCGATTTATAAGTCCTACCCTAATCCACAATAATTCGTTTAAGGATGAGATAATGCAGGATGAAATTTTTGGACCCTTATTACCCATTATTTCATTTAGACAATTGGATGACATTATTCAAAAAGTAAAAGATAGACCCAAGCCACTTTCTTGCTATATCTACGGAAAGGATCGCAAAAACATTAATAAGATATTGAAAGAATTATCCTTTGGCGGAGGATGTATTAATGATAGTGTAATGCACTTCACGAATAGTAAATTGCCCTTTGGGGGAGTAGGCTCTAGCGGAATGGGTAGTTACCATGGCAGGTCGGGATTTAACACATTTTCTAATATGAAAAGTATTTTAGACAAGCCTGTTTGGCTGGAAACAAGTCTAAAATATGCCCCCTATAAAAGTTGGAAATTTAAAATTGTTCGTTGGTTATTGGGATAACCTATTTTTAAAATTAATTCAAGTTCATAAACGATCCATATAAAAGCACAGTGAATTTGCTGTACATTTGTAGCAAATCCGCTGCAATGAGTGACGAGAGAAAAAAGTATAAAACCAAAACAAAAGTTCTAAATCCAAAAAAAAGTATTGATAGAGCAAATTCAAAGCCCTATGAATCTAATAGTTGGAGTTTGGAAGTTGCCGAAGAGCGTTTCTCTTGGTCTACTAGAATGGATAGATTAAGTATTATTAGAGCTGGCCTACCTTACGGCTCAATTGAGGTAATAAGTTCACGAACCAATTTACCCATAAAACAGGTTTTGAGCTTGCTAGGCCTAGCCCAAACTACCTACAATAAAAGAAAGAAAGAACAAGAGCTTCTTCCTAGTAGAGATAGCGAATTGGTACTGGTTCTTACGGAATTATTGGATTTTGGTCTGGAAGTATTTAACCAAGAAAAGGAGAAATTTCAGCTTTGGCAAAAGAAGCCGAATACCTCACTAGGAGGAGCAACTCCAAATAGTCTTTTCGATTCTCTAACCGGAATCCAGGAAGTTCGAAATTCATTAAATAGGTTAGAATATGGAAATTTGGCCTAATGCGGGTTTTTAGGATAGAAAGAGAAAAATATTTAAAAACTACCCTCAGGGGAGTTGGGGCGGCATTTACAGAAGGGTATCGCTGGAATAGTTTGAATACCTATTTAGTTTATTCGGCAGAATCTAGAGCTCTAGCCACCTTAGAAGTTTCGGTTCATTTAGATCTTCATGAAGATTTACCAAAGGACCGATATTATGTGGAAATTGAAATTGCTGATGATATTGAAATATTAGAATTAAAAGAAGAGGACCTTCCTCAAGGCTGGGATAACAAACCACCTTCCACACTCACCCAATTCATAGGAGATGACTTTGTAAAAGATAAGGATGCAGCAGTTCTTAAAGTACCAAGTAGCATTGTTCCAGAAGAATTCAACTACCTAATAAACCCAGACCATCCCGACACAAAAAAAATAAAGGTAGTTTCAACAAAACGTTTGGCTTTTGACAACCGTTTTAAAAAATAAAAGACAAAAAACAAAACCCTATTCCCAACCCGAATCAAAAAAAAAAAAAAAAATCACCCCCCTAGGCGCCTGAGGAACTCGAAGGCCCGGTATTCATAAAACTCTTCATTTTTCAAAATGATGAGACTTCTCTTTCCAAATAAAAATAAATCGAAGAAAATTTTAATTCAATAAGTAAGTTAAACCTTTAGTCATTTAATTGGCTTGCCAAGAAAGAATTTGCTTCAATGTCACCAAAAACAAAACGCCTTAAAAAAATGCTTTGGATCCTACTCGCTGTTTTTGTTTTACTAAATACGATGGCCTATTTCCATGCATACAAATTCACCCATTTTGTGGATGCCGAAATTGAAAGAACAAATAGCCCAGCAAACCTTAGCAGATCTCAAAAGTTAAAAACTTTGTTATTTGGCATTACCATTCCCAAACCCGAAAATGACGGTGAGCCCAATTTACCCTTCGAAACAATCAACCTGCGAAGCAATAAGGAAATTGAATGTTGGTTTATTCCAACTAGCAATGCCATTGGAACAGTTGTTTTATTCCATGGCTTTAGTGGAGAAAAATCTTCCTTATTGGATAAATCTGAGGTTTTTAATGGTCTGGGTTATAATACACTTCTTGTAGATTTTATGGGTTCTGGAAATTCGGAAGGCAATCAAACCACTATTGGGTTTTTAGAATCCCAGCAGGTAAAAACCTGTTTTGAATATTTAAAGGAAAGGGGCGAATCCAATATTTACCTTTTTGGAACTTCCATGGGCGCTGTTGCCATAATGAAATCTTTGAGCGAATCTGATATTAAACCCAAGGGAATAATTTTAGAATGCCCCTTTGGAACCATGTATCAAACAGTTTGTGCAAGATTTGAATCAATGAATGCCCCAACTTTTCCCATGGCCGGGCTACTCGTTTTTTGGGGAGGAATCCAAAACGGGTTTTGGGCTTTTGATCACAATCCTACCGAATACGCTAAAAAAATAAACACACCTACCCTATTACTACATGGGGCAAGGGATGAAAGGGTAAGCCAAAAAGAAATCCAATCGATTTTCAATAATTTGGTTGGAGAAAAATCGAAGAAAAGCTACCCCAATGCTGGTCACGAAAATTATCTTTTACAATACAAAAAGGAATGGACAAATGATGTTTCCATATTTTTACATAAACAAGCTCATAACAATAAATGATAAGGAAGAACTGGGCGTTTTTATTTCTTTTCGCCACACTATTAAATTGCTCCAAACAGCAGAAAATCAACTTAATTTTTGATAGTGCTCAAGGCCTAATGGTTGAAAGTCCAATTGCTATAAATGGCTTTGTTTTAGGAGAGATTGAAACCATCAAACTTCTACCTTCCTCTAAAATTTTAGTTACAGCCAATATTAATGAAGACCTGGACCTTCCCATGGACACGAAATTCATCCTGCAAAAAAACAGCTTGTTTGAAAAGGCGCAAATCAATTTAGAGTTAGGAAAATCTGAAGAATTAATAAGCGCCCAAGACACTGTTATTGGAATTATAACTGGTGAGAAGGGTAAGCTCGAAGAATTGGTGGAGGAATTCGTTGAGATTGGTGTAAATAGACTAAAAGGTCACTTCATTTCAAAAGAAAATATCAAAATAATTAAGGTTCAACAGCACCCTTCTCTTCCAGATCATAAAAGGCTTATTGTTGTAGGGAAGAATGGTAAAAGGATAGATAAAATGAGGGCTTATTCTGACCCTGGGCAAGGATGTAGTTCTCATTTATTTGAAAAAAGCGATGTGTTTATTTTAATTGATTGCAATGGATCCACCTTCAGTATTTCAAAAAATAATGGAATAATTAAAAAAGAGCCTTGGACTTGGATGAAGGATCTTCCTGAAAAATACTTGGGAGCTTTTGTTCAACAATCTGGGCAAGATGACTATCTTTTAGTTCAAAAACCAAAACCCACTCTGAGTGAAGTATATAGGTTTAAGGATCCTATGGATTAGGGTTTTAATATCAACCAGAATATTTACACCTTTTTCGGCAAAGTCATTCACCCTTTTTCTCATAAATTATTTTATTTGGGACCAGTACAATATTAGCTTGGCTAGTGAAAAATTGTAGTAATATTTTTAGATCAGCCATTTACCAAACTTTTTAAACCCTAACTAAATAACCAAACTAATGGAAGAAAACAACAACAATGAACAAAATGGCGCTGGACAAACCATCATTATTAACCAAGAAAAAAAAGAATCCAACGGCATAGGAACGGCTGGGTTTATAATATCCATAATAGCCCTATTTGTTGGCTGGGTTCCATTTATTGGTTGGTTAGTATGGCTTACAGGTGCAATACTATCCTTAATAGGAGTGTTTAAAAAACCCAAAGGATTATCTATTGCAGGATTAATCATTTCTTTTATTGGCGTAATTCTCCTAATCTTTGTACTCGCGGGAATCGGACTTGCAGCCATGTCTGTTCAATAATTCCATTTCCATAGCAAATGATATTAGTCCAGAAGCATGTTTTGTTTCTGGACTTTTTAGTTTCTTTAACCTTGAAAACCGAAGTCCCAACCCTAATAACCTGAGAAATATGGAAGTGAAAAAAGTAAACATTAATGAAAAATTCGATTTATTCACAAACCACTGGTCACCTAAAATAGTCGGGGAACTAAACGAACAACTCGTGAAAATCGTAAAAGTTAAAGGCGAGTTTGTAATGCATAAACACGACAATGAAGACGAATTATTTATGGTTATGGAAGGTCGTTTGTTTATTGAGCTAAAAGAAAAAACTTTGGAGTTGGAAACAGGTGAATTTGTTATTATACCAAAAGGAGTGGAGCATAAACCTTTCGCCCCTGAAGAAGTGAAAATCTTGATGTTTGAACCAAAAACTACTTTGAACACTGGGGATGCGGAAAGTGATTTTAAGGTGGAAGATTTGGAGGTTTTATAATACCGGGCCTTCGAGTTCCTCAGGCGCCTAGGGGGTTGATTTTTTTTCTGTTTGCTTTTATTTTTTTTATTCAATAAATCTCTTTTTTATGAGTTTTAGATTTGGTGAGAAATTATTTGGATGATGAAATATTTGTATTGGTTTTCTCTTGGTTTAATTGGTCTTTGGTTTATTAGGATACCTGTTTTTTGGCTTTTGGGATTGGAGTTTTCTGATGTTGAGTTTCAGTTTAATTATTCCATAAGTTGGCTGTTCATTCTACCTATTTCCGTTTTTCTAACCATTACAAGATTCTTCAAAAATGGCGCCCGACCTCAACAGTTGGTTCGAGTTTTAATAAACCACTTTTTACTTTCCTTAATGTCTATCGTTTTGGTATTTATATCCATTTTTGGCGGATTCTGTAATCGATATGAAACGGCTATTTTATATCAATCGAAAATTGACGATACAAGAATAAGCACTACAGAATTTGGTTGCGGCGCCTACGATTCCGACCCACCTCAAACCGAAATAAGAAAAATAAAACCCCTAAACAAATACCTAATCAGGACCAGAAAATGCGACACAACAAACCTAAACCCAAACATCTACCAAAAGTCCCCCCCAATGGCTAAAAGCACAAGCAAAGGCAAAAGCACAAGTTTCAAAAAACAAAAAAAATACCAAGCAGGCGCCTGAGGAACTCGAAGGCCCGTTCCCCAATAATTGCTTAACTTTCTGCTTTCATTGAAACGAAATGCCTCTTCCTAAAAAATTCCTGCACCACCATATCGGCGGATTAAATATTAATCGATCACAATTTATTATTGGCCTAATATTAGGCCTCCTATACGCTATCACATTCTATTGTCTTTTGTATTTGATGCGTGAATCATTTCGCGTTTTATCCCTTATTTCAAATTATGATATTATAATTTTTTCTCCTGAGGAAACCAATTTCTATAATTTGTTTTTTGGTTTTCTTTCCGCAATAATGGGCCAGTCTATTTTGTTTCAATTTGTTTTTGGCAAACCGAATAAATTATGGGCTCGTAAAAAAAGGTACCGACTTACAATTCTTCATGATCAAAGGTTTTTTATCTGGTTTTTTCTTAGCTGGTTTTCACGATGTGCCTTTGTTTTTGGGTGCATCTCCTTTTTAACCTTCGATGGAGGTTCCTTTGCCTTCAGTCTGTATCCTCAGTATAACTTCCTTTTCATTCTCATCATCATTGTACTCTTTTATCAGTCATGGAATGGAATCAAAAAACTCTACAAAAAAAGTAGCTATAAATGGATTTTACTATCCATGGTTTCAATTTGCGCTCTTGCGATTGGCTTATCTCAAATAAAATTGGTGGATGAAAATAAAATTAATGAGATTGGTTTAAAGGACAATGTTTATCATCATTTTAATCTGCAATTACCAGAATCAGAATATTACGAATCATTTTTCCGTAGTAACCACGACTTGGAGATTTTTTTAGTTCAAGATCAAAAAGAAGGGCGGTCAAAAATTATCTTTAGAAATAAGGAATTTAATCCCAATCAATTGATTGGTGAATTAATTCGAGTCACAGATTCCCCTAGCCAAATCTTTCACCCAAGGTCCAAAATTCAGTTACATATTGATGGAACCATAAAAATGGAATTTGTCAATAAATTGAATTCTAAATTGGCACAAATTGGAAAAAATAATATAGCCTATACGGTTCTCCCAAAAGAAAGAAAATATGATGATCGGTTTTATAAGAAATCAGTTTTAAGAAATCATAATCCTGATTGGCTGTCAAGTTCTCCTTGGAGTTTGTACTATGATTTAAATAGGTATAGGCAACTTTATAATAATGAGAACGCCATAATTATTTCACAAACAGATGCTGGAGAAATTTTGTTAAACGGAGAAAATATAAGCAAATCTGGATTAAAACTAAAAATTGAGAAAACCGTAGAATTGGGTTTTGCAGAGCTTATTTTCTTTGCAATTAATAACCGTGTAGAGTTTTCGCATTATATAAAGGTCCTTAGTGTTTACAAATCCACGGTTCAAGATTTAAGGAATGAAAAATCAAATCAATTATTTGAAAAGGATTTTAGAGAATTATATGGCAATGAGGAAAATGAAATCCGGAAGTTGATTCCCACCAATTTTATCGAAATTCCAGAAGTAGTTTGGAGGGAGATGAGCAAGAACGGGCCTTCGAGTTCCTCCGGCACCTAGGGGTTTGGTTTTAATGCCGAGTTTTTTTTGGGGTCGATTTTTATTGTGCGTCTTTAGAGGGGGTGATGTTGTGATTTAATAATTTTATTTCATTATACAAGTTTCATTTACGCACAGTCACCCGAAGCATTCGAAAGGAGTTTATTGGAAATAGCCCAAAATATACTGACCAAAATAAACAGTACCTAATCCAAAATCATCAACCAAAGAAAAACCAAAAAAAGAAAAACAAAAATCAAAAAATACCAAGCAGGCGCCTGAGGAACTCGAAGGCCCGGTTTTAAATCAAACTTTTCAATCCAAAAACAAACCCTCTTCTATCTGATTCGAAAATGCATTTACTTATGTCGATTTATCTTTTTACTTTAAACGAAAATCATAACAGTCAACAAAAACTTATTGATTTGCAAATCTTGTCAAGAAAGACCTCAATAAAATAGAACTAAAATAAATGAAAGACGATAAACTAGCCGTACTCATAGATGCGGATAATGTTCCTTATGCCAATGTTAAAGAAATGTTGGATGAAGTAGCAAAATACGGATCTCCAACCATAAAACGAATTTATGCTGACTGGACCGCGCCAACGGTTTCGGGTTGGAAAAAGGTTTTATTAGAAAATGCGATAACCCCCATTCAGCAATACAGTTATACAAAGGGTAAAAA
>CAKZNE010000218.1 GCA_937129395.1 uncultured Cryomorphaceae bacterium | reverse complement strand
GTATTCTTTTAAAAAAACACCTCCCTGATGGTGTGGAAATTGACCATAGTTTTATTGATGTTCTCGCTATGGAAAATCTCAGTTTGTCGGAAGCCTGGTTAAGAAATTTAGCCATTGTAGCTAAGGAAAGGGAAGTTCATAAGTTTGATACAAGTTATATTTCGGATCAGGGTTTTAGTCATTTTAACGTAAGTGTTCAACCAATTTTATTGGATGGGCAACACCAAGGTTATATGGCTAGGGTGGATAACGATTCTGAGGCTTTTTTAAGGATGAGGTTGGAAAAGTTGATGAATGATTTTAAATCTAAGCTTTTTAGCACCTCCGATGAAGAGGATTTATTGTGGTGTATCACCGAGGATATTTTGTCCCAGCTTTTTTTGGAGGATGCCATTATTTTTATGAAATCTGGAACTTCATTACATTCAAAAGCAGTTTTTGGTTCAAAACTCCGCGGAAAAAGAAAGATAAATTCTCAATTATCGATTGAAATTGGACATGGAATTGTTGGTAGCGTGGCGGAAACAAAGTGCGCAGAATTCGTCAATGATACCACAATAGATTCTCGATATTTTAAAGATCATTTTGAAGCGAGTTCTGAAATTGCATTGCCAATTATTTCTTTAGAGAATGAATTGTTGGGAGTTATTAATTGTGAAAGCGGAACCAAGAATTTCTTTCGAAAGATCCATTTGGAAATTTTGTCTAATGTGGCTGAAATCGCGGCCCAGAAAATTGATCAGATTCGAAAAGTTGATCAGTTAAAAATTAGTAAAGAGTATAAAAAGGCTGTGTTGGACTCAACGCCAACGAGCTATTTGCTTTTTGGGAAAAACAAAACGATTCTTTCTTTAAATAAATTGGCAAAAAATGCTCTCCCAAGCTATTCCGGATCTTCTATTGACATTGGAAGCTCATATACTAGCGTAATTCGGGAAAAATATCAAGAAGAATTCTGTCAGCTTTTTGAGGCTTGTATTAAAGGCGAAGTAATACAATTGGAGAAAGATATTAGCGAGGAGGGAGAGGAAAATTGTTGGATAAAGTTCATCTTTTCACCCGCCATAAATAGTGAGGAGGAAATTTTTGGGGTTACCTTAAATATCCAAAATATTAGTAGCGATAAATTGGCTCAAACCCTTATGCAGGAAAGGAATAACACCCTTGAATTGGCGAATAAGGAGTTGGATAAAGTAATTTATAGTGTTTCCCACGATTTAAGGGCTCCTGTTTCTAATGTGATAGGTTTGAGCTCCTTAATTGATTTTGACACAGACCTAAAAGAGATAAAGGAATACAATTCTTTAATTCAAAGTTCCATGAGAAGAATGGACAATTTTATTAAAAATATTTTGGCCTTTTCTAGAAACTCTAAAGTGGAACCTCATTATCAAAATGAAAATGTGTCCGAATTATTAGATGGAATTATCCAGGATCATAGCTATATGAAAGGGATAGGGGATATTCAATTTGAGATTGATATTTCTTGTAAGGAGATTATAACCGATCATCAAAGATTAAGCGTAATCTTAAGTAATCTAATTTCAAATGCCATAAAATACCATGATTCTGAAAAGGAAAAACAATGGATAAAACTCAGCTGCTATTGTGATGAGATGAATGTTGTTTTTAAAGTAGAAGACAATGGACAAGGTATAGAAGAAGAAAATCTAAGCCAGCTTTTTAATATGTATTATATGGTTAATGCGATGGAGAGAAGTTCTGGAATTGGATTGTATATATTAAAAGATACTCTAAAGTTAATGCATGGAAACATTGAAGCAAAATCAACCGTTGGTGAAGGTTCTTGTTTTACCATTTACCTTCCTAAAATTACAGAAGAAGCCCTAGGAAATCAAGAAGGTTAAGGATAAACTTCTCTTATTGCGTCCATAATAATTTCACATGATTCTCGGATTTCCCTTTCCCCTATAGTTAACGGAGGGCTGATTCTCAATGCATTATCACAGAACAAAAACCAATCAATGATTAGTCCTCGATCCAAACATATTTGAATTACTTTTTCAATATTCTCAAAAGTATCCAACTGAACAGCCAACATTAAACCCATTCCTCTTACTTCTTTTATGGCCTTATGCTGAAGTAATTCTTTAAACAAAAGATGTTTTTCCTTAACGGAAGAAATGAGATCTTCCTCCACAATTAATTTTAATGTTGCCAAGGAAGCTGCACAAGAAACTGGATGCCCACCAAAAGTACTGATATGACCAAGAATAGGATTGTTTTTAAAACTATCCATAAGTTTTTTGGAGGAAACAAAAGCCCCAATTGGCATCCCGCCTCCCATTCCTTTCGCCAAGGTGATAATATCTGGAACCGCATTTAATTGGTGATGTGCAAAAAGGCTTCCCGTTCTTCCAAAACCACATTGTACCTCGTCAAAAATTAATAAGGCCCCTTCCTCTGTACATTTTTTTCTTAATGCTTCTAAATAACCCGGACTTGGCGGGATATAACCTGCTTCTCCCTGGACGGGTTCCACAATTACGGCTGCTGTGTTTTTATTTATTTTTTCTAAATCGGCTAAATCGTTAAACTGCATATAGCCAATCCCAGGACTTAATGGCCTAAAAGCATTTTTAAATTCTTCATCACCAATAACAGATAAAGCCCCTGAAGTACTGCCATGGTAGGCATTGTTCATGGATAAAATTTCGGGACGACCTGTGTATCTTTTAGCTAGCTTAAGTGCCCCTTCTGTGGCCTCGCTTCCAGAATTCACAAAATAAACCGAGTCCAATCCCCCTCCTAAATGTTTCACCAATAAATGAGCAAGTTGAACTTGAGGAGATTGAATATATTCTCCATAAACCATCAAGTGTAAATATTTATCAACTTGTTCCTTAATGGCCGCCACCACTTTTGGATGCCTGTGTCCCACATTACTTACAGAAATTCCGGAAATAAGGTCGAGGTATCTTTTTCCTTCTGGGGTGTACAGGTAAAGACCTTCGGCTTTGTCAATTTCTATACTTAAAGGAAAATCTGTGGTTTGAGCGAGGTGCTGTAAAAACAGTTGTTTTTGGGATAAATGCATGGCCCAAAGATATTATTCTTTAGATCACTTTAAAAAATATTGAGGCGTAAAGAAAAAATCGAATAATCCTACTCAATGCCAAAAGAAGAAATGTATTTAAAGGATATTTTACAACACCAGAAACTACACTAACCCACGAAAATGGAAGTGGTGCAAGCGCAGAAACTATAATTAACAGCCCACTAAATTTTTTAAAGGTTTTAAATTGTTTTTCAAATTTTATATTCACCCAATCTTTAACCGTAGGCATTCGGTACAATTGCTGACCAATAAAATAAGCTACAACACCTCCAAAATAGGAAGCGAGGGAAAGATAAAACACCATTAAATAAGGAGAAGGTAGATGTCCTGCCCAAACAATAAAGACATCGGGTGGGGCTAATCCAATAAAGCTCTCGCTCGCAAAAAGAATGGTAACAATAAGCCAAGATGGGTAGGTGCTGGTAATGTAATTTGTTACCTCCTCTAAGTCAATAATATGATTTGTTGTATACCAAATGGCTACGCCAAAAATTGCAAGTACCGCAATTACTCGGAGAAGGTTTTTACCAATAAAACTATAATGCCCAGTCTTTTTATAATGGTAATGGTAAATAGCAGATTTCTTAGCAATCGTCCTTTCGGATTTTGGCTTTTTTGTCCCTTTGGCGCTTATGGATTTATCAATTTTAGACAATGATAGGATTTCTTTAAAAGTTTGCTAAAATAAAATTATGAACTCGTATTTTTAGCCCAAAGCAAAATTAATATGACAAATAAAAGGACCAACACCTTAACAGAATGGCTTTATAGATTGTTCTGGATTTTATTTCCTTTTATTAGCGCCGCTTCATTGGTCGATAATACATTAATTCCTAGGCAGATATACATTGGGGTTTTTGTTTTAATTGGATTAGCTTCAGCATGGAAGGCAGTTTTTTTCAGCAAAATAAAATTGAGTTTGGCCTTCATTTCCTATGTTGGTTTTTTTATTATTTCGGCAATTAGCTCTATATGGGCGATAAATTCTGCCGAGAGCATGGCTATTTTGTCAAGATATGGCTTGGTCCTAAGTTTTCTTTTCCTCACAATTGAACTTGTGAAAGCCAAAAAACTGAGTTTAGACTTTTTAACAAAAGCCATTTTAACCTTTGCAGCGATTTCCTCCCTTTATGCCGGTTTTCAATTATTAAAAGCTGCAGTTGATGGCGATTTTTTAGAGGGTATTTATTCTGTAAAAGGCGCTTTCAGTCATAAAAATTTATTGTCTTCTGTTTTAATGCTATGCTTGCCATTTACCGTAATAGGTTTTGCTAGGTTTAAAACTTGGCAGAAAAAGGCTAGTTTGATATTGATGTTTTTAATAATCGCCGAAATATTTGTGCTTAGAACAAGGGGTGTATGGTTATCAACTTTAGTAGGTACCCTTGCTGCCAGTGGCGTGTTTTACTTTAATAGAAATAAGGCTATTGAAGGACTGAAGTTTCCTAAAAAAATATTTTTCGGAGCCTTAGCCATGGCCATTTTGGTTTTTGCTGCTTTATTTTCTACTAAGGAAGTTCAAACTACGGTATCCGATCAAACCAATTTAGAAACTCGATTTAAGTTTTGGGAAAATAGCCTTGAAATGGTAAAAGAGAAACCTATTTTAGGAGTAGGTGCCGGTAATTGGAAAATTTATTTCCCAAAGTATAATTTGGATGGTTTGGATAATAATGTGATTCAAGGTATTACCCATATTCAAAGACCTCACAACGATTATTTATGGGTTTTAAGTGAAGGTGGTTTTTTAAGTCTGGCCTTTTATTTGGGGATTTTTGTTTTTACTTTTATTCGAATTAAAGAGAATATAAAAGAGGCAAAAACTGTAGAAGATTTGGCGGTGGACTTAGCCCTAATATTTGGATTGGTGGCTTATCTCAGTTTTTCCGTCACGGATTTTCCAATGGAAAGAATAAGTTTAAATGCCTTATTGGTGAGCCTGATTGCCCTAGCGTATCGGAATGAAATTAAAGGAAAGTTTGAAGTGAAAAGCTCTATTGCTGCTGGTTTTATTGCTTTGATTTGTATTGGATCCTTAGCAGTTTTAAGTCAACGTTTTGCTGGAGAAAAAGGGAGTGTTGATGTTTTAAATTTTAATAGGCAGCAAAATGCCCAGAGACTTGTTCCTGCTGTAGAAAATGCGGAGAATGATTATTTTAATTTGGATAATTATGGCAACCCACTTCGATATTTTAGTGGAATTGCAAAATTAGTTCAGCAAGATGCGAAAGGAGCTTTGGATGAAGTGGAATTGGCGGAAAGCTATCATCCTAACAATATATTGGTTTTAAACCTGAAGGGAAATGCCCTGAGGAATTCAGGTAAAATCGATGAGGCTTTGGTGTATTATAAAAAGGCAACTGAAATTGCTCCTCGTTTTGAGCAAGCCTTGTTGAATCAAGCTGATATCTACTTACAAAAGAAGGATTATGAAAATTCTTTGTTGAGTGTAACCAAAGTAATTCCCAACCCGAAAAACCAGAAGTACACCAATATTTTAATTTCAGATTTAATGGAATTGGTGAAGCGGGACGCTCCCTATTTTAAAAAGTTGAAAGCCTATATTAAAAATGGAAATCCACAAAAACCGGAAGATTATTACAGTTTATATATTTCATATCGCACCAATAGGGTGAAGCCAAAATTGGCTGGAAATTAAAGCGAAATGCCTAAAAAGTTAAGCATTCTTAAGCTCATGGATTTTATGGAATTCACGTGAGCTTGCATATAATGATTCTCGGCACTGGAAAAGTTTTTGCGCTTTTGAAAAAATCGACCAGCTTCGTAGTGCTTTCTACTTATCGCTTTTTCTAATGTAGATTTCGATATTTTACCCTCTGCTTCAAGATGGTTAAAAACTTGAATTACCTTTTTAAGATGTTCTTCCAAACGGGTACTCATGCCACCTTCATTTCGGTAGGAGGCCAAATGTTTTTTTAGGATAAAAGGATTTTGCCCAGCTTCCATAATTTCAAACCACAATAAAACATCCTCAGCTCCATGAAATTTTAAATTTTCGCTAAAGGGATGGCTTTTTGCCAAGTTAGATTCCATAATTACAGAAGACGGAACAATAGGGTTTCCAAGTAAAAGTAAATCCTCTTTTTTTTCTATCTGGTAGGCATTTCTTTTGCTTGATTCTTGAATTCCAAATTCCAATACAGGATGGTAAATGAACTTAAGACCGGGTTGACTTTCCAATAAATAATGAATTTCAGAAAGTTTGTTAATCGCCCAACTGTCATCACAATCGAGAAGGGCTATGTATTTTCCTTGGGCCATTTCAATCCCTGCATTTCGGGCATTTCCTAAACCCAGATTTTTTTGCTCTATAAGTTTAATGTCAATTTCAAGGTGAAGTGAAATCCAATCTTGAATTAATTCCTCACTAGCATCTGTACTTCCATCATTGATAAGAATAAGTTCAAAATCTTTAAAGCTTTGAGATGCAACAGAATCGAGACAATTTTCTAAGGTCTGCTCTCCGTTGTAAATAGGAATGATGATGGAAAAAGTGGCCATTAATACTCAAAATATTTTCCTGGAAAAAGCTGTTTGCGTAATTTTTTCAAGGGTTTTAAGAGTCCTAAAGCTATTAAAATGTTTCGTAAATAAGTAATCAGATGAATTTGAATGATTCCAAAAAAGAGTTTGGGTTTGTATTTTGAAAAGATTTTATACAATTCCCGATTTCCCCTCAGCATTTCACGATTCCATTTTTGCGAGGGAATACTTCCTGCCCACCATCCCGAAACCTTAGTCATAGCCTTGTTTGCATTCGCTTCAGAGTCTTCAATATTGTTTTTTATAAAATCAATAAGAAGAATAATTTCTTTGAAAATGGAAAAATTGGCGAAAGTCCTTTTTCGCTGGGTTTGATCGTGAACTCGAAAATAGTTTAGATGTTCCTGGGTAAATGCCAAGTCCCAATCCATCAATATTTTGGCATATAAAAACCAATCGCCATTCAATTTCATACTAGGATCAGCACCACCGGATTTTAGATAGGCTTCTTTCCGCATCAGAACGCCGCTGGCATTTGGAATTGGATTGTGAAATAAGAGCCACTCTCTATTGGCCTGTTTTCCGTTTTTCACAAAGTCATTATCCCAAGCATCACTTTTGTAAATAAACTTCAAGTTTTCAGAATAGCTATTCAATATTTCCCCCTTTTCATTTACCAAATTACTCTGGCAATAAGCGATTCCACAATTCGGATTTTTATCCAATAGTTCCACCAGATTTTCCAAAAAGTTTGGCTCACAATAATCATCACTCTCTGCAATCCATAAATATTCACCCTTCGCCAAAGAAATTCCCTTATTCCATTGGTGGAAAGGACTTCCAGAGTTTTTGGTATTGGGATAAAAGCTAATTTTTTCGTTTTCCGTTGAATATTTCTCTAAAATCTGATGGCTAGAATCCACACTGCAATCATCCAATAGAATAATTTCAAAATCTGTAAAACTTTGATTTAAAACAGATTCAATGCGCTCAACCAAAAATGCTTCATGGTTGTAATTGGGGATGATAACAGAAACTTTAGGCATTATCGAAGAAAAAATTTAATGTGGGATTTCAAACTTTTCCCAGTAAAATTATCCAAAGCTTTTATAGTTCGCGTATTGAGTTCTATTAGGTCTTTATATTCGAGAATCAACATTTTGTCGCCTAATTTCTCCTTATAACTTTGGCATTGATCACTGTATTTTTTCCAAAGATTTTCGCAAAACTCAGCATCCTCTAGTCGCGCATCATGGACTTCTCCTTCTTTTTTATTTCGGTTTTGTAAACTTTCAATTACAGAACTAGAATCACGTTTTATATAGATAACTTTTGCTTTTGGGAATTTTTTCAACCACATTTCCAGTGTAAAACTATTCCGAGGATCTTTAAATCCCCAATCCGGATTTTGTCTGGAGTTTTTCCATTTTTGGATTCTTCCATTCAGGCGAAAATGCTCATTATAAAGCACTTCAGCGCTAAATTTTGTCCAATTATTTGGCGATGGGATTTTTGGGTCCAACCAATCTCCACCTTCGGCTTCCAAAGCTTTTTGGTTTTCACTTAAAAAGTGGATGGCTTCAAAATTTGGATCCTTTAAAACCCCCATAAAGATTCCCCCTTTTTCGAGTACTTTTGCCAGAAGGGATGTACCGCTTCTGTGCATACCAATTATTATAAATGGAGCTTTTATGAGGCTGGGTTTTTATGAATTCTAATCAAAAGAAAATAATTTTTGTCCATATTCCTAAAACAGGAGGGATTACTTTTAAGAACATGTTGATCTCCAACTATAAGCCGTCTGAAATTGTAAAGTGGCAAAAGCCAGAATGCGAACAAACCGTTGAAGAATTGCATGGATTTATTTCACAAGGTAAGGCTTTAATAATGGGGCATATCCATTTTGGTTTTTTAAATCAACAAGCTTTCGATGATTATAAACTCATTTGTTTTTTGAGGAACCCTGTGGATCGTACCATCTCTCATTATGTTCATTTTCAAACTTCAAAATTGGAAGCGCATAAACCTTATAAAGGAATGCCTTTCGAAGAGTTTTTGGAAACCTATGCCGCGCGAAATTGGCAATGCCAGTTTTTATCCCAGCATAAAGGATTAGCCTCAAGTGTAGAAAATGTGGATTTAATGTTAAAGGAAGCTATTCAAAACCTCGAAGAGAAAATTTTCTTTTGTGGACTTACCGAAGAATATGACGAATCAGTAATTTATTTGCGGGACAAAATCGGCATCAAAAACACCAAATACAAATACAAAAATAGAAGTAGGAACCAGGATTTAACCGATGAGCTAAAACTCAAATTCCAAAAGGAAATTGCAGCGGTAAATGAGGCTGATTTTGAATTGTACAATCGTGGAAAAGAAATTTTTGCCTCTTATAGAAAGGAAACAAAATATTACCATTTCCATAAATTAAGGCATAACTGGAATTTTTAAATCCTCCAATGTTGCTCAAGGAATATCCCTGGGACTCTTTTTTTATAAAAACTCCCTGAACCAAAATAATCCCCTTCCAATACCTCAAAATTGATTGCTCTGTCTACAATGTCGGATCTTTGTCCGTTTACAAATAAACTGGCTTTGATATAATAATTCCCGGGCATCAGCGAAAGCTTGGGAATGGAACAATGAACCGTTCCCTGAGCTTCCAGGTTTTTATAAGGCACATTCACCAGCTGGTTGCTAAAGGAAGCGAGGTAATTTCCATCGTCGTTAAAAACATTCAAATGCAAAACCAAATCTCCAATTTGTTCCCTATTCCTTGAAGCATAATCCACCCTAAATTCGGCAGCTTCTCCACAAATTAAAGTTTTGGATCTATTGGTTTTAGGGTCGAAAAAATCTATTTCTTCAAATAAAACTTCCCCAGTACCGGATCTGTCTTTTCGATCTTTTAATGGCTGGTCCAAAGATTTTCCGTGGAGGGTTTTTAAATAATGATCGGTCACTTTTTTTGAATCCCCCACCATCTGCAATTCCCCCTGTTCTATGTAGGCAATCTCATCGCAAAGGTTACGGGCAATGCTCATATTATGACTAACAAATACAACGGTTCTATTTTCATCCCTTGTGGTGGAGCTCATTTTGGCCAAACATTTCTTCTGAAACTGAGCATCTCCAACCGCCAAAACTTCATCAATTAAAAGAATATCAGAACGCAAATGTGCTGCAACTGAAAATGCCAAACGCACATACATCCCACTGCTGTAGTGTTTTACAGGTGTATCTAGAAATTTTCCAACACCCGAAAATTCTACAATCTCCTCCATTTCTTTTTTAATATCCGATTTGGACATCCCCAAGATGGAACCATTCAAAAATATGTTTTCCCTTCCAGATAATTCAGGGTGAAAACCTGTCCCCACTTCTAATAATGAAGCGATACTCCCATTTAATAGTGCACGGCCTTTTGTTGGATAAGTAATTTTTCCTAAAATTTTTAAAAGCGTGGATTTACCTGCTCCATTTGGACCAATTAATCCCATTACTTTTCCTGCATTTATTTGAAGGTCAATATCTTTTAAAGCCCAGAATTTATCCTTGCCTTTGGAGATGGAATATTCTTTACTCAGTCCTTCAATGGAAATAGCCTTGTTTGTCATATTATATCGGCTATTTTCATTTCAATTTTCTGGAAATATCGCAGTCCGCTTATAAAAAGCGCAAAACTCACAACAAAAGAAATCCATATAAAGTCGCTCGCCGGAGTGGCAAACAAAACGGATCTAAAACTTTCAATTATTCCCGTCATAGGGTTTAAATAAAGCAGGAATTCCAAGTTTTTTGGGACTATGGAATTTGCAAGTTGACTGGAATAAGCAATGGGAGTAAGAAAGAATAAAATCTGAAGAACAAAAGGAATTATTTGCTGTAAATCTCTAAACCGAATGGAAAGGGCGCTGGTCCAAAGTCCCAAACCCATGGAGGCCATTGAAGTGACCAATAAAGCAGGAAAAAAATACAATAAGCCCAACCAATTTGTATTGCTTTCTTGAGCTAAGAATATTACTAAAATAAGAAATCCAACCAGCGGAGCTACTAAGCCCACAATCGCTTTGGAAAGAGGAAGGCAAATCTTCGGAAAGTAAATTTTCCGAATCATATTTTGGGCATTTAATAGGGCAGAGGCTGATTGACTGATTACAAAATTGAAATAATTCCAAAGCAACAAACCGCTCATCACAAAAGGCAAATAACCAACTCCTTCTGATTCAATACCCATCATTTTTTTAAAAACCAAAAACAACACAGCAACAGAAGCGATAGGTTGAAACAAGGACCAACCATAACCCAAAAAGGTTTGGGCATATCTTACCTTATAGTCGCGGGTGGCGAAGCTCAGGAGCAAGTATCTAAACTGATAAACCTCCTTTAAACTTTGGAGAAAGCCTGGTCCTTTGGAGCTAATTTCGCTTTGATATTTTGTACTTGTGCTGATGCCGTGAAAATAAGAACAATAATCGATTTGGAAAGAGGTAGATTTAAGAGATTCTTCCCCACTGCACTCTATTTTTAGTTTTTAATAAAAGCATGTTTTTTATGCCATTATGTTCACTGTTTTTTAAGTTGGGATCCTTTTTTAGTAAGTCGGTTGCGGCATCTCGAGATTCGCCAAGAAGCTGCCCATCCTTTGCTATGTCTGCGATTTTCAAATCAAGATCTCCACTTTGTCGTGTTCCCATTAAATCACCCGGACCTCTTAAGCTCATATCTACCTCTGCTATTTTAAAACCATCTTGAGTTTCCACCATGGTTTTGATTCTCTTTTTAGCATCGGCACTTACTTTTTCGCCCATCATTAAAATACAATAACTTTTTTCCGCTCCTCTGCCTACACGGCCCCTTAATTGGTGCAATTGACTTAAGCCAAAACGCTCTGCACTTTCGATAATCATTACAGAAGCATTAGGCACATTTACCCCAACTTCAATAACCGTAGTGGCAACCAAAATTTGAGTTTTCCCTTGAACAAATCGTTGCATTTCAAAATCCTTGTCAGCCGCCTTCATTTTTCCATGTACAATGCTTACCTGGTAATCCGGACGAGGAAATGCCCTGGTCATACTTTCGTAACCATCCATCAAATCTTTATAATCCATTTTTTCGGATTCTTCAATTAGAGGATAAACGGCATAAACTTGCCTTCCTTTTGCAATTTCCTCCTTAATAAACCCAAAAACTTCCAACCTTCTTTTATCACTTCGAGCCACTGTGGTAATGGCTTTACGGCCGGGTGGCAATTCATCAATAACCGAAATGTCTAAATTTCCATAAACGGTCATGGCAAGAGTTCTGGGGATTGGGGTGGCGGTCATTACCAATACGTGGGGCGGTAAAGTATTCTTTTTCCAAAGTTTGGCCCTTTGGGCAACGCCAAAGCGATGTTGTTCGTCTACAACCGCTAAACCTAGATTTTTAAATTTCACTTTATCCTCAATTAGGGCATGGGTTCCAATCAGGATTTTTAGGCTTCCATCTTCCAGTTTAGAATGTATTTCTCTACGTTCCGCAGTTTTGGAAGAACCAGTTAGGATGGCGATTTCAATATCCAAACCCCCCAACAATTCCTTTAATCCAGTATAATGCTGACGAGCTAAAATTTCGGTTGGGGCCATTAAACAACTTTGGAAATCATTATCAATGGCCATTAACATACACATGAGGGCCACTATTGTTTTTCCACTTCCTACATCCCCTTGTATTAAGCGGTTCATGTGGGTGCCGTGCATTAAATCTTTTCGTACTTCTTTGAGCACCCGTTTTTGGGCCCCTGTAAGTTCAAAGGGCAGGTTATTCGAGTAAAAGTCATTGAAGTAATGCCCTAAATTTCGAAAGGCAAAACCTCTGTATTTATGTTTGTGAATTTCCCTTTGACGGATCATTTCCAATTGCATAAAAAAGAATTCATCAAACTTTAGTCTCCTTCTTGCAAACTTTAAAGCTTCCACCTCTGTTGGGAAATGAACTTCTTTAAATGCTTTTTCCCTATCGGCTAATTTGTATTCTTTTCTAAAATAGGCCGGGTAAAATTCTGGGGTTTTGTTTTTGAGTTGCGGAATTAAAACCTTCATTAATTTTGCAATTCCCCTGGCGTTTAATCCGCGTGCATTTAATTTTTCCGTGGAAGGGTACACTGGCTGTAAACCCTGCATAGGACTTGCTTTGAAATCAGATACTAATTCCAATTCAGGGTGTGGAAAGCTGTATTGATTATTAAAAACATTTGGTTTTCCAAACAAAACATAAGGGATATTTGCTTTTAAAGATGCCTTTACCCACCTGGCGCCTTGAAACCAAACCAAGTCCACAGTTCCCGTTTCATCTTGAAATTTTGCTGTTAGTCTTTTGTTTCTTCCTTTTCCGGCTACTTCAGCAAAGGAGGTGATTTTTCCAATTATCTGAACATCGGTTTCTGCCGAATTTATTTCTGAGATTTTGTAGAACTTACTTCGGTCTACATACCTAAATGGAAAAAGGTGAAGCAAGTTTCCATAAGTGAATATTTCCAGCTCCTTTTTTAATAATTCAGCTTTTGATGGACCTACTCCTTTAAGATATTCAATGGGGGTTTGTAATATGTTGTTATTTTGGCTCAACCAAATTTTTATTAATGTTCAATAGTACAAAATACTTCATTTTATCCCTTCTATTAGGACTTAGCTTTTCTAGCTTTTCGCAAGGAATTGATAGTGTGGATTTTACCCACCTAAAATTAGATGTAGAACTAATCCCAGAAACGCAAACAGTTCATGGGGAGGTCGACTTGCAATTCAATTATAAAGCAAAAGTAGATTCCATTTTCCTAAATGGGGTGAATATGGCTTTTTTAAAAGTGAGATTAAACTCAAAAAGAGTAAAATATAGGGTCTCTAAAAAGGGTATTTGGCTTTCGATGAAGAAGGCAAAACTCTCCGAAAATAATTCCATTTTTATTGAATATAGTTGTCAGCCTAGAAAGGGTATATACTTTATAGGTTGGGGCACAAAGAAGAGAAAAAAACAAATTTGGACTCAAGGCCAAGGGATAGATCATAGACATTGGATTCCTCATAAAGACGATCAAAAAGATAAAATTATTAGTGAAATAAAACTGGCTTTTGACTCACGCTATTCGGTGGTTTCCAACGGTACTTTAGTCAGCAAAACGGAAGAGGAAGGATTAAGCCATTGGCATTATAAAATCAGCAAACCCCATTCGAGTTATTTAATAATGTTGGCAGTTGGGGAATACGAATTCAAGGATACGGAGAGCGAAAGTAAAATTCCACTTCGTCAATATTATTATGCGGATAGGGCGGATGATTACCCCCAATATTATTATGGAAATGAAAGGATTTTTAATTTTTTAGAAGATCATATTGGCATTCCCTACCCTTGGCAATCCTATAGCCAAGTTCCTGTTCAGGATTTTAGACATGGGGGAATGGAGAATACGACGGCTACTATTTTTGGAGATTTCTTTTTAGTGGACAGTATTGCCAAAAACGATAGGAATTACACCTATGTAAATGCCCATGAACTGGCCCACCAATGGTTTGGTAATATGGTAACGGCTGCAAATAGTGAGCATCATTGGCTGCATGAAGGTTTTGCGACTTATTACCAATGGTTATCCGAAGAAATGCTCTATGGAAGTGACTATTTTGACTGGATGAGGTATAAAGAAGCAGAGTTGGTTTTTTCGGCTTCCAAGGCAGATGATTTTCCATTGGCACATCCGAAGGCCGGAACTTTTAGGTTTTACCAAAAAGGGGCTTGGGTACTTTATATGTTGCATCAAAATCTCGGGGATGATTTGTATCGGAAAGTGATTCAACATTATTTAAAAACACATGCTTATGGAATTGTGGAAACCGATGATTTAAATAATTCCATAAAAGAAATTGTAGGGGAAGGGGCAGATTCCTTTTTGGATATGTGGGTTTTCGGAGATGGAGAACCGGAATTAAAAGTAAAAAGTTATTTGGCTGGCGATAGTTTGTTTTTTGAAATTCAACCTGTGGCTGGAAGTCTGCAAAGTTTTGCTGATTATTCTTTGCCCGTGATGATCTTTTTTGAAGATGAAAGTTCGGAAGACAGTTTTATTAATATTGGTAAAAATCCACATGTAGAAAGTGTTCTTTTTAAAGAGGGAAAGAAAATAAAATATTGGTTGGTGAACCCAAACATGTCCATTTTGGCCAAGGTAGAAGAGGAGAAACCTTTTGAAATATTAAAGCTTCAATATGAAAATAGCACAAAGGTTTTGGATAAATATTCGGCTATTCTGTCAATGGAGAAATTGGAGAATCCTGAAAAAATTGGCTTTTTACAAAGTGTATTATCCGATGCAAATGAATTTCATTCCATACGTGGTGAAGCATTATGGCAACTTCTTAGCATTGAGCAAAGTGAGGAAAAAATTATTTCATTTTATAAAATAGCCCTTCAATCTGGTGATGTACAATTGCAAAAAACGGCCATTACCTTAATAAGGGGCGCGAATAATGAATTAAGGGCCTTGGCAAAGGATTATTTAAATGGACAATCTTATGTTCTGCGAAAAGATGCCTTGATGGCTTCGGTAGATTGGAAGGATGCCGAAAATAATTCATGGTTGGAGAACTTAGATTATAGCAAAGAACCAGGAATTCCCGGAAGGGAGGTAGAATTGCATTTGTTGGTTGTTCAAGCAAGTATTTTTGGTTCTCCTTCGGCCTTAGCCAAATTAAGAGACAGAACCTCGGATGAATATGATTTCATGACGCGGATCAATGCCTTCAATATGTTGGGAAGCCTTAGAGATTTTAACGAAGAAACTTTGCCAAATTATTTTTCAGCCCTATTCGATTACAATTGGAAACTAAAAAAGGTCGCAAGAACCTCCCTTCAAGGGTGGTATAAAAAGCCCGATGGTAAAATAGTTTTGGACAATTACATTGGGGAAAATAAAGAACAATGGTCCGATTTTCAGAAAAGGGTGGTGAATGCTACCTTTGAACTAAATATCGATTAATGCAAAGTCGCTACGCGAAATTTTTTCAGTTTATAATTATCGTCGGCGACCTGGTGATTTTAAACCTTTGCTTTCTCTTAGCATGGGGATTAAGATCCTTGCTAGCCCAAAGCTTGCAAATTGACGAATTCAATATTTTAGAAACTGATTATTACGATTATTACATTCAGTTATTGGCATTTTTCAATGTTTCTTGGTTGCTCCTAATTTTGGCTTTTAGAACCCATGAAATAAAAATGAGTTTGGAGCCAAGGAAAGCAACATCTAAGGTTCTTAATGCTTATTTCCTACATATTTTCCTTTTCCTCTTATTGCTATTTATCACCAAGCGGGATGAGTTTTCTAGGCTTTTTCTAATTTGCTTCTACGCTTGCTTTTTAATGAGCGTTTTGCCTTGGAGGTTTTTGTTTTTAAGGATTTTAAAAGGCTACCGCAAAAAGGGATTGAATTTCAGAAATGTGGTTTTAATCGGAGATGGATTAGGACTGAAACGCTTTGCAGAAGGCTTGGAGCAACATCCAGAATATGGACTTAAAATAGTGGGTTATTACGCAGATCAAGCCATTGATGGAATGAAAGTTTCTGGAAAAGAAGAGGACTTTAAAAAGGATTTTCAAAAGCTTGAAGTTGACGAGATTTATGCCGCTTATGCCAGTCCAGGCGATAGATTGATGAATTGGTATCATTGGTCGGATGAAAATTTAATCCGTTTCCGAATGATCCCCGACTTTGGAAGTTTATACACCCAAGGAATCCAGATTGATTATTACAATGATGTTCCCGTTTTAATGCAGCGTAAAGAACCTTTGGAATATGTTCATAATCGATATTTAAAAAGGTTTATTGATATTTTAATTTCCCTGTTGGTACTAATTTTAATATTCCCATGGCTTTTTCCACTTTTGGCTTTGGGGGTGAGAATGACGGGTAAAGGCCCAATATTTTTCAAGCAAAAAAGGACAGGTTTGGCTGATGATGATTTTCATATTTACAAATTCCGAAGTATGAAACCCAATCCTCAAGCCGATAAAACTCAGGCAGTGGAAAATGATAGAAGGCTCACTGGTTTTGGAAAATTTATCAGAGATTTTAGTTTAGATGAATTGCCTCAATTTTTTAATGTTCTAAAAGGCGATATGTCTATTTGTGGCCCTCGTCCGCATATGCTTGCCCATACCCACGAATACAAAAATGTGATTGATCGCTATATGGTGCGGCATTTTGTGAAACCTGGTATTTCGGGTTTGGCTCAAATAAATGGTTACCGTGGGGAGGTGAAAAATATCTCAGATATTGAAGGAAGGGTAAAAAACGATGTCTATTATATTGAGAATTGGTCGGTTTTATTGGATCTTAAAATTATGCTTATCACAATAAGAAACCTGCTTTTTAAGAAATAACTAAAGACGAGTTTGTTGCATTACCACTTCATACTGCTCACTCACAATATCCCAGTTGTATTCATTTTTTAGTCGCTCCAAATTGTTCTTAATTTTTTCTTTCTGAACTGAGCTGTTGCGATCTAAATAATCAATGCTGGTAGCTACATCATTCATATCCATAAAGTAATTGCCATTATCGCCCAAAACCTCACGATTGTATTTGTTATCGTGGGCACAAATAACGCTTTTGCAAGCCATGGCCTCCAATAAAGATGGGTTGGTTCCGCCAACAGAATGTCCGTGGAAATAGATATGAGAATGGTATCTTAAATTGTCTACCACCTCTTTATTATAAGAAGCTTTTACAAATCGAATTCTACTATCCTTAAAATTTTCTTTGAGATATTCTCCGTAATGGGTTTCATGGTTTCCAATTACCAAAGTAATTCGTTCCGTTTCACTTTTTTGAACTCCAGAAAGGATAATCTCAATATTATTCTCAGGTTCCAAGCGTGCAATAATTAAATTATAGGCATAGGGTTCCACATTGTATTTTTTTAATATTTCCGCATCTGGATCTTTAAAGGCTTGTGCTCCATAAGGAATGAAAACCGCACCTCTTTTGTATTTGTCATTCAGATAATTTTGGATGGCAATCGCATCGGCAATCATTACATGGCAATTATGTGCCGCCCATTTTTCGGCCTTTTTCAAAAACCATTTTACACGATCGGAATATTTGTTTCGCTTCCACTCAATCCCATCCATATTATTGAGAATAATACTTTTTTTAGGATAAAGCCACCACCAAATACTGCTGCTTGTATAACCGAGAATAATGATTACATCAAACTTCCTCCAGCGGGCATCTACTATGGAATTTAGGTCGTAAATAAACTGACCAAAAGTGCCAAAACGGTCTTCAGGATCGTATTTATGGATAATTTGTACTCCCTCAAATTCTTTTTCAGAATAGGGGTGATTATGGGAATTATAGACAAAAACTTCATGGCCACTTTTTACAAGCCGGGTGCCAATTTGTTGGGCACATTCCTCAAAACCACCGTAGTAGTTTGGAATACCCCTGGAACCGATAATGCCTATTTTCATTTTTCTTTTCTAATTCGTAGGTAAATATCAGAAATTTCTTTGGCCGACTTCTCCCAACTAAAAGTTTTCATCACCCATTCCTTGTGTGAAAGTTTTGCAGCCTTCGCTTGGGAAATGGCATTTCTAATGGAGTCCAAATTTTCCGGATCCGCATAAAAAGCATGATCCCCAAAAATTTCCTTTTGCCCCCCTTTTTCAGAAATCACAACTTGACAACCAGATTTTAAGGCTTCAATAGTAGAAAGTCCAGTTGTTTCATAATAACTAACCATAGCATGAACCTGGGTTTGGGAAAGGATTTCGGCAATTTCATCCGGTTCTATTTGACCTGTAAATTCTACATTTTCAACAGCAACTTTTTTGCATTCTTCCAAATAAAAAGGCTGGTTCGCAGCAGCCTGACCAATAATTTGAAGTTTATCCTCGCCTTCCAACATGGCTTTTATTAGTTGAAGTTGATTCTTTAAACCTTCAATTCTAGCAATGCAAGCAATTCCATTTCTAGTTTGGCAGT
Organism: uncultured Cryomorphaceae bacterium; assembly: GCA_937129395.1. Lineage (GTDB taxonomy): Bacteria > Bacteroidota > Bacteroidia > Flavobacteriales > Schleiferiaceae > CAKZNE01. The sequence continues at coordinate 2,749 of CAKZNE010000218.1, read as the reverse complement.
AATCAACAGTTTTAAAGTGTTCGGAGCCTAAGGAGATTTTGGCAAGGCTCGGTTTAAAACCAAAATCTTTGCTAATTAAATCCCCCTCTTGTTGGGATGCAACAATAAGCGTTTTGGTTTGCTTTAGTATTTTTCGGATGCTGGATTTCTGTCCATTTAGCAAATAAGATAAACTAGGATAGTTATCGGTTTTGTTTATCCATCTTCCAAGGGTTTTGAAATATTCCAATCCAAACTTCCCGAAGGTTTTTAAAATTAATCGCCTGGCCAAACCACCCTTTTTCGACTCGTATTCCGAATAATCCACATAAATACTTGTAAGCACAATTGGTTTATTAAACTGAAGATAATAAAGAAACTGAGCAGGGCGGATGAGGTTGAAAAAATGCAAAATATCATAATCCTTAGGGTCTTCCTTTTTGGAAGTGGAAATCGTGATTTCATATCCAAGCAAACCAAGGTAAGCGGCAGTTTCCTTTATTTGAAGACTGTCCCCACCGGCTTGAGAATAAAGGCTTTTTCGAGCAATAAAAAGAATCTTCATCGAAAGAAATGCTTAGAGTTTAACCCTGAGATTAATACTAATTTTAAAGGTATAGTGTACTAAGGTGGAAATATAATTAGAATAAACGGACTGGATGTTTTGGGATGGGGAATAATGGGTCGTTTTTTTACCACTATTTTAATAAAATACTTATCCAGTTAGATTTAAAAAAGAAACCGGCTATTACACTCAAAATTTAAGGCTTGAAGATGAATGTCTTCTCCTTTTAACCTGATTAGGTATGTAGTGAAATTGGAATTGTATATCCTTATATTAGGCTTCATAAGTTCTTCTTCTATGGTCATTAAGTTTTGTTTGAATTTCAATTTGCAATTCGAATTGAACATGTTGCTTTCTTCTATATAATCCTTAGTAAAAAGTTTTAATTTTGGTAAATCCCAAAACGAAATCCTAGAATAGCCTTTAATATTCATTATTATTTCCAGGAATTTTTCAGTGTGATCATATTGATAGTGGGACCTGAAATTTAACTTTTTTAATGCGTTGTTGATTTCCTTTTCAAAGGAGAATAAGTTTTCCAGACTATCTGAATCGAGAACTGTTTTTTGAGAAGCAAGCCAATAGAAATATTCGTCAATTAAGGGAATTAAACACTGATTTGATCCATTGTAAATATTGATAAATTGGAAACTCCAACAACCACCGCAAGGAGTAAATTCCCTTAGTTCAAAAGTTAAACTATCCAATCTTGGGTAAAAATGGCTGCTAATAATTCTATAAACCGAAGAAAGAGAAGTATCTGCGTTTAAACTTGTTTGAATTGGATAGTCAGGATATTTTTTTATCAGAGCCTTTATCGAACTTGATAATGACTTTCTTGTTTGATCTTTTTTTAGATTCTCTGTATGGATTGGAGGTGAACAAGACACCAACAACAATGTCAAAAGGATTGTGGGTAATTTCATAATCTTGAAAAATTAAATAACATTCATCCCCTCTCGATTATTTTCATACTTCTCAAGTATCTGTTCTGCGACCAAATTGCTAATGGTGAAGTTGTTGACTATCATATCACTAGTCTCTTTACTTTTTCCATCTCGTTCGTATTGAATTGAAATTTTCTTAAATGTTATATACTGTTTGTTTTCTCCTTTAAGATAATAAACATGGATTTTAACGTGACGGGTCCCTATACCTAAACCTAAATCTTCAATAGTTTTTAAAGGGTCCGATTTAAGGTCGGTGATTAGTTGACTGCTTCCTGAAAAGGATTCGAAATCATTAAACAAGGTGAATTTAGGATACCATTTTTGTTGAAGTTCAGAATAGGGGTAAATAGTAGTTTGTAAAACAGCCAGAATGGGACCGGCCATAATTATCAAAAACTCAAAAATCCAAATAGTAGTTAATCCAAAGCCCTTCACCTGTATCCCTGATATTTCCCAAAGTCCATGCGTGTTAATGGTAACAATAGCGTCCAAAAAGTTTTGAGGGTCTATTATCCAATGGATATTTTCTAGGTATAAATCTACTGCTGGTATTTCTCCGTCAAAAGCCCAAAGGATATAAACGGTCCATTGAAAATAGTTGACCATAAGCCCAAAAATAACAGCGAGAATTACTCTACTTCTTTTGCTTCTATTATGATTAAATCGAAAAAGTGCTTTGCAAATAAATCCCATACCAAAACCAAGACCTACACTAATTAAAATGCTGAGGTAAATTAATGGTATGACAGCTGTTATTACCGAATAAATATATCCTAAAACGAGGGCAAGTCCAAGGCAAAGAGTATAAGTAAGGCTTTGTTTTAATGGGTTTATTTTTCCGGATTCTTGGTAGAATTGGCTTTGGTTGATCATTGGGTGTTTTGGCTAATTTTTCAAAATGCTTTTCCCAAATATACTTTTAAAATTAGTAATCTTGGATTAAGATTTCTGTGGGAATATGGAGGCTGGAATGAAGTTTTCGTATCATTTCTAAAGTTAATTTTCGCTTTTTGTTCATTATTTCGCTAACTCGATTTTTGAAGCCAATCATTTCAACAAGGTCTTTTTGTTTGAGGCCCATTTGATCCATTCTAAAGTTTATTGCAGATATGGGATCAGGCATTCCAATTGGAAACCTTTCATTTTCATAATTATCTATAACAATGGACAAAATTTCCAATTCGTCCCCTTTTGGCGTTTCTGGTTTTGCATCAAAAATTTGCTCTAATCGACTTAGGGCATTTTGGTAGTCTTG
>CAKZNE010000217.1 GCA_937129395.1 uncultured Cryomorphaceae bacterium | reverse complement strand
GGCAATTCCGTTTAAATCCAAAGTAAAAAGTAGCATATCATTTTTCAATTTCGGAAAACTTACGCTCAGTATTTTATTCAGACTAATGTCCAAATCTCCACTCCCACCATTGAAAAAAACTTGATCGCCAAAATTTTCTTTCAATTGATCCATTAAGTAGATTTTAATGGATTTAATATGCTCATTTTCTTGATCATACTTTAGGACTTTAAGTTCTAGAGCTTTATGCATAGCTCCAATCCCAAGAATATTTTCTGTGCCGCCTCTCATATTCCGTTCTTGGGCTCCACCAGCTATAAAGGAACCGGCTTTCACAGTATTATTAACATATAGAAATCCAACCCCTTTTGGACCGTAAAATTTATGGGCAGAGGCACTTAGGAAATCAATATGAACCTTGGATAAATCAATGCTTAGCTGACCAATTGTTTGAACAGTATCCGAGTGAAAATAGGCCTCATTGTTTTTACAAAGTTCCGAGACTTTCTTGAGATCTAATATATTTCCGATCTCATTATTCGCGTGCATTAAAGTAACCAGAGTCTTTTGCTCGGATTCAAGAATTCTCTCCAAATCATCTAGATCTGGGCTACCATTCTCCACTAGATTTACAAACTCTACATCAATATTGTAATTCCTTTTTAAAGCTTCCGCTGAATGTAAAATGGCGTGGTGTTCAATCCGGGATGTCACAATTCTTGTCACACCCAAATCTCGAACAGCCATTATCAAAGCGGCATTATCTGCTTCAGTTCCTCCAGAGGTAAAAACTATTTCGGAGGTGGAACAATTAAAATTTGAAGCAATAAACTTTCTACATTCTTCAACTATTTTTCTCGACTTTCGTCCAAATTGGTGTGTAGATGAAGGATTTCCAAAGGGGCCATCCAATAATTCTATCATGTGTTCCTTCACCTCCTTTCGCAAAGGGGTTGTGGCTGCATAATCCAGATAAATTAAGCCTTCCATTTTTATTAGAAATCAAAGAATACGGATGTATCCACTTTTAATAATTTACTATCGTCTTTTGGGTAATACTCATTATTGCTGGGCTCAAAATAATAGTCTTCAGCATATTTTGATTTATTATCACTCAAAGCCTTTACCCCCCTAATCACTTCCGTTAATTCCGCATCTGTCATAGTAGGATGAACTGAAATTCGAACCCAGCCTGGTTTTCCTGTAGAGTCGTTTGCATTGATTCGGCTTGTTAATTCATTGGAGGATTCTTGATTAATATCAAAAAGAAAATGACAATAAGTACTGGCACAAGACCAACCACCACGGGCTTGTACTCCAAAATAATCGTTCAGTAATCGTACGACCAAATTATAATGTAAACCTTCAATATTAAAAGCAACCGCGCCTATTCTTGGAATTTCTGTATTCGAACCTCCAACAATACTCACACCTTCAATTGCTTCAAATTCGGCAAAGCATCTTTTTAAAAGAGTATGTTCTCTTTCATGCATTAACTCAACCGTCATTTGATCCTTTACCTTAATAGCCATTGCCGCCCTAATAGCCTGTAAAAAACCTGGGGTACCTCCATCCTCTTGGGCTTCAATATCCGATGTATAACCAAATTCCCCCCAAGGGTCAGTCCATTTTACATTACCCCCTCCAGGCACACAAGGTCTACCACAATGAAGGCTTTTATCAAAAACCAAAATACCACAAGCCCCTGGGCCGCCCAAAAATTTATGAGGTGAAAAACAAATGGCATCAAGTTTTTGTTTTGGATTTTCAGGATGCATATCCATATCCACATAAGGCGCAGAGGCTGCAAAATCTACAATACAAATCCCTCCGTGATTGTGCATAATTTCTGCCAACTCATAATAAGGAGTAATTATTCCAGTAACATTGGAGCAAGCAGTAAAAGCACCAATTTTCACCTTGCGATCCGCATATTTTTTCAGCTCAACTTCCAAATATTTTGGATTAACCAATAAGTCCTCATTTGCTGGTAAAACAATCACATCCGCATTGGTTTCCATCCAAGATACTTGGTTGGAATGATGCTCCATGTGAGTGATAAACACCACTGGTTTTTCTGGACCTTCAACTCCTTTTTCAGTTTTTAAACCGATCATTTCTTGGAAACGCATAAGTGCTCCAGTCATACCCGAACCCGTAGTCACCAAACAGTCATCAGCATTTGCATTTACATGCTTACGAATAATATTTCTGGCCTCAGCATAAGCGTGAGTCACTTGCTGCCCAGTATAACTGGAATAAGAATGTGGATTGGAAATAAAGGGACCTAACTTTTCCACCAGAGCTTTCTCCATCGGTTCATACAATCTGCCGCTCGCAATCCAGTCAGCATAAATAACTTTTTTAGTACCGTAGGCATCCGTAAAGGACTTATTGTTACCAACGATATTATTTCGAAATGGGGCAAAATAGTCTTCTAAATTTTCCATTTCAACTGACTTGCTAAGGGGTTTTTGCATATTTCGATTAGATTGTAGCCATTAATTGTAATTCGTCAACAAAATTTTCTCCTAATTCTATAGCACGGGCCTGACTAGAAGCTTCTGTATAAACTCGAATAATAGGTTCGGTATTAGATTTTCTGAGGTGAACCCATTCCTCGGCAAAATCGATTTTCACACCGTCAATGGTGCTAATATCTTCATTTTTGTATTTGTTTTTTACGTTTTCTAACAAGGCGTCAACGTCCATTCCTACTTCGAGTTGGATTTTGTTTTTGGCCATATAATACTCTGGATAGGAAGCTCTTAATTCACTCATTTTTTTACCGCTTGTAGCCAAATGAGATAGAACTAATGCAATCCCTACCAAGGAGTCTCTGCCATAATGTAAATCTGGTAAAATAATTCCGCCATTTCCTTCTCCACCTAAAACGGCCCCTTTCTCTTTCATTTTATCCACCACATTTACTTCACCAACGGCGCTGGCAAAATATTCGTAGCCTTTCGCATTTGCCAAATCTCTTAAGGCTCTGCTACTGGATAAATTACTCACCACTGGGCCATTTAATTTCCCTAAAAGGTAGTCGGCACAAATTACAAGAGTATATTCTTCTCCAAACATTTCCCCATTCTCAGAAATCAAGGCCAAACGATCTACATCTGGATCCACAACAACCCCAAGGTCGCAGGACTTTTCCTTCATCAATGACATGATATCTCCTAAATGTTCTTTTAGGGGTTCTGGATTATGAGGGAACTGTCCATTTGGTTCGCAGTACAAAAGTTCAGGCTGGCTCACCCCTAATCTTTCCAATAAAATCGGAATGGCAATTCCACCAGTAGAATTTACGGCATCTACGGCTACTTTGAGATTTGCTTTTTTAATTGCTTCTACATCAACATAAGGAAGAGCCAAAACAGCTTCAACATGTTTTTCTATTAATCCCTCTTTAGGAATTACTTTTCCCAAATCGGCAACTTCAGAAAAAATATAATCGTCATTTTCGGCGATCTCTAAAATTTTCTTACCATTCTCCCCATTCAGGAATTCTCCTTTTTCATTTAATAGTTTTAAGGCATTCCATTGGACTGGATTATGCGATGCAGTAAGTATTATTCCTCCATCGGCCTTTTCAAAAACCACGGCCATTTCTACCGTTGGTGTAGTAGACAATCCCAGGTCAATTACATCAATCCCCAAACCCGATAAGGTGTTTTGAACCAATGCTTGAATCATAGCGCCAGAAGGACGTGCGTCTCTTCCTATTACTACAGTAAGCTTATTTTTATTACTCTGATTTTTCAACCATTGTCCGTAGGCTGCGGCAAATTTCACTGCGTCAATCGGTGTCAGGTTGTCACCTGTTTCTCCGCCAATTGTTCCACGTATTCCCGAAATGGATTTTATTAATGTCATAATGATTATTAGTGCTTGTAATTGCAAATATAATAAACCACTCTGCCTGAGCGCTATATACAAAGGGCTTTTTATTCTGTTAATAAATTGGTGCAAAAACCCAGCGTGGCTTTAAAATTGTACGTTAGTAAAATGAATACATTTAGGTAATCAATCACGGTTAAATATGCTTGAAGAAGAAGGTTTTGTAAACCTGAATCCTTTGATAAAGAGATTTGAAAACATGGTAAAGAACAATTCTATGCTGTTCTTTGATGTGGACGAATTTGAGGCGCTTTCTGATTATTATTTTGAAACTGGAAGAGTGGATGATGCTCTAAAGGTTGTAGAAATGGGTAATGATCAACATCCAACTAGTAGTTCATTTACCGTAAGAAAGGCTCAATATTATACAGCAACAGATCAAATCGTACAAGCAGAAGAAGAAATTGCCAAATTAGAATCTATAAGCCCGGGAAGCCAAGATTTATTTATGGCCCGTGCTGCTATCAATTCCAAAAAAGGCAACCATCAAAAAGCCATTCAATTTTATAAGCAAGCCTTAAATCACGCAGAATTTCCAGAGGATGTTTGGCCAATGATTGCTATTGAATATCAACTTTTAGGGAATTTTGAACTGGCATTGAAGTTCTTAAAGCTAACCTTGGAAATTAATGCTGAAGATGAAATCGCAGTTTACAATACGGCTCTTTGTTATGACCTCCTTGAAAAAACCAAAGAGGGAATTATTTATTTTAAAAAATTTATAGACCTAAACCCCTATTCGGAGATTGCTTGGTACCACCTTGGAATCTTACACGCAAAAAAGCAGGAGTATGATGAGGCAATCCGTTGTGTTGATTATTCCATTTTAATTGATGAAACTTTCATTGCCGCCTATTACGAAAAAGCCAGAATTTTAGAAAGAACCTATCGATACCAAGAAGCTTCGGAAACTTATGAAGCAAGCTTTGAATTTGATGGCCCAACTGGATTCTCCTATTATAAAATGGGCCTTTGTTTCTTAAAAATGCATAAGGACAAAAAAGCACAATCTTATTTCACCAAAGCCAGTCAGGAAGATCCAGATCTGGACGAAGCATTTTATGAATTGGCCTTATTAAATGATGAAAGCAAAGAATTTAGTGAAGCTATTTTCAATATTAATAAGGCATTGGATTTAGATTCCGATAATTGGGACTATTTATTTACAAGTGCCGAAATACACAAGAGAGGCGGTTTGCTAAATGAAGCGGAAGGCATTTAT
>CAKZNE010000216.1 GCA_937129395.1 uncultured Cryomorphaceae bacterium | reverse complement strand
CCTAAGAAAGAAGAAAAAAACGATATCTATTTTGAAAACATTCTCGTAAACTATACAAAAAGAGCAATTTCAAATTCAACAAATCTTGTTTTAAAACCAAATGAAAACAATATCTCTTTTACTTTTAAAACCATTGCTTTAAACAACGCTAAAAATATAAAATATAGATATCAATTAAAAGAAAACGAACAGGAGCTTTTGGAAAAAAACCTTCAGTTTGCCGAAAACGCCTCTGAAATTCAAGGCAATTTGGCTGAATCGGTTAACCTATTAGAGGAAGATGATATTTCAATTCTTCAAAGTCTAGGGAAATTGGAACAATCCATTGAAAATCTGGAAAAATACGATGGAGACTTTAAAGGAATTCTCGAAAGGCTTGTTAGTTGTAGGATTGAACTGGATGATGTAAACGGAGAATTAAAGGAAAAGCTTTCTAGTGTTGAAGTTGAACCGGGAGAATTGGATAAATTAGATTCAAGATTAAGTCTTTTAATTTCCCTTCAAAGAAAACATCAAGTGCAAGATGTAGCTGGACTTATTGAAATGCGAGATTCCTTGGATACAAGAATTCAAAATGCATTTGGTCTTGAAGAAAAACTAGCTGATTTGGATTTAAAAATTGGAGAGTCTAAAGAAGTTTTAAATGCTAAAGCCTTGGATCTGCACAACAGTCGAATGAAGGTGGTTCCAAAATTGGAAAAACAGATTTGTAAAATTTTAATGGACCTAAACTTCAATCAAGCTCAATTTGAAATTGAATTATTAAAGTCCGATCATTTTACCGAAAAAGGAAATGATGAAATACAGTTTTTGTTTAGCGCGAACCCTGGGGTAGCCGTTGGCAAACTTTCAAAAGTAGCTTCAGGTGGAGAGTTAAGCAGAGTTATGTTAGCCTTAAAAGCCATTTTGGCGAGCACTCAAAATTTACCAGCCATTATTTTTGATGAAATTGATACGGGTGTCTCCGGAGAAACGGCCGGAAGAATTGCAGAGATTCTTAAAAACATGGGAAATGAAATGCAAGTCATTGCGATTTCTCATTTACCCCAGATCGCTTCCAAGGGACTTCATCATTATAAGGTAGAGAAAAAGGCCGATAAAAATTCGACTAAAACACTCATTTACGAATTGGAGGAAAATCAGAGAATTCAAGAACTAGCAAGGCTTTTAAGCGGAGAAACAATTTCTGATGCTGCCTTAAAAAATGCTCAAGAATTATTACAAGCCTAAAATATCTGATTGTTAATTAAATCTGCTAATAAGTTTTTTTTGGTTTACTCATTCCTATTTCAATTAAAGCCTCATTATTTTTATCTTTCGGAACTATATTAAATCGGCTGCTAAACACGTTTGGTGATTATTTGGAAATAGGAACCAAAAAGGAATATTAGCGATTAAGATTTTAAACTATGAAGAAATACCTATTTTTTTCTATCCTCAGTGCTTCTATATTTTTAGTTGGATGTAAAGATGATCCACCAGAACCAATAGAACCATTAGCAACAAAGTCTGTTTATATTGGAAATGAAGGATTATTCCCAAGTGGAATAGGGACCCTTTCAAATTATTCCCCTGGAGCAAGTACAGTAGAACATAATATTTTTCAAAAAGCCAATCAGTCCAATTCCGGAGCTTCTTTAGTAAGTATTATGCTGGATGGAAATTGGTTGTTTATTGTTTCCGCTGCAGATGCAGTTGTTTACGTCATTAATACGGATACGCGTCTTATTGAGGCCAAATTTGAAGGCTTCGGAAGTCCCCGTCATATTGTTAAAGTCGGTCCATCTCGATACTACATCAGTGATTGGGTAGATAAGGGTATTCGCGTTTTGAATATGAATAACAAAAAAGTTGGACCTGTATTACCAACTGGTTTTGGACCGGAAAATATGTTGGTCTATAACAATTGGGTTTTTATTGCCAATAAAGGTGGTGTAGACAATGGGGCCTTAAAGAATGATAGTACGGTTTCGGTGTATGATATGATAGCGGATACCCTTATTGCGAACATTGAAGTGGGGAGAAACCCAAACAGTTTGCAGTTGGATGCGGAAAATAGACTTTGGGTTTTAAGTGGGGGTGTTGAAAATACGGATATGCCATCTTTGTCCATTGCTGGCGATTTAAGAAGTATTAATCCAGACTCTCTATGGGTATTGGATACTATCCTTTTTGCAGATATTTCAAGACGCCCTGAGCAATTGGCTATTAACAAAGCTGGTGATGTGCTTTATTATATGGACAATTACCAGTCTGCAAATATCAAATTACATCTTACTTCAGACACTATTGATAAGGAAACAATCTTCATCCCTGGTGCCTTTAATGGTTTAGGAGTAGATCTTATTCATGATGAAATTTATGTTGCTGATAAACTTAATGAACCAAATGAAGGTACGGTTACAAGGTTTGATAAGGATGGAACTGCAATGCATAATTTTCCAGCTGGTATAAATCCAAAATGCTTCGCCTTCCAAAGCAATAGGTAGATTCCTGAGTTAAATATTTTAAATCCCTAGATTTCATTTTAGAAAATGTGGCTAGGGATTTTTTTTGTGGGTTAAACCCAGAAGCAAAAATAATTATCTAGGCCGAAAGGATTTTAAGAGCCATAATTTCAGCTTCATACGAGCTTAAAGCCAAGCCCATCCCCCCAAAACGTGCAGTTACAAAAAGGCCATTACCCATGTCCTTATTGATTATTTCCTTTTCGTTATTTGGACCAAAGGCCATAGTACCCGCCCAACGTTCCGAAATTTTAAAACCTACATTGGGCAATATGGTATTCTTTAATAGGTTTTCCAATACCTCTTGCATAGACTCTGTAGTGTTTTGGTCTAAAGTATTTTCCCTTTCTCGTTCTAGGTGTCTACCGCCTCCCAACAGCACTCTCCCATTAAAATTTCGGAAGTAGAAATACCCCTTATGAAGATGGTAATTTCCTAAAAGTTTTAAACTGGGGATAGGGGAGGTAAGCAAAACTTGTCCACGTCCAGGTTCAATATTCAAATCCAAATATTGCTTACTAAAACCATTTGTAGCGAATACCAGTTTTTGTGTTTTAAAACTTCCTTGGGTGCTTGTAATGATCCACTGGTCACCCGATTTTTGATAATCCAACAATTCGGTACCTAAATTTATTTCCACCCCTAATTCGCGCGCTTTGCTTAAAAGGGATTTAATCAATTTTCCAGTGTTTATAGAGGCTTCCTTTGCAGTGAATATGGATTCTGGCAAACAAGACATTGAAAAATTAGTGGAGTTTTTTACAAATAATTCAGGACCAAAAGAGGGTTTTAGTTGGGAATTAATGGAATCGATAGCATCAAAACATTTGGATTGCAAATCCTTTTCTGGGGCTGTGAATATTTCATAAGCTCCGTTTGTTTGCCAGTCAAATAAAGATGGGGAAATTACTTTTTGCAGAAGTTCTAAGCCCTTATATCTCTTTATTACTCTGGAGTAGGCCTTGTCTTCGCCTTCGGATTCTAAATCATCTAATATTTCGGAAACGCTCCCAAAACAGGCAAAGCCAGCATTCTTTACTGAGGCGCCATTAGGATAAATTCCTTTTTCAATAATCCGAACAATACTTGAAGGGGACTTCTGTTTTAAAAAAATAGCGCTTAGGAGTCCAGTAAGCCCAGCTCCAACTAGTAAAACATCAGATTGAAAATAAAAAGATTCTTTTTCCCAAATACTAAGAGGCACGCTGGGGGATAAGTTTAAATCCAGCAACAGATAAAATATAAGCTCCTCCGAATAATACAGAACTGTATAATGCGGTGGATTTCAATTCATTTAAGATATATGGAATTCCATTCTCATAGGCCAACATCAAACCAGAAAAAGTTTTAGCATACATAGGGTTGGATAACCAAGATCCCAAATTGCTAATTAGGAAGAAAGCCAGGGTAGATAAGACAACAGAGCCTAGAATAGGAAGAACTTTGAAACTTTTTATATTCAATCTTCCAATTAATACACTAAGGGTAAATCCAACATACATAAATACAAAACCTTCGGTAAACCATTGAAAACCTGGGCTTGTTTTATAAGCGGAATAAACAATATTGTTAAGAATAATATCACTCAGGAATAAAGCGGCAATGGGAATAAGAAAAGCTTTAAAGCTGTTTTTAAACATAGCTCCACCAAAAATTGCAGCAGCTCCTACAGCTGTGAAATTAGGGTAATGAGGTATTAAACGAGTGCTAATGGCTAATACTATTAAAAGGACAAGAGCAATATTGCGATTATTCATAGTTCAATCTTTCTTAAAGGCTCAAAAGTAAGAAAGCTATTCCTTTTAAACTATAGCTTAACTAAAAAAGAAAGGGTAGAGGGGGGATTCATTTTTTAGGGTTTGTAAACTTTTATTGATCCATCATTGTAAAAAATAATTACCTGATCAATTTCGGATGAATTTAAAATATTGGGCTGGATCTTTTTCTCCTTGTTTTCCTTTGCTTCAATGGGAATTTGAGGGGCTTTTTTTAGGGTCTTTTCCTCCTCAGCCATTACTTTCTGTTTGGGCTCGGAATTAGAATTATAATTTACATTTGTAATACCCTTATAGAGAGAGCCACTACCTAGTAGTAAATAGTCCAAACTTACATTTGTAAACACCTTAACAATCTGCTCTACAACCTGAAGACTCACTTTATTTCTCCCACTAAGTATATGGCTGATGATAGAGGGGTTTATAGAAAGCTTCTGAGCAAACTCTTTATTACTTAAATTCTCTTTTTCTATTAGTTCTCTAATTCTCAGGGCAATATCATTCATTAAATCAGAATTGTAATTTGTTGTATTTACAAAAGTAATTCTAAATTAATCCATGGCAAAACGAAATGAGTTTTCTTTTAAAATTTATGCTTTTTAAAACTTTAGAAAAGGTGTTTTAACTAATTGGAAAACAAAAAGATGATCTTATTGATTTACAAAATATGTAAATAGTAATTTTCCGGCAGCATTGTAATAATTTAGCTCGAGTTTCCTTTTTCCAAAATTTCCAGAAAAACTCATAGTACTAAAGTTCCTTTCTCTGATAACTGAGCCCTCAACTTGGTATTCATTTTTTTCATTTTTGTTGGAACTCGGAGATGAAACTAAGGGGGAAGTTGTAAACTCATAAATACAATTCCCATCCCCAAGATCCATTTTATTCACCTCCGAATGATGTCGATCGCCAGTAAGGAAAATAACACCTTTAATATTTTCTTCTTTAATGCGCTGAAGAATAAATGCCCTTTCTTCTGGGAAGTTGATATGGTTCTCATAAACCTCCGCCGTATTTAAAAACTGACCACCACTAACTACAAACTTGAAAGGTGCTTTGGAATTTTTAAGCATGTCAATCAAATATTCAACTTGTTTTTCTCCAAAAATGTGTTTTTCTCCTTTTTCAAAATTGGCCGTTCGGTTGTAACGATTGTCCATTAAAATAAATTCGGCATCTACATAGGTGAAATAGCTCATAGTCCCAGGTAAATCTGGAAAACCAAAGGAAGGGTTGGCCCAAAACATTTTAAAACTTTCCAAAGCAATTCCCTTATGAGTCCAGCTACCAGAGGCATCGTTAGGACCAAAATCATGGTCATCCCAAATAGCATAATTCGCACAAGACGATAATAACCCCTGCATTTCTGGCAATGATCTAGTGTGAGAATTACGATGTAAATAACCACTGCGACTCCCCAAATCCGTGGGACGTAAATAGGTATTGTCTCCCAACCAAAGCATAGCATCTGGTTTTTGACTGCTTATGGTTTCGAAAATGGAATAGTCACCACCATAGGGAGTTCCAGGTCTATCTGTTGCCGCTTCATTCACATAAACACAACTTCCCATGGCAATGGTAAAATTGGGTGGGTCCATTCTGTAAGGCCAATTTATTTGGGTGGTGAATTGATATTCTGGATCCCTAAATACTCTTTCCTTATTGATATGCAATACATATTTATAAGTTGTTCCAGGTTTTAAAAAAGTAAAATACAATTTGCCGGTATTTGCATTTATTTTCTGAGTTCTTAATGTGTCTGTCCAGTAGATTTGTTTGGGTTCTTTTAGGTCGAAATAGGTGGCGTAAACTTCAGCAGGCTCGGTAGTTTGAAGCCACACTGCTGTTTCAGTCATTTCCACATAACCTAGCATAGGGCCAGCCTTTAGGGGTTTTAGTTTTTTGGATTGAGCTTGTGAGAAAATGGAAGATCCTAGTAGTAACAGGCAGAATAGCTTTTTCATAATTTGAATGGACAAAATATTTATTTTAATAAGTACGTTCAAAAATAGCTTTTAGCTTAATGAAAAATGCAATGGATTTCGTTAAATAATGTTTACTTTAGAATCTCATCTTTTTTTATGGCCCCTAAATTCAAATCTCCCGACTATCAGCTATATAGACAATCTTCATTTCAACATCGATGGCTTCGTTTGGAGCATTTAATACCGGAATTGGATAAGATTAAATCTTCTGCATTTTTTAAAATGGAAAGCTTTGGTCAATCTGAAGAAAAAAGACCCCTTCATAAAATTGAATTTGGTATTGGCCCGAAAAAAATCATGATTTGGACTCAAATGCATGGAAATGAACCTACAGCAACAATGGCGGTGGTGGATCTATTGCATTTTTTAATGAATGATGGAGATACCTACCAGTTTTTGCGAAAATCTATTTATGAGAATTGTACCCTGCTTTTTATCCCATTATTAAATCCAGATGGAGCAGAAAGATTTAGCCGGAGAAATGCTACTGGAATTGACATGAATAGGGATATTTTGCAATTGCAAAGCCTGGAAATGAATAATTTTATTGATCTATTCAAAGATTTTAAACCGCATTGGGCTTTTAATCTTCATGATCAAAGAAATTTTTTCTCGGTGGGAAATTCAAAATGCCCAGCAACAATAAGCTTTTTATCGGCCTCGCCAGATGAGCAGAGAAGTATTAGCCCCACAAGACTTAAAAGTATGCAAATGGTGGCCACTTTAGCCGAGTTGGTAGAGTCTGAGAGTATTTGTCATTCCGGTCGATACAGTGATGAATATTATCCAAGAGCCTTAGGCGAGTTTTTCCACAGTCAGGAAGTGCCATGCGTTTTGGTGGAATCCGGGGCATTTCCAAACGATCCTTTTCGGGATGAAGCGAGACGATTGAACTTTTTGATATTAATTCATGCCTTTGAAAATATTATAGATGAAGAGTTTTTAGAGGAAATGGGTACTGGGCCTTACTTTTCAATACCAGAAAATGGAAAGACAATTTTGGATGGAATAATTAGAGGCTGTGTACTGGAGAAAAATGGATCAAAAGTAGATTTAGGTTTAATGGTTCAGGAAAAGCCCAATTTTGAAACTATGGAATTGGAAAGCACCTATATACTTAGTGATTTAGGGGATTTGTCCTTTCAATATGGTTTAACAGAATGGGAGGGAGGTCGCATTTCGGAGAATACGGAACTGGAATTGGAAAAACCAGCCGATTTTGAAATTAAGCGTAAAACAGGGGAAAGCCTAGTATTTAAGAATGGAGTTTTGGCTTAAGCCGGATTGTCCTTAAAGTAGTTAAACATCTGTTTTAAAAGATAAAAAAGGAAAAGAGTTACTACAATACCGGCAGATATATAATAGGTTTTTTTATAGTGAACTTTATGCAAAACAAGGTCTTTGCGATAGCTCCAAATAAGATAGGAGGTAAATGCCAGTGTAAATAATCCTGCGAATATCCAATGCCCAGTGGTAATATTTTCCATAGTAGATTTGAAGAAAATTTTTACAAAGATACCTAGCATGAAGAAACAAATTGCCCATGTTGCAAAATTCCATGAAGTTTTTGGAATTGGAAACGAAGAAAAGCCATTGGCCCAAGCCACAGACGCAACAATAGACCTGCGATATAAGCTAATGCAGGAAGAAAACGATGAATATTTAGAAGCCGCAAAAAATGGAGATTTGGTAGAGATAGCAGATGCTCTTGGCGATATGATGTATATCCTGTGCGGAACAATTTTAAAACACGGCCTGCAAGATAAAATTGAAGAAGTGTTTGAAGAGATACAAAGAAGCAATATGAGTAAGTTGGATGCTGATGGAAATCCTATCTATAGGGAGGATGGGAAGATTTTAAAAGGAGAAAATTATTTTAAACCGGATTTCACTTCGATTTTAAAAGGGTCTTGATTTGTTTTTTTTTGAAAATAAAGAAACAGAATTTCCTTAAGAAGAAGCTTCTAGTTTAAAGAGAAAATGGGCACGCACTGCAAGCCTTAAATCCGCAAGTCATGGTTAAAAAGTCTC
>CAKZNE010000215.1 GCA_937129395.1 uncultured Cryomorphaceae bacterium | reverse complement strand
ATGCTCGTTTTTAGATTGGCTAGGTTGAAATATTCAAAAGAATTAAGTGGAAAAGGTGCTGCGAAGTACGGCAATCGTTGGAATTCCAAAGGTGTGGAAATGGTTTATACCGCGGAAAGCCGAGCTTTGGCTATGGCAGAAGTTGCAGTTCATTTAAGTCTCATTAACCTACCCAAGGATTTTGTAATGCTGGAAATAGAAATCCCTGAAAAAGTAAAAACAATTGCACTCGACCTTGGAAATTTAGGCGAGGAATGGAATAAACATCCTCCAGTCTCATTTAGCCAGAAGTTGGGAGATCAATTTATAGAATCTGAAAAGCATTGCATTTTAAAAGTTCCGTCTGCAGTTGTTCCTGGTGATTTTAATTATTTGATCAATGCTTTTCATCCAGATTTCAAGAAAATAAAAATTAAAAAGGTCTCTAAATTTCCATTTGACAATCGGATTTTTCAAGAGCCCCTTACCAGTCAATTTTGTAATTTTAAAAATCCCGAAACACTCTAAATAAATGAAAAAACTTCGATTGTGTATAGTCCTAAGTTCCTTTATTCTGATCCTAGTTACTTTGTTCCCTGTGGAACACAAAGAAATTACAAGGGAAACAAATCGAGGTTTTCTTATTTCCTTTGGTTCGGGTGTTTTGGTGATTGTAGCCAAGTTACTTTCAAATCGAGAAAACAATAATTCGTTTCACGAAAAAAAACTAAAGTAATTGAAATATGAAGGCGTTTCTAAAATGGACTTTATTGGCTATTCCCTTTCTGGTCTTTACGGTAACCATAAGATTGCTCATAGATGGTGATGACTTTGAACAAAAAAGAATTGGTATTACCTTATTTATTTTATTAATTGGAAGTCTAATATTAGGGCTGTTTTTTTACTTTTTAGAGAAACATTATATCCCTACCGTAAAAGACAATTAAACAAAAGGCTCATTCGCATTTTCAAAGCAAAATTAATTTCAGACTCAATCAGTTATATTAGACTACAAAATTTTGACATTTTCGCAGTCGTGGAATTTAAATTGCAAATGTCCCAGTATAACAATATAGAGAAAATAGACTTCCATATTCCTCGTAAGCAAATCGATGAGCTTTCCAAAAAACCACCTGGAAAATTAACCGAATCCCAAATAAAAGGTCTTCCAACCTATACCATACTGCAATGCAATGGTTATAGACTAAAATGGATGAAATCAAAACTGGACAAGAGATTAATAGGTAGACGGATGACCTATTCAAGTTACGATCAAATCGATCAACAACAACTTATTGACATGATTAAAATTAATTCCTTGAATTAGAACAAATGCTTGAACAATTATTTCTTCAAACCATTTTAAAATATTCCTCAAACCAAAGCTATAATGACCAATGTTGGCGGGAAATTGAAAAACAATATTCCTCAAAATCTAGGCATTATCACAATCTCATACATCTCGAAAAAATGTTTGAAGAATTGGAGGAAGTAAAAGCTAAAATTAAAAATTTGGACAGCTTGATTTTCGCCATTTTTTACCACGATATAATTTACAAAGCACGAAAAAGTGATAATGAATATCAAAGCGCCATTTTATTTGAAAAAAGAATTTCCAAGACCTCTTTTGAGTTTATCCAAGACTGTAAACGGAAAATAGAATTAACCAAAGAGCACCTGAATTCAGATGATCAAGAAGTGAATTATTTGATGGATTTGGATCTTTCGATTTTGGGAAAAAGTCCAGATGAGTACTTGATTTACAGCAAAAATATTCGCCAAGAATATATTATCTATCCCGATTTCCTCTATTACAAAGGAAGAAGGAAGGCACTAGAATCCTTATTGAATCTTGAATCACTATTTAAAACAGACTATTTCAAACTCAAATACGAAGAACAAGCCCAAATGAATTTAAAAAATGAGCTTTTGAGTTTATAATAATTTTAAAACCAAAAAGGGAGCGGTGTCTCTGTCAAATTCAAAAAAGCTAATTTGCCTAGGATTTCCAATCGATGATTAATCTTATTTTCTAAAAACCCGACAAAAAATGAGTAGAACAATTGGCCTAATAGTAATCGGTATAATCTTATTGGCTATTGTAACAGCCTTTATTTTTAGTTCAAAATTTAGAAAAGATGTTATTGCTTCCGAAGGTGAAGCTGCTGTTCTGGGTTTAATTAATGTAAAAGGTGTAATCATCGTTTTGTTAACCGGGATTTTTGGCGGAATTTTCACTTATATCATTCAATTGGACTCCGGGGTGATTCCTCCGCAAGAAATGTCGGCAAACTCCGCAATAAATTTCCTGAAAAATTTAGATGATGAAGAATACACCATTAGCGATAAAGGTGGTGAGATGCATATTTTATGTAATGGCACCACATTGGGAACCATTAGTTTAGATTCTGAAATGAACCTTACTGCCAAAAAAAGTCCAAAAGATTGGGACAATTGGTATGTTGGAATTGATGGCTCAAATATGGGATTTGTCAGTCTCAATTTAAACCAACAACAAATGATGTATAATTCAACAGAAGCACCCGTTTTCTACCCACATCAAGCCTATCAAATTGGGGATTTAAATTTTTACTTTAGAATTGACAGCATCTATGGAATTGAACATAAAGGAGCTTTTAAATATAACTACGATGTCCGCTTCGGGGAAGGGAAATCTTCAAATTCAATAAATTGGTCCAGCTCAATTCAAAAATATTTTAAAACCCCAGATGGAAATATCAATATCAATAGCGGCCTAAAAAGAATACAAGATTCTAAATGGAAAAATAACTATTATGTGGGTTTGGGGCTCGGACAGCCCAGTCATGACGCAGAAAAAAACAGTTTCACCCTAGTAGAAAAAGTTAATGTTATTGCTATTGAATCAAAATTGGAATAAACTTTTCCAAGAATCAGTAGACTGAAATTATTAAAAACCTCAAAGTGATTGAACTTAAAGATTTCCCTATCTTTCACATATTACTAAGAACCCAAATTCCCACTAAATAAAAAAAACCGTAAACCATGAAAAAATTAATCGCTGAATTTATTGGAACCCTTTGGTTGGTTTTAGGTGGATGTGGAAGCGCAGTACTTGCTGCCGGATACCCAGAACTGGGAATTGGATTTACCGGGGTAGCCTTAGCCTTTGGTTTAACTGTAGTGACAATGGCCTACGCAATTGGTCATATCTCGGGCTGCCATCTAAACCCTGCTGTGTCCATTTGCCTTTGGATTGGCGGACGATTCGATAAAAAAGAGCTGCTACCCTATATCCTTGCCCAAGTATTAGGAGGTGTGGCTGGAGCTGGAATTTTATATCTCATTGTAACTGGTAAATCTGGATTTGAAATTGGTGGTTTTGCTGCCAACGGATATGGAGAACATTCTCCTGATGGATATTCTATGCTGTCGGCTTTGGTAACCGAAATTTCCATGACTTTTATGTTTTTAATTATTATCCTTGGAGCAACTCATTCCAAAGCCCCTAAAGGATTTGCAGGTTTAGCAATAGGTTTAGGACTAACCTTGATCCATTTAATAAGTATTCCTGTAACCAATACATCTGTAAATCCTGCAAGAAGTACAAGTCAGGCAATATTTGCTGGAGGCTGGGCTGTGGACCAATTATGGTTGTTCTGGATAGCGCCAATTGTTGGAGCTGTTTTGGCCGGACTGGTTTATAAATACATGTCACCCGAAAAAGACAACTAGATTATTTAGGATTTAAAAAGGGAATGTTTAAAAAAAGATTTTAGGTAGACCTAAGCAAATGGCAAAAAAAATTCTAAAGGCATTTCTCATTATTCTCTTTGGGTTTGGATTGTACATTTTTATCCCAAGAAATTATGGTGTCTGTGAATTCGAAGCCAGAGAAGGCGTTAAATATTGGGATTTGCCCACAGGCTCTAAAATTGGATACAGTTTTTTAAAAGGGAAAGGAGATAAGCAACTTTGTCCTATTGTTTATTTGCATGGTGGACCAGGTGGGAAAATTACAGAAAACACAATTGAGTTTTTTAAGCCCTTGGCAGAAGATGGATATGATATTTATTTATACGACCAAATTGGAAGTGGGCACTCTGCCCGATTAGATGACATTAAGGAATATTCTGTAAAAAGGCATGAGGAAGATTTAGCTGCGATCATTGAAACCATATCAACAGAAAAAGTAATTTTATTTGGCCATTCATGGGGAACCCTTTTGGCTAGCGAATTTTATGCTCTACATCCGGAAAAAGTAGAAAGTTTAATTTATTCTGGGCCTGGGCCGATGCTGCCCATTAATCAAAAATTGAAAATGCTAGTTCCACCGGATTCTTTGAATTTATTTCCTCCAAAATTTAGTAATAAAGACGGATATGAAAAGGTGAATAACCTTAGAAACAAAATCATATTTAGGTGGGCTATAATGTTTGGAAAAAAACTGGTATCGGATAAAGAAGCAGATCATTTTCAGACTTTCCTAAATCAAGAGTTAAGTAAATCATGTACTTGCTACGGGGACACTTCCAAGTACGAACTTGGCGATGGATATTACTCCCAACTTATGACAGTAAGAAGCTTCAATAATGTAGTAGATAAAAGGACGGAAATAAAAGGAAATAGCACTCCCCTATTGATTTTAAAAGGACAATGTGATAATCAAAGTTGGGCTTATACACAAGAGTATTTGAACTTGTTTTCCAATTCTGAACTTCATATTATCAAAAATGCCGGTCACTCAATTGAAGAATCAAGGCAAATGGAATATATTGAATTGATAAGGGAGTTTTTAAATTGAATTTCCAATAGCCTAAATCAGATTTTAAAGATTAATAAATGAAGGTTTGATACTAACTATGTTAAATAAATAATGAAAGCCCTACTCACCCTTATCATTTTAATTAATGCCTTTCCTAGTACATTAAAGGGGCAATTCTACAATCCTGATCCCTTCGACTATATTTCCGACCACAGTCAAAAAGAAATCCTTGAAAATAATATCTCTAAAATTGAGGTTATAAGCTATTCCAACTTTGATTCTTTGTACTCCGGTTGGAATCGATGGGATAGTCTAATTACCGAATCAATCCAATTTAATGAATTTGGACTCCCTATCTGCCTTCAATATGGTCGTAGAATGCCTAGTTCTAGGTGGAAAAACTTTTTAATAAAACGTGGATGGGACCGACATCAAGTGGATAGCCTCTGGTATAATTTTGAATACGATTCTCTTAAAAGATTAATTCATATTTGCGGAGGTTATGGTTTAATTGACTCCGAACCGTGCTATAATAAGAATGACATTTTCAATTCTTTTGATGAAAACAATAGGCTTATTAACCAGAGGATAGTTAAAAAATACATTTACCCGATGAATCCTAGTTTTCCGGGCCGGACTATTTATCCAAATGATACAAACCGAATCAACATAAAATTAAATTACCAAGGCAATTTGGTTAGCACTATAAACAGAACTAGTGATGGGTACAACACTTTTACTTTCAATAATCGATATGATACCTTAGAATTTAATTGCCCGTTTGATAGTGTCTTTTTAAAACAACCAATTGCAAAAGGTTGGGAGAAGGACAGTTTAAACCGAATTATTAAAACAACTAGATTTTCACATTATGTATGCTTTATTGGGGGTTGTGAGAGTATTGAAAACGAAAACGATATTATCGAAAGCTATATATATGGTGCCAATGGAAAGCTAATCTCAATTTCAACACATTATAGGTCTGGTTACTTCTTAAGTAAAAAAGTATTTCAATATGATGATAAAGGTTTGCTAAAATTTGAAATTACTGACTCCGTTATTACAAAACGGTATACCTACAAGCGCTTTTCAAAAAATTTAATTAATCCTCTTTACAAAAGACCGTAAGATTTTAGTTTATACTAATGCTTGAGAAAGAAATTCAAAAATATTGCCCGAAAAACCAACAGGAATGGCGTGAATGGTTGGCGAAAAACCATAAATCTGTCAATTCCATTTGGCTCGTTTTTTATAAAACAAAATCCTCTAAACACAATCTTACTTGGAGCGAGGCGGTTGATCAAGCACTTTGCTATGGTTGGATCGATAGCACTAAAAGGACAATAGACCACGAATCCTATATCCAATATTTTTGCCCAAGGAAACCGAATAGCAATTGGTCTAAGATAAACAAGGATAAGGTGAAAGTTCTGGAGGAAAAAGGCTTAATGACCAAGGCAGGAAGGGACTCTATTGAAATAGCAAAAGAAAATGGATCGTGGACAATTTTAGATTCAATTGAAGCCATGATAATACCAGAGGATTTGGAACATGAATTTCAGAAATCGTCGGGATCCATGGATTATTTTCTGACTTTATCCAAAACGATAAAAAAAGGAATCCTATATTGGGTAAAATCTGCCAAAAGACCAGAAACCAGGAGCAAACGAATTAAGGAAGTGGCTGAGAAAATTAGCATTCAAACTGTTCCAAAGCAATTTAAATAAACATTGAACAATTGATGAATTGTAAAAACTGTGATCAGCTTGTTGAGGGCAATTTTTGTTCCAATTGTGGACAAAATAGCAAGGTAGGCCGGTTCAACTTTTTAACTTTTATTAAGGAGGTTTCGGGCAGTATTTTTCAACTCAACCGTGGCATCCTATTTACAGCAAAAGAGTTGTTTATCCGCCCAGGGAAAACAATCAGAGAATATTTAGGGGGAAAGAGAAAAAGACACTTTAAGCCACTTGCCTACACCTTTACCTTATCTACCATTTTATACTTCCTTTCAAAGTATTTAGGCGGTGAAACACAAATTTCAGATTTTATAGAAGGTTTTAATGGTGATGAAAATGAATTTAAAAACTTCCCCGAATTTCTATCACAATTGGATTGGTTAGCAAAGAATTACTCCTATACCATTTTAATGCTTCTTCCTCTCAATTCCTTGGCATCCTATATTGCATTTAAAGGTTTTGGGTACAACTACCTAGAGCATTTGGTATTAAACGCCTATATCACTGGTCAACAAGCAATTATTTATTTAATTGTTTCCCTTTTAAAACTGGGTGATTTAAATAGTGAAATTATGGCCACCCTTTCCTTTTTATCCTCCATAACCTATACGTTTATAGTGTTTTGGCAATTTTTCTCAACAGGAAAAAAGTTCTCGAGAATTTTAAGGTTTATCCTTACCTATTTTCTCGACTTTATATTATTGCTGATTGGGATAATTCTTTTATTTCAGTTGGGCCATTAGGTAAAACAAAAACGCATTCTGTGGAGAATAATGGACTATAGCCTACAAAAGAACCTAAAATGAGTTACGACCTAAACTTCTATACAAAATCGGACAAGCCCGTTTCGAAATCTTCTATAAAAGAGTATTTGGAAGGATTGCCCAATATGAGAAGCGATGAAAAGGATCAATGGATTTACCAAAATGACGATACTGGGGTTCATTGCAGGTTCGAATACATTGAAATTGACGAAGACGATCCCGATTTGGAAGCCGATAATTTTGAAGGATTTGAGGATACAAATTTTAGTTTCAATTTAAACTTTGGCAGGCCGCATTTCTTCGCAAAGGAATGTTTTCCTATTGTAGAGCAAATTGTTGAGGATCTGGGTTTATATATTTTGAATTATCAAGATGAAGCAGAACCTAAAAAATATGAAAATGGCTATTTTGAAAAACAATGGGAAAAATCAAATCTCAGCAGTTCTAAACTGCTTTTTAAAGAAGCTGAATTGAGTTTTTTAGAATTGGGAAAATCCAATTACTCTTGGAAATATTCCTTAAACCGAAAAAACCTACAATATCAATTTGGGGAATCCACTTTTGTTCCCAATATCTATTATATTCAAAAAAAGAACAGCTCGGAAGTAGAAACCTTTTGCATCTGGCCTCAACATATCCCTCTGGTTCTGCCTAAAGTTGATTTTATTCTGATTCAAAAGTCCATCAAAAAACTGTTTAGGACAAAAAAAGAATCTGGCCTAATTCCCTACTCTGATTTAATGGCTCAATTTGAGATTCATTTTGAAGACCAA
Organism: uncultured Cryomorphaceae bacterium; assembly: GCA_937129395.1. Classification (GTDB taxonomy): domain Bacteria; phylum Bacteroidota; class Bacteroidia; order Flavobacteriales; family Schleiferiaceae; genus CAKZNE01. The sequence goes on along the minus strand of CAKZNE010000215.1, from coordinate 3,373 downwards.
GAGTTTTTCAAAACCATTAGCCAAAAAGAAGCTGGTAAAATAGGAAGGTCCTTTAATGAATTAAAACTTATTGGTTCCATAGAGGATTATGGCGAGCTTGTGGCTATTGATAAAATTGTGAATGTTAGAACTGGGGATCAATAATAGAAAGAAATGGAAATACCCTTAACTTAACTTTCAACTTGAGACTTGATAAGCAAGATTGTAAAATAAACACTCAATTCAAAATTGAAAATTACTTCAAAACAGACCATTAAAATAAAGCATTTTGCATAGATTTCAACTCTTCCTTTTTTCTATTCTTTTTAACATTAGCCTTATTTCTACCCTTTGTTATTCGCAAGGATTACCACTTATTTTCCCTCCAATTGATTATGGACCAAAAGCCTCATTGCATTTTGTGATCCTGATAGTTACACTAAGTTTTTTGTTTGTTTACATTCAAATTCCGTGGCTAAAATGGTTTTGGAGCCTTTTCATAATAAAAAAGAATCCAAAATGGTATTATCTAATTGGAAACCTACTATTCCTTCAATTGCTAACCATGATTTATGGCTATTTTGAATCTTCGGGCGATTTCTTTTTCCTCTATAAATGCGTTTCTAATAGTTGTATTTATATACTTTCAGGAAATTTAAGTGTGGTATTAATTTCCATTTTATATGCAAAGGAAGAATACAGAAAAATGAGGATCGAACAGCCAAAATTTGGAGAGAATTGATAAATTAGATCTTGGATTTATTTGAAACTAAGGAAAACCACTTTGAAACATGAAAACTAAAAAGCTAAAATTGGATAATCCCTGTGGGGAGAATTGGTATGATATGGAAAGCAACGAAAAAGGTGCTTTTTGTAATTCATGTGCCAAAACTGTTATCGATTTCACTCAACTAAGTCCACATGAGATTTCTGAGCAAATGAAAAATTCAAAAGGAAATATTTGTGCACGAATAAAGTCAAGCCAACTACAAATACCTATTCCAGAAATACAGGCCGAACAAAAATTCAATATCCCCTACTCCAATGTCGCAGCGGGAATTATGATTGCTGGGAGTTTAACCATGGGGCCAGAATTAAGGGCAATGGAAAGCCCAGTTCAAACTGAAATAAGGCCAAATTCAGAACCTATTCTGTTGGAAGAAAACAAATTGAAAATCCAACAAAGTCCAAAATCTGTGCTTGATGAATATGTTATTTTAAAGGGACAAGTTTTAAATTCTTATGACCAACAAGCAATCGAAAATGCGAAAATATCCTTCTTCTCTATTGATCAAAGAATTACCTGCTATTCCAACAAGGATGGATATTATAGTTTAAAAATCCCAAAAGAGTTGATAGATAATGACAATGTTATTCGGATTTCCTTTGAGGATATGGTTCATAAAACCATAAACCCTGAGAGTTTTGTGACCAAAGATTTAATCTATTCTAAAACAGAAATTAATGAATTCCATAAATTTCAAGCATTTGGAGAATATTTTATAGATGGAAACCTACGACTTGTTGAAGGCAAAGAAACCCCCGACCCAATTGTTTTTAATGATGGCAAAGAAATAAAATATAAAAATTTTCAGAAGGCTTTAAATGGCAAACGAAGCAAATTCTCTTTAAAGAATAAAGAAACCTATTATTTCCATGCTGAAATGGCAGAAGCAATTTATGGCAAAGCTGCTCCTGGAGGCTTAATTCTGGTTTTTGACAAGCTATAAATTCGAGTCCAATTCATAGGTAACGAAATCGAGTAAAATAAAATACCTGCCCTTTTCAATAACTTGTTTGCTGCATAGTATTGCCCTTATCCAAACGACTATTTTTTCGCTAGATGAGGAGGGCGTGGAGTTTTTGCAATTTCTTAATCAAGATATTTTTTTTGGATCCATCGGCTTAATTTTCACCACCCACCTTCTTGTATTGAAAAAGAATTATTGGAAGCACATTTTCTTTGTACTATTATTGGCTGTCCACACCCCATATATTTCCCTTTTTAATGTCCATTTTTACTTTGGTTTTATGGGTGTTGGTTTTGACTTTATCCCCATGGCCATCTTAGTATTTCATTCAGTACAATTTTCCAGAATTTTTGAAACAAGTCCTTTTAAATATCTCCTCCAAAGAAAAAAAAGCAATGTTTTAAGTCTACGGAGTCTGGATTTCAACTAATTTCTGGAGACAAAATTTTTGAAGTTAATTGGGAATCTATAAATGGGATTACTTGTTTTAAAAAAGATCAAATTACAATGGATTGCATTTATTTAAACATTGAATTTGGTGGGGGAAATCTAAATATTCACGAGGATTTAATAGGCTGGAATGAATTCCTTATCGAAATGCAAAAACGTTTCCCTTCCATTGACCCTAAATGGCATGAGATTCTAGTTCAACCACCATTTGAGAGAAAAGAAGTGGTTTTATTTAATCGCCAAAAATCGCGTACTTAAGATTGAAAATCAAATAACTAAAGCCGATGTTGTATTCTCATAAATACTAATTTTCCATTCTGTCGTTATATTTTCGAACCAAATAATTGTCGTTTTGAAATTCTTTAAAATCACATTCTTGCTTTTAAGTCCCTTCTTTGTAAATGGACAAATTAGCCTGGAAAGCTACCACCAAAAAGAGCTGTTTTTAGGAATCCGAAACAGTTTTAAAATTCATGGTACCTTCAACACGAATACAATTAAAATCCATTCCTCAAACGGCACAATTGAAGTAGATAGTTGTTTTTTAAGAGTCTATCCAGAAAAAGCCGAAAGCTTGGTTTTATCCTTTTATGAAATTCAAGGAAACGATTCTAGTTTAATTTTTTCCAAGAAATATTGGGTGAAAAAACTGCCAGATCCGGTGCCCACAATTTTTTTCAAGACTAAAATGAAACTGTCCATGAACGCTTTGCTAATGGGCCGAATAAGGTTAGACCTACCCAGTCCACCGATGGTATGTACTTCCGGTCTACATTTCCCTGTATTAAATTACAAAGTTCTTATCTTAAGAGACACTAAATTTGTGGCCTATTGTTTTAATAATGGCAGTGAAAACACAAAAGAAACAAAAGCAGTTTTAAAACAAGCTCAATCCGGTGATCGAGTTTTATTTTTTGATATTGAGGGGATGAATGCCCTTGAGAAATTTGTTTCCTCTGAGAGGGTAGAAATTGAAGTAAATTAATAATTGGGATGGCACAATCTTGAAACCTAGAACCAAAAACAAATGCAACTCATGAAGACTATTAAAATAGACGGTACTTTTATTGAAGTTGAATCAATGTGGACTTCAACTTCTCTCAATAAAAAGCGCAAAATTATATCCCGTAGCATTGGACTTGCTGATCATAATCACAAAACACAAATCCGACTTTATAGTCTCGAAAAAAGGG
>CAKZNE010000214.1 GCA_937129395.1 uncultured Cryomorphaceae bacterium | reverse complement strand
AAACCAAGTAGTTTACCCGATTTTTTCATGATAATTGTTCCATTAGATTCATAATCCCCATTCCATTTAGTGCCTGCAAAAAAGCCTAGTAAAATATCTAAGAGTAATTTTTTAATTTTAATTTCTAAACTTTGTTTATCGCCATAATTAATTTCAGCATTAAGCACTCCTTTTGCGTGAATGTCAGTAACAATTTCAGATAATTTTGATATTCTATCTTTATAAAAAGCCAAAAGTAATGCTCCAACAATTTTGGGCATTAAACTATCTGTTCGCTTCAAATTATATTCCACTGTCTCTTTTTCTGCACCAATATAATGGAAAGAACCGTCTAAATCTTCTATCGCCCTAATTCTATCTTTCAATTTTGTTCTGGTTGCAATTGCATTAATTTCATCAATTTTTGACGCTTTTATTCCTTTTACCTCAAAAATAAAATTCGTATTGCCCGACGCATTTAACAAAGTTGGTTTGCCCTTAATCGCATCAAATTCTAAATGTTTTTGAATGACTTTAACTGTAGGAATCGTAACGGTTTTTAAATGAGTTATCACTTGCTTTGCAACCGCTTGAACGGCATCAATTGCTACACTATTTCCAAGCTGTTTAATAGCCTGTGTTTTACTGACTGGAAATTCATAATTTTCTGGAAAGCCTTGCATTTTTTTTCCTTGTTCAACTCCAAGTTGTTTTATTTCTCCATCAACTAAATTTTCAATTAATTCCGTTTTGAATTCATTTCCTTGGTATTCTTTTAAAGCATCAGCTTTGCTAACAGCTCTCATTTTAAAGTCTGCCTTTTGACGGGCATTTTCCAACATTCTTTTTTCAATTTTAGCAAAATCAGAATCGCTTAGAGTGTCTTCGCCAAAATCAACATCATAGTAAAAGCCATTTTCAATAGCAGGCCCAATTGTTAATTTGCTATTGGGATAAAGTTGTTGGATGCTTTGGGCCAAAACGTGAGCTGAGGAATGCCAAAAAGCAGTTTTTCCTTCTGTATTGTCCCAAGTATAAAGAATCAAACTACCATTTTCCGTTAGAGGCGTGCTGGCTTCAATCGTATTGTCGTTGAAACTTGCGGATAAGACATTTCTCGCCAAACCATGGCTAATACCTTTAGCTATTTCCATAGCTGAAGTTCCTTTGGGAACCTCTTTTACGCTACCATCCGGTAAAGTAATTTTGATCATAATAAAATTTCTAAAATTATTCCTCAGAAAAGGGCTGCGAAGATAATAAATAGAAAATCTTAAGCTAGGTTTTGAGGATCACAATTTTTAGAGCTTTCATTTATGAATTGCGCCGTTTATCGTGAAAATATGTGCTTTCCTATAGGTCTGGCTCCTATGCCCATAAAAATGTGCGATATTGCGAGGTATTAATTGTCAAAGCGAATCTATTAGCTTTTGAATTACTGATGGATCAGAAACAACAGGCAGCGCGGGTGTTTTTCCTAATTGTGCTCAAAGTAATTATTCTTAGCCTTATCTGGTATTTAGCCAGCGATATGTTCGTGTTTTTTATTTAAATCCAATTTTTGGTTTTACTTGTAATATGCTCAATATCTTTGGGCCATGGAAAAAAGTGAAATCCTCCAACAGTTTAATGCCATTCGTTCCAATACTCTATTGGAAACCTTAGAGATAAAATATATTGATGTGGATCCAATTAATGGAATGCTAAAGGCTTCTATGCCTGTAAATTCAAGGGTACATCAGCCAATGGGTTTGCTGCATGGTGGGGCTAGCGCGGCTCTAGCTGAAAGTGTGGGCAGTGCAGCAAGTTGCTTATTTGCCGATCCTAAGGAATTTGCTATTCTGGGTATTGAAATAAGTTGCAACCATATTAAAAGTATAAAAGAAGGAATGGTGATTGCCAATGCAAATATTTTACATAAAGGCAGAACTACTCATATTTGGGAAATTAGAATTGAAGATCAAAACGGAAATTTAGTTTCGCACTGCAAACTCACCAATTTAATTAAGCCCTTAAAAAAATAGCTTGAAAAGCTTCCTATACATAAGCCTTCCTTCACAAAAGGGTTTTAGCTTTTATTTGGAAAACCCGAATAGTGGGGACCATAAATTTAGGTTTTCACCTTTCGATTTATCTCAAAAAGAAATCAACATTAAAATGTCTTTGGAGGAGGAAATGGAAAGTTTGGACTTACCAACTAAAAATGTTTCTGTTAATCCATATTCAAAAGAAGAGTATTTAATTCTTATCCAAAAAACCATTGATACACTTAAAAGCAATGGTTATGGAAAGGCGGTTATTTCTAGACCTAAAGAAATTTCTAGCCCCAATTTAATGGCCAGGCAAGCTTTTAAATCTCTGGCTAATGCTTATCCAAACGCTTGTGTTTTTTTATTTGGAAATGAAGATGCTGGTTTGTGGATGGGTGCCACTCCTGAAACTTTGGTAAAGGGAAGGGATAATGAAATTTCCACTTTAAGTCTGGCCGGGACAAGAAAAAGAGGGGAGGATTTAGATTTTGGACCAAAGGAATATGTGGAGCAACAGTTGGTGACGGATTATATTAGTCAGGTTTTTAAAAAAACGAGAGGACTCGAAAATATTGAAATCGGAAAAAGGGAAATAAGAGAAGCCGGTAATTTAATTCATTTGGCAACCGAAATAAAAGCCAAGCAAACCGAAGAATTTAATTTGGATTTATTTTTAAAAAAATATCATCCTACACCAGCGGTTGGGGGCAATCCCAAGCAAGAAACCCTAAAAATGATTGCTGCTTTGGAAAAGCATTCCAGATCTTATTATTCAGGTTATTTTGGCTTGGAGCATAAAAACAGTTTTCATTATTTTGTAAACCTTAGATGTATGCAATTGTTAAGGAATTCTGTAGTCTTGTATGCAGGCGGAGGAATTACTTCTGATAGTGATCCATTGGACGAATGGAATGAAACTGAATCAAAAATGAAAACACTTTTAAATGTTTTGCAAGATCAATTATAAATGAGCAAAACTTCTACAAAAGCTAATGCTAGATATTTAGCAGCTTTATTGAAAAAACACGCTTGTAGCCAAATTGTAATTTCACCAGGGAGTAGGAATGCTCCTTTAATTACAGCTTTTGGAAATGACAAGGATTACAGTTGTATTTCTATCCCAGACGAAAGAACCGCTGCCTTTACAGCCTTAGGGAAATGCCTAGCTACTAATAAACCCGTTGCCGTGGTTTGCAGTTCGGGCTCCGCATTGGTAAATTACTATCCTGCGGTTACGGAAGCTTTTTACCAAAAATTGCCTTTAATTATTCTTTCTGCAGACCGTCCACATGAATGGATAGATCAGGGTATTGGCCAAACAATTCGGCAAAAAGGCGTTTTCGAAAAGCATATTTGTTATTCGGCAAATTTAATTGGAGAACCTTCTTCCTCTTTAAATGAAAATTACAACCAACGGGAAATTAATGCGGCCATGATCGCATCAAAAAGTGGCCCTGTACATATTAATATTCCCCTGGCAGAACCTTTATATGATCAGGTGGAATTGCAGGAGGAGAATATTCATTTTATTGAAAGTATGGAAGCTGAGAAAACTTTGAGTGTTGCTCAGTGGGAAGAAATACAAAAGTCTTGGGATGCTTCTGAAAAGCCTTTGGTTTTAGCCGGGCAACTTAATTCCAATGAAGATTTAAAAAGAAGTATTGAAAAACTTCATTCCCTAAGTCCATTTTTGGTTTTTACAGAAACTCTAAGCAATCTTCCAAGTTCAAATTCCATTTCTTCAATTGATCGTTTGATTAATACCATAACCGAAGAAGAAAAAACTGATTTGAAACCGGATTTGCTGATTACAATTGGTGGAGAGCTGGTAAGTAAAATGGTGAAACGATTGTTGAGGGATGAGTCCATTGAGCATTGGCATATTTCTGAAACAGGAGATTTGAAAGACACCTTTTTAAATCTTAAAAAAATTATCCCATTAAAGCCCAATTGTTTCTTTGAGGGACTTGCCAATAAACTGAATTCTAAAAGTAGAAGCTACCCAAAAAAATGGCTGAATGTAGATAAGAAAAAATCATTAATACATTCTAAATATTTAAAGCAGATTCCATTTTCTGATCTTTCTGTGGTAGGAGAGGTTCTAAACCATTTGCCACAAAACAGTGTTCTACATTCAGCCAATAGCGCCTCAATTCGTTACACTCAATTGTTTGATCAAAACCCTTCGGTGGAACATTATTCAAATAGGGGAACCAGTGGTATTGACGGTTGTACTTCTACAAGCATTGGCTTTGCTAGCATGAACGATAAAATGCTGACTCTTATAAGTGGCGATATCGCATTTTTATATGATTCCAATGCATTTTGGAATGATGAATTGCCGTGCAATGTGAGAATTGTTGTTGTCAATAATAGTGGGGGTAATATTTTTAGAATTATTAAAGGACCCCAAAAGGATGAGAACTTTGAAAAATTCCAAGAAACGAGGCACGATCAAAGTGCAGAATTTATTGCCAAGCGATTTTCTTTATCCTATTCTAAAGTAGACAATAAGGAAGATTTAAATAATGTTTTAATCGGTTTTTACAATACCTCTGATCGTCCCAAAATATTGGAAGTTTTTACCCCCAGAAAAGAAAGTCCGGAAATATTACAAGAGTACTTTAGATTTTTATCTTTAAACCATGAGTGAAAACCTAAACTTTGTTCCCACAGAGGAAAGTCCAAAGAGCCTTTTTGAAAATTTAGAGATTGACAAAAGCCAAATTCCATCAATTGAAGAGGTAAATTTCACCAAATTGGAAAAGGACTTTTTGTGGATGAGAATAACAAGTTGGAGTATCTTTCTCTTTGTAGTTCTTGGCTTTTTGGTAATTATTAGCTTTAAAACAGAAACAGCTATTTGGAAATTATCTGCTCCCTGGCTGGGCTTTTTAATTTTGGTTATTATTCTCGAAATGAGGGGATTTAAAATTAAAGGTTATGCCATTCGTCAAAATGATATATCCTATAAATCGGGTTTGATATTTTTTAGCATGACGAGCGTTCCATTTAATAGAATCCAGCATGTTGAGGTTAGTCAAGGACCGATAGGAAGATTATTTGATCTTGCTACGGTAAAAGTTTACACCGCAGGAGGTTCAACCAGCGATTTGCGGATTGGTGGTTTGATCAAAGAAGAGGCGCATCGATTAAGAGATCATATTAGTCATTTGAGTAGTCAACATGCCTAAAATGGATCTTAGTAAACCACAAAGACAATCGCCAATAGGTGTTGGAGTTTTGTTTTTCAAAAAGCTCCGTGTAGCCATCAATATTTTCATTTCTATTGTGGTTGTTCAATTTGGATTTCAATCCAATTTCTCTTCTTTAAGCTTTGGTTTAATGGTTGGAGGAGTATTGTTGGTGGTATTTATCGTAGCCTATTTGCATTACCGAAAATTTACTTTTTATGTAGAGGAGGAGTCTTTTATTATTGAAAAAGGCTTGATCCGTAGAGATAAGATTACGGTTCCTTTTGACAGAATTCAATCGGTACATATCAATCAAAATTTGATTCAACGGATATTGCGGGTGGTAGGCCTAAAAATAGATACTGCAGGATCTGCAATTAAAGAATTGGAAATTGCGGCATTGCCGAAACCATATGCCAGGTCTTTACAAGAATACCTTACCGCAAAAAGAGATTCTGTTTTAAAGCAGGAAATTGAAATAGAAGGAGAAGAAAAACTTGAAGAAGCTCAGGAAATAGTATCTAGAGGTGAAAAATCGCCTTTAATAAAACTGAGTGTAAAGGATGTTTTCCGAATCGGTCTCACGGAAAATCATTTAAAAAGGGGCTTAATCCTTTTTGCGATAATAAATGGTTATGTATGGCAATATGAAGAATATCTATTGGCTCCTTTTAAAGAATTAGTTTCTGAATATGAAGATTTTGTGATGGGACAATGGATCGTTCTTTTACCCATCGGAATTATCGCTTTTCTAATTGTCGCATTGATTTTATCATTGCTGCAATCACTATTGCGCTTTTACGATTTAAAATTTTTTGTGGATGAAAAAGGAGTTCAATTGATTGCTGGACTTCTTAAAAAAGCAGAATACCAGATTCCAGTTAATAAGATTCAATTCATAACATGGACAAGTAATCCGCTGCGAAAGTTGTTGGGTTTAAAAACCATTTCGGTTAAACAAGCAGGGAGCAATCAAGCGGGTGATAAACAATCGATGTTGGTTCCTGGAGCCACTCAAGAACAATTGAATGTGGTGTTGGATGAGTTTTATCCAGAAAGGCATTCATCGGCATTTATGTCCTTTTATTCCCATCGCTTTTTTAAAACCCAGCTTTGTGTTTTGTTTGGAATAATACCTTCACTTCTCTTATTGGTCCTATGGTTTTTGGATCCCTGGTATTTGCTGGTTTCTCCTATTTGGTTGGCTATTTCCATTCCTTTGTCAATTCGCTTTGCAGCATCTTGGGAAATAGAGTGTAATAAGGATTTGATAAAACTAAAAAGAGGATGGATATTTCCAAAAGTGGTGATTATCAAATATTATAAGCTACAGAACCTAAAATTGAATCAAAACTTTTTTCAAAAAAACAGAAAAACGGTTCACTTAGATTTTTTTACAGCTGGTGGAAACATCAGAATGTGGCAGCTGGATGAAAAAGTGGCAAAAGATTTATATGACTTTATCCTATATAAGGTGGAGAGTTCCAATGCCAGTTGGATGTAAAACTATTCTAGTTATTCCCCTTATATTCGCCTTTTATTTCCAAAATTCTTGAACTTTCTTTTGCCAAAAATTTAATTACGAATATGAAACATTGGATAGCTGCGGCTAGATTAAGAACCCTTCCATTGGCATTTTCAAGTATAATTTTAGGGAGTTGTTTAGCTGCCTCAGCCGGGGGATTCAGCTGGATGGTTTTGGTTTTGTGCCTTTTAACAACCCTTTGCTACCAGATTTTAAGCAATTACGCAAATGATTATGGAGATGGTGTAAAAGGAACTGATGACAACCGAATAGGCGAGAAAAGAGCAGTAGCTGCAGGTATTATTAGTCCCGTTCAAATGAAAAAGGCGGTGATTCTTTTTTCCATTTTATCCTTAATTTTTGGAACAGCCCTAAGCATTATTGCAACTCAAGGTCAATCCATTTACATCACTTTGCTTTTCATCGTTTTGGGAATCCTCGCTGTTATTGCCGCAATTACTTATACCGTTGGCGATAAAGCCTATGGATATAGAGGTTTTGGGGATGTTTTTGTATTACTGTTTTTTGGATATGTTGGTGTGGTAGGATCCTATTTTTTGCAATCCAATGAATGGAATTGGCTGGTGTTTTTGCCGGCGTCCTCCCTAGGATTTTTGGCAATGGGTGTATTAAATCTCAATAATATGAGAGACATTAAAACTGATGCCGAAAATGGAAAACGAACTCTACCCGTAATTTTGGGTTTAAGAAAGGCAAAATATTACCATGGATTTTTAATTATTCTAGCATTTGATTGCGCTTTTGTTTACAATGGTTTGGAAGAGGGAAGTGCCTGGCAAAATCTTTATTTCATTTCTCTTCCCTTGCTTTTAATAGGTTTAGTTCGAGTAAGAAAGTCATTTGAACCTGAAGATTTTGAACCCCAGTTAAAGGTTTTGGCCCTAACCACCCTTTTGTTCGCCTTAAGTTTTGGTTTAGGCCAAGTATTATGAAAGCTTCTTGGAAAAAACACCAGTTAATTTTTAAAAACCCCGCGGGCACCAGCCGTGGAATTCTTAAAACCAAAGATTCCTACTTCTTAATAATTGAAGACAAAAATAAAATTGGAATCGGTGAATGTGGACTGTTGAAGGGCCTTAGTATCGACGATAGACCGGATTATGAGGCTCGATTAAATCAATGCTGTGAAAATATAGATTCCGATTTTCTAGAACACTATAAATCCTTGGTAGAATTTCCATCCATTCAATTCGGATTAGAGATGGCACTTAGGGATTTAAATTCTGAAAACCATGTTTTATTTCCTAGCCCATTTACAGATGGGAATGACCTCCAAGCCATTAATGGTTTGGTTTGGATGGGGGATAAGGAGTTTATGAGAAGTCAGGTGAAGGCAAGAGTTGAAGCTGGTTTTGAGGTGATTAAAATGAAAATTGGAGCCATAAATCTCGTGGAAGAATTTGGTATATTAAAAACCCTTCGTTCAGAATTTAAGGCAAAAGATATTGAAATACGAGTAGATGCTAATGGAGCTTTTAAACCAAAGCAAGCCTTGGAGGTATTAAAAAGATTGGGTGATTTGGATATTCATTCCATCGAACAACCCATCGCAAAAGGGCAATGGCAAGAAATGGCAAGGCTCTGTGAAGATTCTCCAATTCCTATTGCACTTGATGAAGAGTTGATTGGAATTTTTGAGTCGGAGAAAAAGTCTGAATTACTTTCTACGGTAAAGCCCCAATATATTATTCTAAAGCCAAGCTTTATTGGTGGTTTTAGAGGCTCTGAAGAATGGGTCTCCTTGGCTTTAAAAGAGAGTGTTAATTGGTGGGTAACCAGTGCTTTGGAAAGTAATGTTGGCCTAAGCGCAATTGCTCAATGGAATTATACTCTAAAAAATCCAATGCCCTCTGGTTTGGGAACAGGTAGTTTATACAGCAATAATTTTCAATCTCCCCTTTCTATAAAAGATGGGAAAATAGGTTTCAATTCGAAACAAGCTTGGAATATCAATTTATAGATTTCCTCTAATAGAAAGATTTATGCTTTGTCCCATTGCGGCAATTCCAGATGAGTAGGGACGGTACCGGGCGTCATTAATATTTTGCAATCCGACTTGAATCTTAAGTTTTTCGGAAAGTTTAAAAGCCATCCTTAAATTTAAAGTATACCAAGAAGGGGAGTAAGGATTACCATTTTCATCCACATCATACAATAGTGGCTTATCCCTTTCACTTTCTGCAAGTTGATCATAATTAATGGCTCCATTAAAAATGCCATAAAAATCAAAATTCACCCATTTGTATTTATAGGTTAGGTGGGCATTTGCAAAAACTGGCGAAACATGTCTTAAAGCATCTCCATCTTTTGTTTGACCATGCGTGTAATTAATATTTCCTAAAATATGGAAGTCCTTTACAATCCTTAAATCCGCAGATCCTTGGATTCCCCAAACCCTTGCAGATCCAATATTCTGAACAGCTTGAACCTGACTTAGCGTGCCATCATAAATTATAGAATCTTGGCCGTTAAGACTAAAATCATCTCGTACTAATGCATTTTGCAAATAAGATAGGTAAAGGTTTGCTTGAACTTTAAGAGGTTCCCAACTATTATTGCTTGCGCCTAAATCTAGGGCATAAAGGAATTCTGGTTTTAAATCAGGGTTTGGAATGACCACATTTCCCGGACTAGAATCGAAAATTTTTGAAATGTCATCAATATTCGGTGCTCTAAAACCATTGGATGCATTGATATTAAATCGCCATTTTTTATTTGGAATATAGGCGAATCCCAAACTACCATTAATCGCTTTAAAATTATTGTCAATACTTCCATCTGGCAAAGGGAAAAGGCTTGTATCCACCTCACCTCGTAATTGTACAAGATTGAATCTAATACCAGCATCAAAAGTGAGTTCAGGTAAAAATTGATGGGTAAGAGAAGCGTAGGCTGAAGAAGAGTTCCAAATACTCCCATCTGGATATCTGCTGCTTGTTTCCTCTTTTTCCTTAGTGATTATGTCCTCTACAATTCCAAAAGATGAAACTTTGTTAAACACATTGTCGAACCCATAATGAAGACGAGTTTTAATATCAATTGTTTTTTCAAAATCCAAACTTGAATTTAAAGCGTCAACCTGTTCCGTTCTTTGTCTAAGTCCATCTTTAAACATTTTTCGGTCGTTTCTACTTTCTTCAAAAAACTGATAAGCGAGGTTGATTTTAATATGGTCGTAATAGGTGGTATTTTTTCTAAGGGTATAGTTGAAATTATTCATCATCCATTGCTGTGGGCCGTAATACCATTCAGCACTCTTAAGAGAATCTATTCCCGAATATTCTATTAAACGATCATAGCGAGGAACATCCGAACTTATGCTGTAATGAAATCCATAGCTTAAATCGGAATTGGAATTAATATGGAATTTAAACTTCTGCATTAAGTTAAATTGACTAAAACTTGTGCCTATTTGTTGCTGAGGGTTTGAATTTTTAAAGGTGCTATCCTTTCCATTTACCCTTTTTTGGAAATGGTTTCTTAAATATTGATCCGGACCAAAACTTCCCATCGTTTGATCTCCATAATCTGAAAAGGAAATACTGGTTAAGGAGGCAAATCTCGACTTACTAAATCCAAAATCAACGTGGCTTGTTTTTTCTGAATTCGCAGAATTATAGCGGGCTAAATAGTTTAAACTAAATTTTGGTTTGTCGCCAAAACTAAACTTTGGTGTAGACAAAGTGCTGAAATTCATTACTCCACCAATGGCATCACTACCGTATATCACGGCACCTGGACCAAAAATAATATCAGTTTGTTCAATAGCATTGGCATCTAAGGAAATAACATTTTGAACATTCCCTTCTCTAAAAATTGCCGTGTTCATTCGTACCCCATCCACTACCAGTAAAACTCTGCTGGTGCTAAATCCACGAATCATCGGACTCCCTCCGCCAAGCTGGCTTTTTTGTACAAAAACCTGCCCCGATTGTTCTAATAAATCAGCCGTAGTTTGTGGATTTCGGAATTCAATCTCCTTTTTTTTGATACTGCTAATATTTATAGGAGTTTCATCTTTATTCCTTTCCCATTTGCTGAAACTGAGGTCTATACTACCCAATTCCATGAATTTCCCTTCCAAATAAACTTTGTAGCCATTTGCCATAATTTGCTCCATAGAAACGGAAGCGTCTAAATAAGAAGGGTGTTGAAAATTGAGAACCTTACATTCCTTAATTTTACTTATTTGAACCTCTCCATTTGCATTGGAACTAGCGTTTGCCAGGTCACAATAAACATATAGATTTGGGATTGGGTTTCCAGATTGGATATCTAATACTCTAATTACATCTTGGGCTTGAGAATTGAATTTTAACAGAAGAAATAAAAGGAGAATAGGAATGGATTTCATTCAAAAACAATTTTCAAAAAGGACACAATAACTGAGCCAGTATGATTGCAAAAATGGGGAATTTTTTAGACAAAAAAAAAGCACTTGTCTTAACAAGTGCTTTCTTAAACAGGGTGAAACCACAAGGGTTCATTCATAGAAATAGGAACTGTATAGTAGGAGACGAAGGTATTTTTAAAAAGGTTGGGTATGGATAAAAAAACTTTCTATTTTAATGGTAAGTTGCTTAATTTAAAAGAGTTAAATTTCAAATTAAAACATGATTTTTCGCAAGTTCAGGTTTTTTTGAATAATTTTCTCAGTGAAAATCCCTTTTTCGAGACTTACACTTCGGGTTCTACGGGTAGTCCAAAATCCATTCAATTAAAAAAATCCGATATGATTGCTTCGGCAAAAATGACAATGGATTATTTAAAAATTCCTAAAAAAGCGAAAACCTTGATGTGTTTGCCTTCAGATAAAATAGGAGGGATAATGGTATTGGTGAGATGGCTTGTAGGGGATTTAGATTTATATATATCCAAACCAAAATCAAATCCCCTAAAAGAATGGGATATTCAATTTGACTTTTGCTCCATGGTTCCTTTTCAAGTACAAAAAAGTATAGATGACATTTCAAAAATTAAAAAACTAATAATTGGGGGTGCGGCAATTGAACCCGAGTTGGAGATGGATTTGGCCCATGTAAAAATTGAAGCCTACCATAGTTATGGAATGACAGAGACTATTTCCCATATTGCTCTAAGAAGGGTTGGGACATTTGAGCCTTTCCATGCTCTGCCAAATGTTAGCCTTGAAGTGGATTCTAATTCATGTTTGATTATTGAGGCGCCCCATCTTGGAGTGACTAAGATGAAAACGAATGATATAGTAGAACTCAAGGAACTCAATCAATTTATTTGGAAGGGTAGGTTAGATAATGTTGTAAACAGTGGAGGAATAAAGTTTTTTCCTGAAGAAATTGAGAAAAAAATTGGCCGGTTGGATTCGGAATTCTTTATAATTGGAATTCCAGATTCGAAATTTGGGGAGAAGCTTGTTTTAATTAAAGAAGGGGAGAATAGAGAGAATCTCTCCATTCCAATGCTTTCAAAATTTGAAAAGCCAAAGGAAATAATTCACATTAATGAGTTTCAAAGAACCGAGACAGGAAAAATTAAAAGAAAGGAAACCTTAAATCAGTTATTGAAAAAAGGCAAATAATCAAATAGCAATTCTTATTTTGCTGAGCATTAAAGTAGAACATGGATAAGCAAACTGTTGAAAATTACTCCTGCAAAAGTTGCCAGCGAGAATATGAAGGATCCTATTGCCCAAATTGCGGCCAGAAGAAAATCGAAAATCGTTTAGTTCTAAAAGATAGTATTCGCCATTTTGCTGGGGTAGCTGTTAATTTCGAAAGGGGTTTGTGGTATACCAGTTTCATGATGTATAAAAAACCACGGAAGGTTATTGATGACTATTTAAACGGTGCAACCAAACCTTATATTCATCCATTTAGGTTTTTATTTGTATGGCTTACAATAAGCTTATTTCTAATGTTTAGCACAGGTCTTTTTGAGGATGTTCAAATCCACATGGCGGAAAGCTTAGGACAAAAAAGGACTCCCCTTGAAGACCATTTAAATGGTATTATGCAAAAGTATATGCAATTATTTTTTGTGGTTAGTATCCCATTTCTGGCTTTAGGGACAAAAATACTTTTTAGAAAATCTAGAAAGAATTTTGCCGAACATCTGGTGATAAATTCTTTTTGTTATGGTGGTTCTTTGGTGCTTTCAATACTGGTTACTCCTTTTTATTTTATTTCTGTGGAATATTTTTTCACTATCCAATTACTAAGTCTAGGTCTTAATATAGCTGTTCAATCCTATTTTTATAAATACATTTTCAATGAAAAGGTCATTCCCGCTATTTTAAAGTCCATATTGTCCTATATTTTTTGGATAATAGGATTCTTTTTAAGCGTAGCCTTCTTTTTCATTATATATTTTGTTTATCTAGCTCTTACAGATCCGGAAAAACTTAAGGCTTTTGCTGGCCAAGGGTAGTTCTTATTCAGTCCAAGGCCAATACCTGCTTTTGCTCTGCGAGTTTAAATCCCTTTTTTAAAACCTTATTTCTACTATTAGAATCCCAAATCATGGGGTTGCTATGGTTGAAATGAATAAAGTGAATTTTCGACCTCTCAGAAATTGGTAATGCCGAGAATTGTTGAATGCTTTTTTGGATAAAAGGATGAGGAACCAAACTCATATCTCTTCCTGGAAGTTCCTTTTGATTAAAAAAGGTACCGTCAATAAAGGCAAAATCGACAGATTTTATTTCTTCAATAATATCCTTTTCCCATTTACTCCATTTGTCTATATCTGGGATAAAAAGCACCGTTTTTGTAGGGCCAAATATTTTAAAACCCACTGTTTCTGAATATTCATCGCGATGTGGAACTGTAAAAGCTTGAACCTTGCAATTTTGGCTAAGGATAATGGGTTTTTCCTCCTGGATTTGTTCAATATTAATATTTCCAAAATCGATTAATTGATCCCATGGGCCATTAGAATTTAAAAATTTCGACATTCGAGGCATGGCAAAAACTTTTACTCCTTTGGCGCCCATAACCTCATGACCCAGTTGCATTAAACCTGTATAATGACCAATATGAGCATGACTTAAGAATATTCCATCCGGAATGGTTTTTAAATTGAAACCAGATATATCTTGGGCCATTTTCCATTGTTTTCG
>CAKZNE010000213.1 GCA_937129395.1 uncultured Cryomorphaceae bacterium | reverse complement strand
TTCACCTATTTGCATCCAGCCCAATTTGGAATTTTCAAATAAAAACCCCCCTCCAAAATCATAGCTGGAATCATCTTCAAACCTAAAATAATTCTGAATTACGCCTTCTGCTTGGTCATATAATGGCAGTGAATCTATATACTCCACATAGGTTTCAAAATCACACCTCTTCTCATGGATTTTTGGTTTCGAGAATCCATTAATGTTCTCCTTTTTACCTGTTTGGTTGGGAATTCTCTCGTTCGTGCAGGAATGAATTAAACAGAAAAGGGAAAGGCAAAAAATCACCTTTATCTGAATCCATCTTCCATTATTGGAGCCTTGTTTAGATTTTAGTAATATCGTGAAATCCATATTAATTCTAATAATTTAATCTCAAGGGTTAATCCATTTCCACCTTTCAAGAAAGAGAATATTTAGGATACTAAAAAACCAAAAGAAGGAAATCATAGTTGGGCCCGAAGCCAAGCCCGACCAATAAACTGAAAATGTTGCGCAAAAAACAAGAAAACTGCCAACATATCCAAATAGGTATTTTTTCCAGGACCAAGTTTTTGAAACAAGTCCAAAAAACTGCATTAGTCCCAATGGAAATAATAGGCTCATTAACGGAATTGCAAAAGGCAACAGATCATCTAAAGGTCCTCTATCGTAATAATTCCCAACAAATTCGCGAAAAAAAATTTCTTCCTTTCTTTTTGCAAAGTTTAAGTCTTCTAAAGTATTATCAGATCCACTTAATGGACTGAAATATTCAAACTTGAGATTCGGCTTGTGTTTGAAAAAAAAATCCGGTTCCCTAAATTCGGGCTCGTATTTAATTCCAATAAAGCTGAGAATGATAAATCCTGTTATTATTTTAAGTATTGGTTTCAATTGTTGGTGTTTATCTATTGCTTTGGTTTTACGCCCGTAAAAAAATTAAATTTCGATTTTGTTGAAAAGCAATCGGCTTATATTAAAGGTCTTAAACTAACCTTGCTAATTTTTATAATCTCGGTTGGAGGCGGTTTAGCTTTCTTGATGCCCTTTTTTGGTATTTAATTCAAAACCCAAAACTATTTCTTCAAAGATTTTTTTTGAATCTTCTGTGTCAAAAAAGGAGTCCAAAAACAAAAGATCAAGGATGATGGGATTCTGCCCTTGCCTTATTGTATTTCTAAAAATAACTTCCGAGGGGTTTTTGGCAGCTGTTTCAATTTTCCCACAATATTTTTCGGCTCTTTCAAACAACTTATTATTGGTATTGTCAAATAATCTAATTCCTGAGTTAGGAAGGATACAATTTTCAAAAACGTTTTTTCCATAGATATTAACATTGTCAAAAATCATTTCACCCAAATCACAATTCTTAAATACGGTTTCGTTATTTTTTATTTTTGGGTGTTTATCATTCAAAATTGGATTTTTCATTATTCCTGTTAACCGACAATCATGGAAGTGCTGTCCTGAAAATAAATCCATCCCATTAAACTCACAATTCTCAAATCTGCAGTTTGTATATTTAGAAGACTGCCCAAGGGAGCAATAATTTCCAAAAAATCTACAGTTCATATAAACACAGTCTGAATAATTCGAATTAATTCCCAGTTGACTGTTTTTAAAATGTACATTCCTAAATACTACCCCATTAAGGTCTGCATTTCTCACTCTAAGCTCATCAAATAGAATATCTGAGAATTCTTGGTCTTCAAGCCTGCCCTGCCATTCAATTTTATATTCTTTGGTTCTCCTCATTCAATTTTGAGTTTATCTGAGCCTCTACAATTCCCCAGTTTAAAAAAATGATCTTTAGCATCTTGATTTTACCTCATTCACCCTTGTCCGTATTCCTTTTTTTAAATTTCATTTTTTTACCATCTGTACTAAGTGTAAAGCTCTTTTTCTTTTTTCTTTCAATTCTATAGGCCCAAAAGGGTTCAGTAATAAATCCGTCAAAAACGTAGGTAGTCCAAACTTTAAATTGTGCGCTTTCATTTTGCACTATTTCAAAAACTACCTCATCATGGCTACCTAGACTTTTTAGGGTAACCGCAAGAGTATCCCTGCTCCGCGGAAACTCAAGGGTAGACTTAAAATCAAATGTCGTGAGTGTTGTGTCAAAATTTTTGCCTTTAAGTTTTAATGTAAATCCTTGAATTGAATCAAATCTAACTTTGCTAAACATCTCAAAAGATAATTTTACCTTTTTTGAAGATTCATAATCTAGCTTCGCGATATTCACCTTTGTTCGGGCAGTATCTTTAGTACTGAAAAAGAAAAATATACTGTCCTTAGTTACCTTAAAAAAACCTTTTCCCTCATGCACACTTTTGCATTCCCTGGAATACACCTTAAACTGATGATCATTTTCAAACTCAAATGTCAGGTAGCCTCCATATAAACCTGTATCCTTTTGGTTTACATGATATTCACCCATCCATTCTTGAGAAAATGAATAAGTACTTATTAATGTGAAAAGTATTGCGACAATCGATTTCATTTGATGTTTGCTTGGATTTATTTCTTCACCATTCTCATCTTGACATTTTGAGAAGTCAGTAACTCTAAAGTATCATTCCTCAGATTAATTATTTGATGCTCTATGGTTTCTCCCATTGCGGCCACTTTGATTGTCTTACCCAACTGGTCGATTTCATATGTACCATTCATTTGTCTAAGAATAGAATCACCATTCGCATACATTGTTAGTTGAAAGTTCCCGTCTTTTTCAAACCTCATTTCATCTGTTACATTCATTCCTGTGTTATCGATGGAAGTCCAAGTACCATAAATATTCTTTTCGCGGTTTGTGTTACAAGCAGTTAAGAAAATTGAACCTAGGGCAATGGTTAGTTTGATACTCATAATTCTTTTTAATGTTCGTTTAAGGTACATTGTTCACATATTTATAGAGACATGCTTTACCCTTAACTAATCTCTCAGCTGATTGATTGTTCTTTATTTAATTGATTTTCGGAAAAGTAGCCCAAAAATACATTTCTATTAAACACTCTCAATATTCATTTGGCGGTTTTTAATTTCATTTCCTACAAGGGAATTAGAAACAGTCATAAAATCACCATTATAGGCCAAAGCATTGCGAACTTTAGCTAAAAGCGAAATACTACTCCAGAATTAGCACTCAAAAAATCGTTTTCCTAAAGGTCGATTTGGAGTCATTGCAAGCGTTGGATTCGTTAATTCAATTTCCATTTTTGGCTTATTGGGGAAATGGAAACTTAGTTAATGCACGCTGTTTTATCAATTTTTCATTTTTCAAAAATCCATCTTCCAATATTTTCAATTCTTTTTTGGATAGTATTTCCAAATACTGCACCTCTGGTAATGATTCCTTTTTCGGGTGACCAATTCGCATAAAACTTCCATTCTTGAAATCTAGGTTTCCTAAAGAGGTCAAAATCAGCTGTCCATTTTTCATGCTCCACCTTCCAAATTCATCAGGGTAGTCAAATGCTTCAAATGAAAGATTAATTTCATTATATGTAGAATCGGGGTTTAGTATCAGGGTTCTTTCGTAGCACTTTGAGTAATTCCAGCCACTAGAATATTCCTCAATCAATTCCTTCTTATAAACCTTGTATTCACCAACGAAGTCATCCAATTGGAATGTAGAATCTAAATTTTGATTCCCAGACAGGAGGAGGGTGGATAACAGAAGAATAGCTATTTTCATTTCACAACCTTTTGGTTTTGAACTGTTTTTTATCAATTGGTTACCAAAGTATCTAAATACACTGGCACCTAAATTCGCTTTAGGGAATGATTACAAATCTATTCGATTCAAATGGACAAAAAGATTCTCACCGACGGATTCGTCAACACAAATTCCAATTTTGGTT
The DNA here is from genome assembly GCA_937129395.1 of uncultured Cryomorphaceae bacterium. GTDB lineage: Bacteria > Bacteroidota > Bacteroidia > Flavobacteriales > Schleiferiaceae > CAKZNE01. The sequence continues at coordinate 4,761 of CAKZNE010000213.1, read as the reverse complement.
TATTTAGAAAAAGGAAACTTAGTTATTGGGCAGTTTAGTTTTCCTTCCAACCATTAGCTTTAGCAATCATTTCAGGGTAAAGGCAAGATGAATTTCCGTCTTGGGAAACCAATATTTTAATCGATTCTCCAATGGTTTTATTAATTGTCAAAGCAAAATTATTGGTTCTCGATTTCGTGAGCTTATTTCCATATTCATAATGCACATCCATTGACGAACCAAATTTCGTAAACGTAAAACCTTTATTATGGCTTATTGCGACTATTTTTCCCTCCATAATTTTGCCTGTTTTGTACAATGCTATTTCCTTGTTTACTTTCGAGAATAGAAGATAGCACAGAATAAATCCTATCAAAAAAACAACTCCAGCTATATAATACATAAAATTCATATTAAAAGTGTACTGCTCAAATCCTGTTGGTATGGCTTCTCCGTTCAAATTTTTAATTGGAATAATATCTCCAGTTTTTAAAAAATCAGTTTTATCAGGTTCAAATACACTAAACTTCGATTCCTTTTTTTGTCCTTTAAAATCAAATTCATAGGTCAAGATTTGAGGATTTTTTCCGTTAATCATAATGTTGTTAATTCCTTTGATGTTTGTTAGGACAGCATTTTCATTTTCGCCATCAAATTGAATTTTTTCAGCGTTTTCAACAAAAGGGAACCTATCTCCCAATGAATTCATTACCAACCCCATAGGGAGAAATAGTAATAAAGCAGATGTAATTCCTCGAAAGGCAAAGAGTAGTAATATTGGTCTGATTTTAGCTCTTTGCCAAATGGTCTTGAAGTTGGTTTTTCTATGTATCAAGGTCGTTTTTCTTTTTGGTGACTAAGGTTTAAATATAAGGCAGTCGAAAGCAAAAGGCTTTCAGGTTTGCATGGAGCCAAAACGTTTTTTTTTATTTTTCACATTCACAGTTTACGTCTTCCCTTGTCCATGTTTTAAGGATATTGGATTCATTAATTTGGATTGTTTCTGGGTCAACTTGCACTATTCTTTCTATCTCAAATTCTATTTCCCAAATGGACTTATCGTTTTCAAGCGATTCGTCTTTTGAGCTTAGGATGAAATACTTTTCTCCAAACATTTTATGAAATGAAATAGGCCTGTCTTCTATTTCCGGCATTTCTAAAATAATTGAGTCAGAAGTGATGTCAAAAGCGGCAAACCCACTTAAATCAGAGTCGTAAATCGTAAACAATAATTTAGATTGAGGGTCAAAGAAGTGCTCACCACCAATGAGGTCCAATATTTTACCTTGATCATTTACAATAAGGGTTCTCCCATCATAATCACCATGTTTTGTGAATACTAAGTGGTTCTCAATTCTATTTGGTTTTGAGATTCCATAATGTCCACCAACTGGTTCAGGAATGAATGAAATGGAATCAATAAAGTTTTTTCCTTTTATAGTCACAATTTTTGCCTTGCAGTAGAAACTTTCCCCGTCGCTCTTGGTTTGGGTTAGTTCAACTTGAATGTTTCCAAGTTCATAAGTTTTCTTGGAGACATTAGTGACTTGTTCTTCGACTTCTGTTGTTTTGTCAGTTTGAGGTTCTTCCGAATCAATAGATTTACTATTCTTCTCATTGTTAGCACATGAAACCAGAATCAATATTGCAGGTATGAAGTAAATGTTTTTCAATGTCTTTTTTTAATGTTCGGAAGGTACAAAGGTTATAGATACATGCTTTACACAAAACTAGTCTGTCACCAGGTAGGTTGTTCTGTTATTCTTAATCCATTTTTGGTAAAGTAGCCTAAAAATACATTTCCAAAAAACGCTCTTCATATTTAGCTGGCTGTCTTTAAAGGACTAATCTATTTTCCTTGAAGGGAATTAGATACAGTCATACGTGTCCTAAATAAAAATTATCGTCTTAAGAAAAAGGTTTAATTCTGTTCATTTTTGGGTTATTCGCCATCGATCATGATCTAAAGACTGACCTAAAAACGAACCAACCGACTGAAAGGAGCTCATGAAATCCTAAAAAAATAAAGCTACCTTCTTTTTCTTCAAGTAGTTTTCAAAAAGCAGAATCTCCTCCTTTTAAATTACTGATTATCAATAATTATTACAAAAGCCACGAAACGTTTGGGACGGGTGTGCATTTACAAGACTACATTTTTCACTCTGAAAATCTCTTCCTGGTATTTCTTTTCTGTATTTCTCCTTGGAAGAATCAAAAATATACGCTCCTTAAGTGCGGCCTATTATAATTTTTTTTCCAATTTCTTTAATGGATTGTTTTCTCCTTACTATTTAATTGTGTGCAACAAAGGTCTGTTTTGCATTGACAGAATTTCAAGTTGTAAATATGTAATACAACAAGTGCTAATGCTGGCAAATATATAGCGTAATCAGAAAGTGAAAACAAGTGTGTTTTTTCATTTAGTAGTACAATAAGTAAAACCGCCCAAGAAGTCCACAGTGCATATTTCATCCATAGTTTTGAAGAGTTTTTACTTGATTGATATATTGCAAAAAACGATATTAGGAGAAATAGAAAATCTAATGAACTCCACCAATTTGGAGAAGTTTCACAGCAAGAGGTGGAACAAGTCTTGGCTAAAAATAAAAAGGGTGTTGCAATGCAATGTATCATACATAATGTACTTGCAATTATTCCAATCTTATCTGTCTTAAATGTAGTAAGAGTCATTATAAAAATTACTTAATGCAACAATATTGCAAAAGTAATCATTACATCAATAAACGCAACATTGTTGCGTTTATAATTATAAAAAACTAATGGTGCTAAGAAATAGGACAGTAAAAAAAAAATCTAAGGATTGAACAAAAACCAACAACTAACAAGCTTGGGCCAAAACTTTTTGTATAGTTTCACTCTCCCTTTTTATGCTGATCCAAACTTCTTAAAAGATTTCCAAAAAAGGATCTTCCTATTCATCTGGCCGTTTTTAAAGGGCTGATGAATTCCCTTTAAGGATTGCAGATCCAGTGATAAAATAGCATTTATAGGCCAAAGCATCGCGAACTTTGGTTCAAAGTAAAATATTCGTCCGGAATTAGCCCTCAAGAAAACGTTTTCCTATAGGTAGATTTGGAGTCATTGCAAGCGTTGGATTCGTCAATTCAATTTCCATTTTTGGCTTATTGGGGAAATGGAAACTTAGTTATTGTAGTGCGTTTTTCTTTTTTCAATTTCCCTTCCAATGAACCAACCTGTTAATCCACCTTGAGCAGCTCCGATTATTATAAATATTGGACCGCCCATAAGCAACCACATCAGTACTACGAGTCCAATTTGTTCCAAGTTAATTCCATATTCTATAAGTCTTGGTATCAATTCAGAAAACATTGCTACTATAAGTATTCCAAACCATAGTTTCAAGAATCCGATGAAAGTCGTTAGAAAGGGCGTTTTATTATTCTCTATTATCGATTCTCCAATTTTTCCTGCAACTATGTATGCAATAATTATATCTATTACAATTTGAGCAGAAAAGTATATCGGTTCATTCAGGTATGGATTAATAAAATTTCTTTCAAAATACTTATCTAAATCTGGTGAAATAATAATTGATAAAATCACCATTCCGCTTAATAAAAGAATGGTGATTCCTATGTATTTAAAAAATACTATTCTTCCAATATCTTTTGAGTCTTTTTTCATTTTATCGTAATGCACTACAAGGTTTAATGTAAAATGCGTTTAAATGCATTTTCACATAGTGTTGTAAAGAGTTTTAGGAGTAACCATTTGTTAATAATATGTAAAGTCGCTTGTCCGCTAAAAACGCAATTGCCATATCACGTCCACAATTTTCAAAATACCCAAGTTTAATGCATCCTGAATCATAATATTCATCAACTTGATTTAAGAAGTCAGGTGTAATTAAAAAACCTTTCCAGTTTTTATCTGTAGTTGATAACATATTAATCAGCTCTGAAATCAATAAACTAGCTTCTTTCTCCTTTAATTGAGTTCCTGAAAAACTTTTACTATAATGTTTTGTTTGTCCTGTTAAAATGTCTATTAAGTGCTCAGTAATTATAGTTTTGGGTATTTCTTCAAACTTTATAGCTTCATTTCCGCTCCAAGTATTTCCTGGTCTTTGAATTAACACAGGTTGCTCATATTGTTTAGGAAATACCATTTCAGAATAATGATTCCAATCTCTATTAATATCTTGTTTGACCAACTCAAAGTGAAAGCTTCCAGCCCTTAAATGTTGAACAAGTACTTGTCCCAATTCAAACCTACTTGTAGGGACTTCAAGTTCAATCCAAAAGGAATTTGAATTAACAGAAGTATCAAGTTTGTCTAAAAGTTTATCGATTAATTCCCAATTCATGTTACAATGTTCGTTAGATAGATCCTTTACAAAATTTACAGATTAGGGTTTACACTACATTAGTTTCTAAGCTTACGGATTGTTCACTAGTTCTTAATTGATTTTCGTTAAAGTAGCCAAAAAAAAAAACATTTCTATAAAATACTCTCGAGATTCCATTGCCCATTTCTAGTGCTCCAATGTATTTTCCTTGTAAGGAAGCGGATACGTAAACCCAATTATAGGGCCCCCATCTTACAGACCCCATTCTTGGTTGCTAGCGACAAAGGAGGCAGATCACACTCCGTTTTGTTGTTTGATGCCAGCGGACCATTTAAAGAAGAAACACTGATTATGAATGCCTAAAAAATCCTGCAAGCTTGCAGGCAAGAATTACTTTGGCCAAAAATTAAAAAACCTACTAAACAGCTAGTTAAAAGCAATAGATTCACACC
>CAKZNE010000212.1 GCA_937129395.1 uncultured Cryomorphaceae bacterium | reverse complement strand
CATCAAATTCGTAAGCACTTGAAAGAGACTTAAAAGCATCTTCTATATTTCCATATTTGGTAGTTAAAGAAATTTTCTGCGAAACGCCAAATTCAATTCCTGTCATAGGAGTTTGATCTTTTTCTAAGGTGTCTTTTGGAAAGTTTTTTGCTGCAATCTTAAACTTTGGGTCACCCCACGAACCTTTTAACTCTGCCTCTTCACCTAATGCTTTTGATTTAAAATTCACAGCTTCAACACTCTCGTGTCTTTTCAAAGCTTTAACTGCATCATCAAAAGTAATTGCATAAGTACTCAGGGGCAGAAAAAATAATGGAATAATAGAAAATTATGGCCCATTACGCGAAGAGCTGTTAAAGCGTGGACATGTATTTACGAGTGAAACTGATACAGAAGTATTGGTTCACTTAATTGACGATATTCAGAAAAAGACGAAATCAACACTTTTTGAGTCAGTTAGAATTGCTTTAAATGAAGTGGTGGGCGCATATGCGATTGTTGTGATGGATAAAAACAATCCAGATCAATATACAGAGTGGTTTAAGATTATTTATGATAGATTTTTACAAGAAGTAAGGTCGAAAGCATGAAGGTAAAAGTAAATCGAAAGGCCCATTTTAATGCAGCACATCGGCTCCATAACCCTATTTGGGATGAGGCAAAAAACTTGGAGGTTTTCGGTAAATGCAGCAATCCCCATTTTCATGGTCACAACTACGAAATCATTGTTTCGGTGTTGGGTGAAGTAGATCCTGTTACTGGGTATGTTTTGGATATGAAGTGGTTAAAAGATATTATCGCCGAAAAGGTGGAGGAAAGATACGATCACAAAAATTTGAATTTGGAAGTAGAAGAATTCAAAAATAAGAATCCAACAGCGGAAAACATTGTCATAGAAATTTGGAAGATCTTAAGAAAGGAGATTCCGCTGCAAATGGATTTGACAATTACCCTCTACGAAACTCCAAGAAATTTTGTTGAGTTTTCGGGTTAATGAGTTTTCTATTTAATCATCAATTTTGGTATTTTGAAAAATGAAAATCTAGCAATTTTTTGGTTTCGAAGGGATCTAAGAATTGAGGATAATGCTGGTCTTTACCATGCCCTAAAATCGGGGATTAAGGTTTTGCCTATTTTTATTTTTGATAACCATATCCTCAATAAACTCCATTCTGATGATAAACGAATCACTTTTATTTGGCAGGAAATCAATCGATTAAAGAATGAGCTAGAGGATGGGTTCCAAACTTCTTTAAAAGTGTTTTTTGATAAACCAGAAAATGTTTTTGCTGAACTTTTAATAGAATATCCAAACATCGCCAAGGTTTTTACCAATAGAGATTACGAACCAAAAGCCATTAAAAGGGATAAATATATTTTTGATAAACTTGGCAAGTTGTCGGTTTCTCTTCATGCTTTTAAAGACCAAGTAATATTTGATCGAAGGGAGGTTTTAAAGGATAGTGGAGAGCCCTATGTAGTTTTTACACCCTATATGAAAAAGTGGAAATCCTTGTTAAAACCCTTTCATTTAATATCATATCCCAGTGAAAAGTATGGACAAGAATTTCTAAAAGTTTCCCCTTTTCAAATGCCCTCCATTGAGGAATTGGGATTTCAAAAACAAGAAATTGAATTTCCAGATCGCAAGTTTTCTGTGGAAACTATTGAAGATTACCACCTCAATAGAGATATTCCGGGTATAAAGGGTACCACTCGGCTTGGCTTGCATTTACGGTTTGGAACAATCAGTATCCGCAAGCTATCAAAGCTAGCCCAAGCAAAAAATGAAAAGTATTTTAATGAACTTATTTGGAGGGATTTTTATCAAGGTATTCTCTATCATTTTCCACATACAGTTCATAGTTCCTTCCGGCCAGCCTATGATAGAATTGAATGGGAACAAAATGCCGATGGATTTCAAATATGGTGCGAAGGAAAAACAGGATACCCACTAGTAGATGCCGGAATGAGGGAATTGAACCAAACAGGTTTTATGCACAACAGGGTTCGAATGCTAGTGGCGAGTTTTCTTAGCAAGCATTTGTTAATTGATTGGCGTTTAGGTGAGGCCTATTTTGCAGAGAAACTTTTGGATTATGACCAAGCTTCAAATATTGGTGGATGGCAATGGGCAGCTGGTTGTGGAGTAGATGCCGCCCCTTATTTCAGGGTTTTTAATCCAAGCTTGCAAGCCAAAAAATTTGATCCTGATTTTATTTATGTAAAAAAATGGATTCCAGAGTTTGGTACACCTGATTATCCGGAACCTATGGTAGACCATAAATTCGCAAGAGAAAGGGTTTTAAAAAGATTTAAAGAAGGATTAAATTAAAGGTGTTTGTCGCCAAATTTGAGCTTGATGTCATTAACAAAAGACTTTATCAACTGCTCATTTTCCAATTTGCAAATCAATAAGCGATCATCTTCATCCACAACAATATAATTCTCAAGGCCTTCAATAACTGCCAATTTGTTTTTCGGTACGCGAATTAAATTATTCTTCGCATTATAGGTAATGGTCGTGTCGTTGTAAACTGAGTTTTCATTTTGGTCTTTCGTGGAAAGTTGGTATAAACTTCCCCATGTTCCAAGATCACTCCATCCAAAATCAGAAGGAATTACAAAAACATCTTTCGATTTTTCCAAGAGTCCGTAATCAATAGATTCATTTTCGCAAGTAGGGTAAATTTTATCAACGAATTCTTTTTCATTATCCGTTCCATAAACCTCTATCCCTGTTTCAAATATTCTATAAATATCTGTCATGTGAGCTGCCATTTCCTTCATTAAGGTTGGAATAGACCAGATAAAAATCCCTGCATTCCAAAGAAAATCACCGCTATCAATAAATTTTTTCGCCCACTCTTCATTTGGTTTTTCGGTAAATGTTTTCACTTTCTTCACCTCACCCTCAGAATCCCCATTGCTAATAAATTGGATATACCCATAACCCGTATCTGGTCTATGGGGCTTAATTCCTAGTGTAAGTAAATGAGAGCTCGTTGAAGCTTCCTTAGCAGCAATTTTTATTATCCTTGAAAATTCGGCCTCATTTAAAATCAAATGATCTGAAGGAGCTACCAACATTACAGCATTTGGATCTTCTTTTTGAATTCTGAACGCTGCATAGGCTATACATGGAGCCGTATTTCTACGTGCAGGTTCCAAAATAATATTGTTTTCGGGAAGACCTTTTAATTGCTCCTGAACTAAAGATTTGTAATTTTTATGAGTAACCACCAAAATTTTGGAGGCATCCGTAATTTTTAAAAGACGATTGTAGGTTGTTTGGATAAGAGTTTCTCCAGTACCAAGTATATCATGAAATTGCTTGGGGAATTTCGAAGTACTCACTGGCCAAAATCTACTTCCAATTCCACCGGCCATTATTACACAATATGTATTTCCCATAACGAAGTTTTGTTTCGCAAAAGTAAAATTTTAGGATGTAAACACATCAAAAATGACCGAGCTTTATTTTGTAAATTCGCGATTTGCTTTTTATTAAGCTGAAAACCTGATATAATAAATAGATTAAAATGCAAAATATAGTATTGTTTGGACCTCCAGGAGCAGGAAAAGGTACTCAATCCAAAATGTTGGTTGAAAAAAGAAACCTCGTTCATCTTTCTACAGGCGATTTATTGAGATCTGAAAAAGAAGCTGGAACTGAATTGGGATTGAAAGCCAAAATTTTAATGGATCAAGGCAAGTTAGTTCCAGACGAAGTGGTAATTGGGATGATTCGCAACAAATTGGAAACAAATACAAATGCCAATGGATTTATTTTTGACGGCTTCCCCAGAACTGAGAAACAAGCTGAGGCTTTGGATGAATTGTTAAAAGAGTTAAACACTTCAATTTCGGGAATGTTTGCTTTGGAGGTTGAGGACGAAGAATTGATTACTAGATTATTAGAAAGAGGAAAAGACAGTGGTCGGGCAGATGATCAAAATAGGGAGGTGATAGAAAACCGCTTGAAAGTCTACGAAAATGAAACTGCCATCCTAAGATCCTACTACCGAAAGCAAGAGAAATTTAATAGCATTAATGGCTTTGGAGCTTTGGAGGAAGTTTTTAATAGATTAAATAGTGCAATAGGCTAAGCCAAAATTAAATGAATAATAATTTTGTTGATTACGTAAAAATTTACGTGAAATCAGGAAAGGGTGGAGCTGGTTCTTCCCACTTGAGAAGAGAGAAATATATACCTAAGGGTGGTCCGGATGGTGGTGATGGTGGAAGAGGTGGACATATTATTATCCAGGGAAATCAACAATTGTGGACTTTACTTCATTTAAAATACCAAAAACACGCGAAAGCTGGGCATGGTGGCGATGGTAGTAAAAGTGAATCGACTGGAGCCGACGGAGAAGATAAAATCATTGACGTACCCTTAGGAACTGTTGCCAGGGATGAAGAAACTGGTGAAGTTTTATTTGAAATCACTGAGGATGGAGAGCAAAAAGTATTACTAGCTGGAGGAAGAGGAGGAAAAGGAAATGTCCATTATAAATCGGCTACTTTTCAAACGCCGCGATTTGCTCAGCCAGGGGAACCTGTAAAGGAAAGAACGGCAATTCTTGAATTGAAAATTTTGGCTGATGTAGGATTAGTTGGTTTCCCAAATGCAGGAAAATCCACCCTGCTTTCTGTGCTTTCCGCTGCCAAACCTGAGATTGCTGATTATCCCTTTACCACCCTAACACCAAATTTAGGAATGGTTTCGTACAGAGGATTCAAATCTTTTGTAATGGCGGATATACCCGGAATTATTGAAGGCGCAAATGAAGGTAAAGGTTTAGGCCACCGGTTTTTAAGGCATATTGAAAGAAATTCCACCTTATTATTTATGGTTCCAGCGGATAGCGATGATATTGGAAAAGAATATGAGATTCTACTGAATGAGCTAAGAAAATATAATCCGGAGCTGTTGGATAAAGACAGACTACTAGCAATAAGTAAAAGTGATATGCTGGATGAGGAACTCAAAACAGAAATCTCTGCGCAATTAGAAAAAGAAATTCCTGGAATTGATCGAATATTTATATCCAGCGTGGCCCAATATAATTTGGCCCAATTGAAAGATAAACTCTGGGCTCTAATGAATTAAAAGAATGGAGCAACTTTTAAAGTGGGACGACCAATTATTTTTATTCCTAAATAGTTTAGGACAGGAATTTTGGGATCCAATGTGGTTGCTAATATCGGGTTCCAAAACCTGGATTCCTCTTTATCTATTTTTGTTGTTTTTAGTTTTTAGAAAAACAGAACTGAAAATATTTGGCCTTGCCTTTTTGTTTTTACTTATTAATACCGTCTTAACTGATACAGGAAGTGTTTGGTTGTTTAAAGAACAATTTCAAAGATTAAGACCTTGTCATGTTCCAGAACTTTTGGAAAAAATGAGATTGGTTAAAGAATCCTGTGGTGGGCAATATGGTTTTGTGTCTAGCCATGCCTCAAACACATTTGGACTGGCGATTTTAATGGGAGGAATCCTCAAACCCCATTATGCAAAAGCTACCCTTATCCTTATTTTATGGGCTGCCATTATTGCCTTTTCGAGAGTTTATCTTGGGGTACATTATCCTTTGGATATAATTTGCGGCTCTCTATACGGTGCGCTTTGTGGTTATATTTCTTTAATTTTCTACCGAAAAATAAGTAGCAAATGACCTGGTTAGCGATTTTTATTGGTGGAGGACTTGGATCAGTTTTTAGATTTGGAATCACAAAGCTATTGTTGGAATTTAAGGAAAAAACTCTTTTCCCTTGGGCAACATTGCTTTCTAATTTTTTGGCCTGTGTGGTGTTGGCAATTGTTAGTTACTCCTTTTTAGAAGGAAAAAGTATTTCTTCAAATTGGAAGCTTTTTTGGACAGTAGGATTTTGTGGGGGTTTTTCAACATTCTCCACTTTTAGTTTGGAGAATTGGGAGCTTTATAAATCTGGAAACTATGGAATTCTAGCAGCTAATATTTTGCTTAGTCTATTTCTAGGAATGCTAATATTTTGGCTTTTGGAAAAAAAGCTTAGTCTATAATATTTATAGCGCCGTGTTTAATTATAGTCCGTCGATTTTCCTTTGTCAATACTTTAATACGGTAAGTAAAAGTTCTGTCATTTAGCTTATTTCCTTCGTTCATCAACTTTCCATTCCAAGAATAATCCAAATCATTGGATTGAAAAACAAGCTCACCCCAACGCGAAAAAATCTGAATTTCATATTCAACTATTCCTGTAATTGAAATTTTAAATTCATCATTTAAGCCATCATTGTTTGGAGTAAAGGCATTGGGAACAAAAAGGTTAACAGGAGCGTCAATAACAATACACACAACCAATGTATCCGAACAGCCAAATTGATTATAAGCAATATGAGTGACTGGGTAGGTACCCGTATCAATAAAGGTTAGAGTTTCACCCTGCAAATTAAATATTCTCCTACCATCCGGTAAAATAGTTTCCGTATTGGTATTTGTAGAAATTTCATTTTCGATATTTACTACAGGATCATAAATACTTGCTCTTAAGGGATCAATAGTAAGTATGGAAGATGGTTTTGGTAAAACTTCAATTACTTCAAAATAACTTTCATAAACTGAATCAATACACCCCTGGAATGTTTTTATATAATGCTCAACTGTGTATTTTCCGGGTTCCTCATAAACATGCAAAGGACTTTGATCATTACTTTTACTCCCATCGCCAAATATCCAAGTATGTTGTGCCAGTCCAAAAACAACGCTGCTGTCCGAAAATTGAACTGTTGCGGGAGCGCATTCTGTGGTAGGCGGAACATCTGTATCTAAAACTGGATTTGGGTACACGTAAATAATGCTTTTAAAAGTGTCCCTACACTCGTAATCTTCAACGCTAATTGTAACCTCATAGGCTCCCGGTAAATCATAGGTAACCCCTGTGGGATTTACAAGGCTAGAAGTCTGACCGACATTGGTTGATCCGCCGAAATCCCAATTAATTTCCGCTTTTGGGGAAAAGGAACCCTCTGCTATAAAATCAATTGAATTTACGCCATAACAGGTTTCGCCTGTATAGTTATAACCTATAGAAACGGGGTAATAAACACGAAATTCTAAAATTGAGGTGTCTTGACAAAGGCTTCCTGGATTGGCTATTAAGGTTACGGTATAAAGACCAGTATCTGGGAAAGTATAAGTGGGATGAGCCAACCTGCTCGTATCTGCGTTGGTACTTAAATCTCCAAAATCCCAACGCCATGAGCTTGTATTTAAACTTATGCTTTTAAACTGAATTGTAAGTCCTGCACAGAGGGTATTGGTATTCATAATCTGATCCTCCATAATACTGATAGGCCCTTGGCAATCGCCGCTAACATTAAATTGAAAATCCCGTCGTATAGTGCTTAAAATTTGTCCGTTTCTCCATTCCGTAACACAAATGGCAAAAACATATTGACCTAATTGAGTCGGAGTTCCTCGTAAGATTCCGGTTTGAGGATTGATATTCAGTATTGGATTGGAACTAATTGGATTAGCAAAGCTAAATCCTGCAGCAAAAGGAACATTTGAATAGGGGGGAGGAGCAGCTGGATCCGGAGCGGGAGAATTGAAACCGGTATACCCCGTAGGATTAACAACTTGGCCTCCTCCATGTATTACGCTACAAATGGAATAGCTCAAGCTATCTCCATCTGAATCAGTGGCAGACATGTCTAGTGAAAGGGGTTGGTTTACGCATAAAAGAACTGGTGGCGTTGCTGTAAAGGATGGAGAACTATTACAGGTAACATCATTACTAGGAATTTCGACGGTATAGGTAGATCCCCAAGTACTAGGATTTGGAATATTCAAAATTGTGGCGTTTCTACAACATCTTTGGTGGGTAATAGTATAACCACCTACAATTGGAGGTAAATTCGCAGTTACCTTATAAACTCCCTTTTCTGTGCATACTGAACTAGCTAAATTGGAACAATTATTAGGAGCTTCCAAGGGAAGGGTGTCTTTGTCGCTAAAAAGGGGAGGTGATAAACTTAAAATAATATTATTGTTGATATCAAAAACGGTAATAACGGCATTAGCATCAAAGGCAGTTTGACCTAGAGGTTTGCAGTCACGGTAAATGGTGAGGGTGAATTCGTAGTTGTAATTTCCTAAACACTCATAGGTGATTTCTCCACCAACAAGGTGTTTGGCATGGCTTGCCAATGAAAGAAAAAGTAGAATGTAAAGCCAAAAGCCTCTCATTTCTGTGAGATCATTTTAGGATGAACCATTAAAGGTAATTAATTCATCATTATAAGGGACTGGTAATTATTAATTTAAAACAATCATTTCTTTAAAAGGTAAAATACAATTAAAGCCTTTCGACTGGAAATAGCTTTTAATATTGTTTCCTGAAGCCATAATAAAGTCACCACCCCAAGCCCCTAAGGATTTTATTTGCCCTTCAAAATCTGGAAAATATTGATCCTGAATTCTGTTTTGGTTTAAAATTTTTGTCATCAAAATTTCGTGATCCCTTATCCAGTCTTGCAAATCCGATTCATTTTTTAAAACTAGTAGTCCTTCTGTTAAGTCTCTTATTCTGTTTATCTGTGAGGAGGTAATACTATTGTTGACTTTAAATTTAGCAACCTCCAAATCACTTTTCTGTTTTTGATTTAAATGAATGAAAAAGCAATTCTTAAATGCTTCGATTGGCAAATCAATCTCACGCCAATTAGCTTTCGATTTGATTACTTGATAAATTATGGGTTTGGAAGAACCAGCTGCAGCAACATCATAACCACTACCATTAGCTACTTTAAAAAAAAGTTCCATCGCATCAATTTGTAACCATTGGGAAATGAGGTGAATTAGGGTGCTGCTCGAACCTAAACCCCAATTCCTATTAAAATCCAAATAGGTTTTAATTTCAGATGGTTTCGGAGTCTGTGGAGATAATTCAAAGGCTGTACTCAAAATGTTTTGAAGATTTTCAGCCATTTTCTGAGAACTGCTTTCTAAGATTTTCAACCCTAAATCAAATCGAACTTTAAACCAAGATTTTTTTAATTCATCAAAGCTTTCCCAATGAATTTCATCTTTAGAAATATCAGAGGAAACCTGCAAATGCTGACCAAATTTACATGGCAAGGAAAGGGCCGAAGCACCATTGAGAACGGCGTATTCACCGCTTAACATTAATTTCCCACGAGCGAAAAATCGTTTTTCCACTAGGCCTTTTTTGAAATCTCGTTTGGACTTTTAATTCCTCTTAGGTCACAAAATTTTTGGACCGCCGCACTGTGTGAAACTGTATGAGTTTTGAAATGTTCCACTACAATTTTCTTTTCTTCTTCTGTGGCTTCCAATTGATTGAGAATATTTAAAAGGTGCATTTTCATATGGCCTTTTTGGATTCCTGTTGTGACCAAAGCACGCAAGGCAGCAAAGTTTTGTGCCAAACCGGAGCTAGCAATAATTGACATTAATTGAGAAGCACTAGGTTGGTTTAACATCTCCAAGGAAAATTTAACCAAAGGATGCAAAGTGGTCAATCCACCCACTGTTCCCAATGCCATTGGTACTTCTATCCAAAATTTAAAAAAACCATTTTTCACTTCGCAATGCGTTAAACTTTGATATTGACCTTTCCTTCCAGCATAGGTATGGCAAGCAGCCTCAACCGCCCTAAAGTCATTACCTGTTGCAATTACCACGGCGTCAATTCCATTCATTATCCCCTTATTATGTGTGGTTGCCCTATAGGGTTCAACTTCTGCAATTCGGACCGCTCTTTGGAATTTTTGGGCAAATTCTTCTGGTGAAATATCATTACCGTCCTCTAATTCTTCAATCCTACAAGAAACTTCGGAACGAACTAAACATTCTGGGGTGTAATTGCTTAGAATGCACATTATGATTTGAATTCCCTTTTCCTTTTCTGAGAAACGTGAATCTTGGCTTATGTTATCTGTTAGCGTTTTTGAAAACTGTTCTAAACATGAATTAATAAAATTAGCACCCATGGAATCACAGGTTTCAAACTTGGCTTCCAATTGAAAGTAATCTTCAATTTTATCCGTTTTATCTTTATAGATAACCGATTCTGTTGGATAGGCATTTTGGCGAATTTCTGGAATCAAGCCCATTCTATCTGCAACATCCCAACCTGTCCCCGTGAAATCAATCATATAGCCCTCAGTACGGATGCTCGATGATTTTTCGACAATCGTTGCGCTATGTCCTGCTTGCTCTAGCCAATAAGCCAATGTTAGACCTGCTACCCCTGCCCCCGAAATTAAGATACGCATGTGTTATTCTCCCCGTGTTTTTTCGATGCCATTTAGAAATAGTCGTGTAGCTGATAGCAAAGTATCCGCTAATGTTTCCTGTGCTTGCAACATCGCATTAACCAAAATAATGCCCTCAACCGCACTCATGAAAATAATGGCAGTTTCTTCTATATCATCGACAGCAAATAAGCCTTCTGTGATGCCTTGTTGAATTAGTTGGGCAAAATGTTGTTGATACTGTTTAAAGAAATCTGCTAGTCGGGTACTCAAATATGGATGACGAATCGCCAGACTATACATATCAAGCGGTGACGGTATATTGTCAGGTGACTCATTGAGACTCTCAGCAATCATGCCGATTAATGTTGCGCCTACTGCGTATTTCATTAATCGAAATTTGACGATATAATAAGCCCCAATAGAAAGCACGACACAGACATAAGCCGCGCGAGTAAAGGATAATTGTACGCCCAATAGAAAAATAAAAATACCAAAACCAAGCAATAACCATTTGAATGACCAACGTTTAAAGTCCTTCATTCGATACCATATATAAGGAATGAAAATCACCAAAATAGCGGCGTAATT
>CAKZNE010000211.1 GCA_937129395.1 uncultured Cryomorphaceae bacterium | reverse complement strand
CTTGCCTTTAGGGGACTGGGAATTAGCACCGGTTTTAGTTTTAAAAGAGCCTTCGGGTCCAAGTTTAAAATAAATGCAGAAATTGATGAGTTTGGTTTGATGTATTGGACAAATACCGAGGTAGTTGAAGTTGACAGTAGCTTTAGATTTCAAGGCCTACGATTTGACAATATTTTTGAAATAAACGATTCTGTTAGTCAAATTGAAAGAGACAAATTAAGTAATGGACTTTTTAAAGAACAGGATTCTCGCTTTTTTCGGTTAATGCCATTTCAGTTGTCTTTGAAATTGGATTATCAAATTACAAGCACTTATTTAAAACAGGTTTATTTAAGTGGTGATTATAGATATATTTCATCCTATACACCTAGATTTGGAATAGGCACACGATGGAACTTTAGAGAAAAGGATCGTTTGGAAATTGGTTTTCGATACGGTGGATTCAACACCATTGCCCTCCCCGCCTTTTATGGCTTACAACTTCAAAAATGGAGAATAAGTTTGGGATCCAATAATTTATTGGCTTTTGGATTACCTTCTATGACAACTGGCGCTTCTGTTTTTGTAGGAGTTAATTATACTCTTTAATAGGCGGTTATCCGGATTTCTGTTCTTCTGTTCTTTTTTCTTCCTTCTTCAGTTTCATTATCTGCTACAGGTTGGGAGGAACCAAATCCTTTAATTGACAATCTAGATTTGTCTATTCCTTTTTCAATTAAATATTGGTAAACAGATTTTGCTCTGTTTTTACTAAGCTTTGTATTACCTTCTTTAGAGCCTTCATTATCGGTATGACCTTCAACACTAATTTTCACAGTAGGATTGTCATTTAAAAAGTCTGCCACCTTATTTAACTCAGAATTAGACCTGGAGTCTAATTCAAAAGAGGCTGTGGCATAAAACACATTTTCCAATTTCACTTTTTGATCTACGGCAATTGGAATTAATTTCACATTTAATACATAAGCTTTTCTTACGTTTTCATTGCTCAGGCTGAAGTTTTTGGAATAAACTAAAAATCCCTTTTTCTGAATGTTCAAACCATAATCAGCATTTCCAGGCAACACAGAAAAGTAGTTACCTAATCTATTACTTTGCTCAAAAAGAATGCTTTCAGAACTGCTTAATTCACTAAAAACAATTTGAGCACTTATAGGTGCCCCTGTTACTTTATTTGTGATTTTCCCTTTGATATAGGCAATTTCAATAGCTCTGGATTCTTTAGGTAAAATAAAGCTGTATAAATCTTGTAATCCAACATTATCCCCTAGCCTATCGGAAGAAAAGTAGGCCGTTTTACCATCAGGAGAAACTATTAAACTAAAATCGTCTTCCTTGCTATTTATAGGGTATCCCAAATTTTCTGGTTTTTCCCAGCTTCCATCTTCCTTCCTTCTAGAAACAAAAAAATCCAGTTTCCCTAAACCAGGATGACCATCAGATGAAAAGTAAAGGGTTTTATTATCAAAATGAATAAAAGGAGAGGTTTCACTTCCAGAAGTGTTTATGGGCCCTTTTAACTTTAGGGCTTTCCCCCAAGTTCCATCACTTTGCAGTTCGGTGTAATAGATGTCTTTATTCCTAGATCTACCATGACTACCTCTCACAAAATATAGAGTTTTTCCATCTGATGAAATAGAAGGTTGGGTATCCCAAACACGCGAATTTACTTTTGGACCTAGGTTTATTGCCTTGCTCCATTGACCATTGCCCTTGTAAATAGATGCAAAAATATCACAGGAGCCAAAGCCATTTTCTCTTTCGCAGGCAGCAAAATAAATGATCATCCCATCTGAGGTAATCGTTTGAGCTCCTTCATTTAACTGGGTGTTTAAAAAACCAGCAGCTGGCTTAGATTGTGTCCACTCCCCTGTTACAGTATCTCTTATTGATATGAAAAAGTCTTCATCAGATTTCGTTTGGTTTGGCGCTCTATAAGTAAACACAAGGGAGTTCCCGTCTGCCGAAATGGATGGAAAGTATTCCATGTTTTCGCTATTTACCAATCCTCCTAGATTAACTGGTTCGAAAGGTTTTGGCTTAAGTTGGGCAGTTTTAGAAAACTCACAATTGGAGATATAGCTTCTTACCTTTTCTTTATATTTTGGGGCCGCCTTATTACTTTTAAGATATTCTCGAAATGATAGAATAGCTTCATCATATCGTTCTACTTCAAAGAGAGTTTCCCCATAAAAGAGGTAAAAATAGTAGGGTACTTCATAATCCTTCATCAATTTCTCATAATAGCCTATTGCCCTGTTAAAGTCTTCTTCGGTTCGGAAAATATCTGCGGCAAAAAGATAGGCTTCAATATATTCAGGGCTTTTTTCAATGACTTTATCTAAATACTCAATCGCTTTGGTTCTATTCCCTTCTTTATCAGCCTCTTTTGCTTTTTTGAAGAGCTTAATAGATTTTTTTGACTGAGCATGGACAGTTGAAAACTGAAATAGACAAAGACTTAGAATAAAAATAAAAATCCGCATAAATAGAAATATGATATAGAAACCAAAGAAACAAAAACTATACTCAAATTTTAGTGGTAAATAATTACCATTTTTTTCTTTTTATATTAGAATTCTATTTATATTAGCTATAAAATAATTGATATGAACTTTTTAGGCAGCAACATTCGATTTTTAAGAAAGCAAAAGGAAATGACACAAGCAGACTTGGCGGCCAAGATAAATGTAAACCGTAGTTTGATTGGCGCTTACGAGGAAGGAAGAAGTGAACCTAGACTCAATACAATTCAGCTTCTTTGTTCCTATTTCAAAGTTAATTTTCAGGATATTATCACCAGAGACATCATTAATTCGAATGAAGAAAGTCAGGACCTTGAAGGATCAAAATTAAGGGTTCTTCCCATAGCTGTTGATCAAGATGGTGGAGAACAAATTATATTGATTCCTCAAAAGGCTTCTGCCGGTTATACTCAAGGTTATAGTGATTTGGGTTTTATAGAAAATTTAAAAACAGCCCAACTTCCTTTTCAAGAATTAGCAACAGAAAGAACCCATAGAATTTTTCAAATCCAAGGAGATAGTATGCTGCCTACACCTTCGGGTTCTTATATCATTACGGAGTATGTAGAAAATTGGAGGGATATTCAAAATAATGAATGTTATGTTTTGCTTACTGAAAGTGATGGTGTTGTGTACAAAAGAGTTTTGAATGAAATTGAAGACCGACAAAAATTGGTTTTACAAAGTGATAATGCTCAATATTCTCCCTACTCTATTTCTGTTAACGAAGTTTTAGAAGTTTGGAAAGCAAAAGGCGTGTTAAGCTTTGATGTTCCAGACCGTGAAACCTACCATGAACAAGTGAATAATAAAGTTATGGAGGTTGTGAATGAATTAAAGATGGAGGTAAAAAGACTTCATGAAAGACTGGATACCAACTAAGCTCAATTGCAATTAATTATCTTGATATACTTTTTTAATTGGAAAAGCCAATTTTCGAGTCGCTTCTGGAAACAATTTTACTATTTCGTCCAGGCCAGTTTGCGAAACGGAAATAAAAGTCCAGGTTTTTCCCTTGTCGTTGGAAATTCCCAAAATACTGGATTCAGAATATAATTTCCCTAAGGGACCATCGAATGTTAATCTCATTGGAATAACACTTAAGAGTTTGTCACCGTCACTTACGGTATCGCTAGGGCTAGAAAGCTCTGCTTTATCAATCGTAAAGCCCTGTCTCTCCATTAAAAGGGCC
>CAKZNE010000210.1 GCA_937129395.1 uncultured Cryomorphaceae bacterium | reverse complement strand
TGGAGTTACCAGCAGCGTTAGGGCTTAGAAAACCAACAATTTCTCCGCTACCTATATTAAAACTAACATCGTTTAGAGCCTTTTGCTCCCCATACATTTTGGTGATGTTTTTTACTTCTATGGACATATACTTTTTCTTGACTCAAAACTAAGGCAATCGTTGCCATTGAGAATAAAAATCTTGAGAATAAATCAAATGCAATACTATAAAATATGTGGGTAACCTACCTTTGTAAATATGACAGGAAGGGTTTTTAAATCAACAGGATCATTTTATTTGGTAAAAACAGAGGATGGCCTTATGAATTGCCGCATAAAAGGAAAATTGAGGTTAGCAGGAATAAAAAGCACAAATCCCGTGGCAGTCGGTGATTTTGTGGAAGTGGAGCTGGAAAATGAAAATGAAGGTTTGATCACTTCCATTAAAGATCGAAAGAATTACATCGTTCGAAAATCTGTAAACCTGTCCAAACGCACACATATTATAGCGGCAAACCTAGATCAAGCTGTATTAATTGTCACCCTGGTATCACCTAAAACATTTACTCAATTTATTGATCGTTTTTTGGCTGCAGCCGAAGCTTATTCTATCCCTGTGGTGATCGTATTCAATAAGGTAGATCTTTATGAGGAGGAGGAATTTGGTGATTTACTCTTTTTAAGTCAAGTGTACCAAGATCTTGGATATGAAGTTTTGCACACTTCTGCCGAAAACAAGGATGGGCTGGAAGATTTCTCAGCTGTATTAAAAGGTAAAACCTCACTGCTAAGTGGGCATTCTGGGGTTGGAAAATCTACTCTTGTCAATATTGTTCAATCCAATTTGGAACTAAAAACCAAACCTGTATCGGATTCTCATGATCAAGGCCAGCATACCACAACTTTTGCAGAAATGTACGAATTGGATATGGGTGGGTTTATCGTGGACAGTCCTGGGATAAAAGGATTTGGAACTGTAAATATGAAAAAGGAAGAAATAGGAGATTATTTTAAAGATATATTTAGTTTGAGTGGGTCTTGTAAATTCAACAATTGCATGCACCTCGAAGAACCACATTGTGCTGTAAAAAAGGCATTGGAAGAGCACAAAATTTCTTTTACCCGTTATGAATCCTATACCAGTATGATTAAAGAAATAGAGGGGGAAGGTATGTACAGAACAGATAATTTTGCCTAGAAAATGAGATTGGTTGTACAACGAGTGGATAAAGCTCAGCTTTTTATTAATAAAGATCTTTATTCAGAAATAGGGAATGGATTGGTCGTTTTTGTTGCGGTAGAGAAGGAAGACGAAAAGGAGGATTTAAATTGGGTGTTGAATAAACTGCTAGGCCTCAGAATTTTTTCAGATGAAAATGGACTCATGAATTTATCCATATTAGATGTAAAAGGGGAGTTGATGGTGGTGAGTCAGTTTACCCTGTTTGGAAGTGTGAAAAAAGGAACTCGACCAAGTTTTATAAGATCCGCTGGTTCAGATTTGGCAATTCCGATGTATGGAAGTTTTGTTGAAAACTGCAAATTGAAATTAAATCAAAAAGTTGCTACGGGTAAATTTGGAGCAGATATGAAAGTAAGCTTAGAAAACAATGGACCTGTGACTTTAATACTGGATTCGAAAAATAAAAACATTTAGAAAATGAGCGATGCAATAAAAGAGATTCAAAAGCAGGTAGATAATTGGATAATGGAGCATGGAGTAAGGTATTTTAATGAGCTAACAAATATGGCTCAGCTAACCGAGGAAGTTGGTGAAGTAGCCCGGATTATTGCCAGGAGATATGGCGAACAAAGTGAAAAGGAAAGCGATAAACAAAAGGATTTAGGAGAGGAATTGGCGGATGTTCTTTTTGTAACATTATGTTTGGCCAATCAAACTGGGACCAATTTGCAGGAGGCTTTTGATAAAAAAATGGAGATTAAAACCAAAAGGGACCATGATCGTCATCACTCGAATGAGAAATTAAAAAACTAAAAGGGAATTATAAAGAATGAATGGCCTCAGCTATTTCGCTCAGGATTTCAGGATTTTTTTCGGTGGCATTGCCTACTACTACAACCGTTGCTCCAGCCTCACAAATTTCTTT
Organism: uncultured Cryomorphaceae bacterium; assembly: GCA_937129395.1. Lineage (GTDB taxonomy): Bacteria > Bacteroidota > Bacteroidia > Flavobacteriales > Schleiferiaceae > CAKZNE01. The sequence continues at coordinate 109 of CAKZNE010000210.1, read as the reverse complement.
TGCAACCTCAGGGCTTTTTATTCCACCACCAATTATCAAGGGCTTTTCTACATGTTTGGAAACAGAGGAAATCATTTTCGTACTTACTGTTTTGTCAGCACCGCTGCCA
>CAKZNE010000209.1 GCA_937129395.1 uncultured Cryomorphaceae bacterium | reverse complement strand
AGAAGTATTTTAAATTTTAGGAAATAGTTTTTCCTATCCTTTTTACTTTCAAAAGACTCCCTAGCTTCTGTAACTTTCACGATGAATTCGGTGTCAGAAAGCCAATACATTTCCAAAACCTCGGGTAAATTCCAATTGGTGAAATTTACCCTTATTAAAGAAATATAATTTTCATTATTTATATAGTTCAGCTGGATTGAACTCGTCTCCTTTTCATAACTATAGGGTGTATTGGCACAAAAAACCCATTTAGAATTTGGGGAGTAAAAAGGATAACCATCAAAATTAAACAAGCTATCACCGTTTTGTTTGTCCAAAAGCAAAAAACCACTATCCTCAAAAAAGGAATGGAAAATTAAAATAGAATTAGGTTGGCCTGGGAGCTTAATTTTTTCGAAATGGCTTGATGGGGAATACTCCCATTCCCTGTAAACCGTATCTCGAAATTCCCTTTTGCGGCCATTTGCAAACTCAACACTAAATTTTTTATCCGATTCCGAATACAAATCATTAGCATCAAATTTTTGTTTCAGCACTATTTTGTCTTGATACTCTTCCATCTTTACTTGTCGGATATCGAAAAGTTCCAATAGATCAATTTGGGCATCGCTATTATTTCCACCTGTAGAAATATAATCGTTTTCATAGTTTTCCAGCATACCCTTATCTTCGGGATGGTCGTAATAATATTCCTCTCCATATTTAGAATCATCAAAACTATTTCCAAACAACCAATATTCTGGAACAAAGGCAAAATCGTATTTAATTTCTGGTAAGACTAAATGTTTTGCAAAAGCATCCCTATCCAAAATAATTTTCAACCTAGGGGTTTTTATCTTTTGGGAATTATCCTCAATTTCCATTGTGTCTACAGAAAAAGCAATATAAACCGCCTGCCCAAAATTTAATTTTCCCAATCGTTTTCCATTAATGTCCCGATAAATCAGGCCATTCTTAGCTTTTACAACACGAAAATTTCTGCTCTCAAAAGATGGGTAGATAAAAGGAACCAAAACCCCTCTTGAGGAAAATAAATGGTATTTAAAATGAGTATAGGAGCCTTTCTTATGACGAAGAATTAACATTTGTTCATCCATGGAAAAAGATTCATAATCCTCCAAATTGGAATAAGAGGTTATTTTTTGACTTGCCAATACCTTCCAATCCAATGAATAGTTTACCAAATGTCCTTCAACGGTTTCATTGGATTTATAAAAAGCAACAAGTAAGGAATGGTAATTTGAAGATATATTGATTCGTGCTTTAATCCAAAATCTATCCTTGGTTAATTCGGGTTTTCCAAATTGCTTATTTAATTGAAGAAAATCCCTTTCTTTTTTATTTAAAATTTTATCACTGGAATCTGCCAAATCTGACCCTTCCAAGGAATATGGGAGCTCTGTAAATTCAATATTCGCAACAAATTCGGGGAGATTTGTTTTCGGCTGAGCTGTTACCTTCATATAGCCCAATAAAAGCAATATGCAAAGGAAAAAGGAAAGTTTGTTATGTAGAATCTTTTGAGTCATTTTTCCATGATGGGCATTAAAAACACCGATTCCATAATATAAATGAAGGCTCCGTAAAACTAAACTAATCTAGTAACAATGAAAAAAAATCCAGCATGGGAATGAAGGCCCAGTTCCTTTAAAATATATTATTTTTAGCAATTACTAGCTATTCCAACATGACTTTCAAAGCAAAATTTTTCACTTTAGTTCTTTTCATCGGAATAAACATTAGTTGTGAAAAGTTGTTTTGTTCCGACAGTTGCTGTGGGGATTCATTTGACCCCTCCTACTTCAATATAACCGGATTGGAAGCGAGTTTATATTCAAGTCAAAATGATAGGGTAGAAGAATTCGACACCCTTGATTGGAGAAATGTTTACCTCTATTTTGATTTCCAAATGGAATATTACAGCCAATTAAATACACAAGAATTAGGCTTAAGCTTTGGAAGCAGCGTTTATGCATGTTCTCCTCCTAGCCCCGGATCAAATGGTTCTAAAACGGAACGATTTGAAGAAATTATTGTTATTACCTTATTTGATTACAATGAAAACCTTAAGGCAAATGACACTATTACAAGCAATATCGATTTAAGTTTAGGATACAAAGAAAATCCAAGTCCTTATTATTTTGGAAATAATTTAACCCTTCGAGCCTTTGGTCCCTACCAATTCATTCAGCCAATTGATGTTTACCAGCAAGGGATTGTAAAACCATTTCAAGTTAAACTCGTCATTAAACTTTCAACTGGTGAAGAATATGAGGCTAAAAGCCCTTTAATATATATTAATCCACTTTTTTAAGAACTGGGGTAATTAATAGGTCCCTTCCCCCCTCATTTTACTCAGTAGGATTCCCTTACTACTTAAGACACAAGGAAGTTAACAAAGTCCTTTAGCCTAGGTCTATCAAAACTTAAATCTTATAAAAATTATTTATTTAGAAAAAGTCTAAATAAGCTTGCGCAAACTCTCCTCGACACTTACATTTGCCTCGTTATTTTAAATCAGTCTAAATAAACTTAGTAAATGAAAATTACCAAATATATTCTCGGAATTTCTTTAATTACAATGCTCTCTTGCGAAAAGGAAGAGGACAACAATCCTATATCCACAACAGCAACTCTACCCAGCACCTACAATTTTGAAAATGTAGATTTCTCTGGTCAGACTACCCGATTAGACATGCTTTCTGAAATTGTTAGTTATTTAAAAACAGCAAACTCCGGATCTGCATTGGACCAAAATAAATTGGAAGACATGTTTTTAAACGACGGCTTTACATGGAACAATGCAGATCTTAACGGTAGCACTAAAAAACTAGGAAATAAGGTAAGCGACGATGCCCAAGCTTCCTTTGCGAATTGGTTTGGAGCTATCGATTTTGCAAGTAAAAGCATAAGTGCAGGATCCAACGGAAACCCGGGATTAATTAGCAGTAACAGCGGTACAAAAACCTATTTATTTGATGCCAGCGGATTGGAACATGGCCAGCTTATAGAGAAAGGGACAATGGGGGCTGTATTTTATTACCAAGCTACATCAGTTTACTTTAGTGATGGTAAAATGAATGTTGATAATGAAACCGTTACGGAAGGAAAAGGCACGGATATGCAACATCATTGGGATGAAGCTTTTGGCTATTTTGGTGCACCGATAGATTTTGGAACTGCCGATTTCACCTACAACTCTGGTTCTGATTATGATCGCTTTTGGGCAAAATATGCGAATGGCAGAAATTCAGTTCTAAACCTCAACAATGAATTCCTAAAATCCTTTATTAAAGGTAGAGAAGCAATTGCCAGAAAAGATTATTCGGATAGAGATGAGGCTATTTTGGAAATTCGTAAAAACTGGGAAATCATTTCTGTCGCAACGGCTATTCATTATTTAAATGGAGCGAAAGCAGATATAGCAGATGATGCCTTAAGAATGCACCAACTTTCGGAAGCCTATGCCTTTATTTGGAGCTTAAAATTTAACCCAGATCAAATCCTTTCCGATGTTGAAATTCAAGATGATATTCTCAATACTTATTTTGGAAATCTTTATACTATTTCGGTAGGAGATATCAATTCAGTAATTGATATTCTAGCCCAAGCCTATGGATTGCAGACTTATAAAGATGTTTTATAATGATGCCATTCGCTTCTAAATTTATTTTTAAAAATATTCTGGCCTTAATGGCTGGGATATTTTTATTTAGTGGATGTAAGGAAGATTCAAAAATCAATGACAAAGTTGATTTTGATCGCAAGGCCATGCTTGAGAATTATTACGATAATATTATTCTGCTGGCTTTTTTTGATTTCAATTCTAAGGTGAATGAGCTCAAAACTCAGGGCTCTAGATTTATTAATGATCCTACAATGGCAAATTTCGAGGACTTTAAATCGGGCTTTGCAGCATCCTATAAAAGCTTCCAAAAGGTAAAAGCCTTAGAGATGGGTCCTTCTGCAAATTCCAGTTTTAAAGCAAACCTAAACACCTACCCAACGGATACGCAACAAATTGAGCAAAACATCCTTTCAAACTTGAGCGACCTTTCCTCCGCTCAGCAAATAAACGCCAAGGGCTTTCCTGCTCTGGATTTTCTATTGTTTACAAAAGACCTGAATTTCTGGACAGGAACACAGGCTAACCTACGCCTCGATTACCTTGACGTTTTATTAGATGATATCAGCCAACTTACAAACCAAAATTTTTCAGAATGGGAAAGTTTCAGGCAGCATTTTATCAATGCTTCAGGAACGGATGTGGGAAGCAGTTTAGGTCAGCTTGTAAACTCCATTAACAAAGATTATGAGCTAATAAAGAACGCGAAAATTGGTTTTCCAGCTGGTAAAAAAACATTAGGCAGAACCTACCCCGAGGCCTCTGAAGGTTTTTATTCTAAATATTTGAGCATAGAATTAGCGGCCCTTAATTGTGAAGCAATTCGCTTCTTATACAAAGGAATTTCCTACGATGGAAACACAGACGGTTTAGGATTAGAAGATTACCTAATGGAAATTGGAACCCAAAGTTTTGGAAAACCGACCTACCAACTTATTGATGATCAATTAAGAGAAGCCAGTATTGCTATTCGCGAAATTCCGTCCCCTTTTAGTGAATCTATCGAAATTGAAAAGGACAAAGTAAATAGGGCTTATACCGCAATCCAAAAAACCATAATTTCCTTAAAAACAGAAATGCCTTCCGCCCTTGGTATTTTAATTACCTACCAAGATAATGATGGCGACTAACTAAGGAATTTTAAAAATGACCAAGTTCAATTCCAATTTAAGTCTTGCCCCACTAGCTGTTTTCCGGATAGTTTTTGGGCTGCTTATGTTTTTTTCCACACTTCGGTTTTGGATAAAAGGTTGGATCTACGAACTCTATATTTTACCAGATTTTCACTTTAAATATTATAGTTTTGAATGGGTAGAACCTTTACCTAGCAAGCTTATCTATTTGGTTTTTATTTTAATGCTTATTAGCTCAATTGCCATTGCCTTGGGTTGGTTTTACAGAGTTTTTTCAAGTCTCTTCTTTTTATCTTTTACCTATATAGAACTGTTGGATTCGGCAAATTATCTCAACCACTATTACTTTGTAAGCTTGGTAGCCTTGCTGCTTGTTTTTTTACCCGCGCATCGAATTTACTCACTAGACGTAAAGGCCAAAAGGGCAATTGCTCTTGACAAAGGACATCAGCTTTATGTAAACTCCTTCCGTATTCTTTTGACCTTGGTTTATTTCTATGCGGGACTGGCAAAATTAAATTCGGATTGGTTGTTAGAGGCAGCTCCATTGAACATTTGGTTGCCATCCCAATCTCACTTGCCCCTAATTGGCCCGCTTCTCAATTACAAGCTCACCGCCTACATTTTTAGCTGGTTTGGTGCCTTTTATGATTTATCGATAGCCTTTTTTCTTTGGAATAAAAGAACCAGAATTTATGCATTTGTGGTGGTTGTTATTTTCCACATACTTACTTGGGTTTTATTCCCAATTGGGGTTTTTCCCTGGGTAATGATTTTTAGCACTTTGATATTTTTTCCAGATTCATTCCATCAAAAAATACTGAACAAACTCAATTTCATTTTCAAAAACACCCAGGAAATCAAAACGAAAACCACTTTAAGCTTGAGCCCAATACTAAAAACGGGGCTGCTAATTTTCTTTGCCTTCCAATTAATATGGCCCTGGAGGTATTTGGCCTATCCGGGAAAACTCTTTTGGAATGAAGAGGGCTACCGTTTGGGATGGAGGGTAATGTTAATGGAGAAAGCAGGGTATATAAATTATCTTGTAAAAGATCCAAGAACCAAAGATTATTTTGAGATTGAGCCTTCAGAATTTCTTAGTCCTAATCAAGTAAAACAACTTTCTACACAGCCAGATCTCATTTTGCAATTCGCCCATTTTTTAGACAAAAAATACCGGAAAGAACTGAACATTGAACCAGAGATTTATGCCAATTGCTTTGTGAACCTTCAAAACAAAGGAGCAAAAAGGTTTATTAATCCAAGTACAGATCTCAGCAAAATTGAGGATAGTTATAAATCTAAAACGTGGATCCTTCCTTATGAATATTAGCAGAAAATTTCTTTTCAGTCTATTGCTATTAATCAATTCGCTTTGGGCTTTTTCCCAAAATTATATTCTCTCAGGATACATCCTTGATGAAAATAATAAAGGGATACCCTCTGCAAACGTTAGTATAGCAGAAACCAAAATGGGTACCACCAGCGATGAAAAAGGTTTTTATAAAATCTCATGTGGAAATCTAAATTCATTTCGCATCAAAATCAGCCATTTATCCTATTCAAAACAAGAGATTCAAATTGAATTGCAAAACTTCATTAACATCAAAAACTTCAGTCTAAAGGAAAAGGAATCTATCCTAAATGAAGTATTGCTTGAAGAAAAGGTAAAAGAAGGCGAAACCATATTGAGATTAAAATCCATTGAAAACACCAAAATATATGCCTCCAAGAAAAATGAGGTTTTGCAGGTGGCCAAAATGACGGCCAATAAATCCAGCAATAATGCGAGGCAAGTTTTTGCAAAAGTACCGGGACTAACAGTTTGGGAAAGTGATTGTGCCGGGCTTCAACTGGGAATTGGCGCAAGAGGCCTTAGTCCTGATAGAAGCTCCAATTTTAACACCCGTCAAAATGGTTACGAAATGGCGGCTGATGCGCTAGGATATCCAGAAAGTTATTATGCCCCTCCTATGCAATCCATAGAAAAAATAGAAATCGTTAGAGGAGCTGCTTCCCTTCAATATGGAACCCAATTTGGAGGAATGGTGAACCTCAAATTAAAGGAAGGTGACCCAAATAAAAAACTCCATTTCTCCACAATGAATAGCTATAATTCCCTGGGCTATTTCAACAGTTTCAGCCATGTTGGCGGACAAATAAACAAGGTAAATTATTCCGCTTTTATTAATTACCGATCCGGAAATTCCAACCGTGATAATAGTCAGTTTTACAATTTAAGTCTGCATGGTAGAATTGGATATCAAGCTTCTGAAAAATTAAATATTGCAGTGGAAATTACCCATATGGAATACTTAGCCCAGCAAGCAGGCGGACTCACCGATGCGCAATTTCAAAATGATCCTTACCAATCTCTTAGATCACGGAATTGGTTTGCTGTAGATTGGAATCTTAGCGCTATTAAACTAAACTACAAAGCCAATAAAAAGTTGAAAATTAGCAGCGATTTTTTTGGTTTAATAGGAAGTCGAAAAGCCTTAGGGTTCATTCAAATACCGGTACGAATCGATGATTTTGGAAATAGAGACCTCTTAGTAGATCATTATAAAAATTACGGCAATGAAACTCGATTACTTTATAGATACTCCATAGCCAAATTACCATCAGCTTTTGTACTTGGCAGCCGGTACTACTACGGAAATACCAGTAAACAGCAAGGCTTTGGGGATAAGGACAACCGAGCAAATTTTAGCTTTAATGAAGATCAAAACCTACTTTCTGACTATACCTTCCCTAGCACCAACATTGCCATCTTTGCTGAAAACATATTTACCATCAGCCCTAGCTTCAGCATTACTCCAGGTTTTAGGTTTGAGAATATTCATACCAATGCGGAAGGCTTTTATGAAAGTAGTATTCGTATCCCACTAACAAACCAGATTGTTCTGGACAGTATAACAGAAGAACAAAGATCCAACGATCGTTCCTTATTATTAGTAGGAGTTGGTTCTAGTTATTATTTTAAAAATGGCTTGGAGCTTTATGCAAATTTCTCCCAAAACTATAGGGCAATTACTTTTAATAATTTAAGAGTTGCTGCACCCTCCTATGATATTGATGCCAATCTGCAAGATGAAAAAGGATTTAATGCCGATTTAGGTCTGAGAGGAAAACTTGCAAGAGGTTTAAGATTGGATGCTGGAATTTTTCTTCTTAATTATTATGATAAAATTGGGAGCCTTGTAAAAATTCAAGAAGATGCTTTTGGCAACGTAAGAATTATTCGATTTACAACCAATGTTGCAGATGCTAGCATTGCCGGAATTGAAAGTTATTTGGAAGCCGATTGGTTGGAGATATTTAATAAAAAATCACACTGGAATGTTCTTTCTTTTGTAAATGTTTCACATATAAAGGGCAGGTATTTTAATTCGCAAGAAACTGCCATTGAAGGAAATAGAGTAGAATATGTTCCTGAATGGAATATTAAATTAGGCCTAAGCCCATCCTATAAAAAATTAAAAACCTCCTTTCAATTCAGTTATTTATCCAAACAATTTTCTGATGCAACAAATGCCCTTTCCTCCGCTAGTGGAATTTACGGACTAATTCCTTCCTATTGGGTTTTGGATTTTAGTTTGACTTACAATTGGAAAAAAATCAAAACGGAATTTGGTGTTAACAACATAAGCAACAATGCCTATTTTACGAGGCGAGCAGTTGGTTATCCTGGTCCTGGAATTATTTCTTCAAGCCCAAGAAGTATTTATTTTGGATTGGGCATTGATCTTTAGAATTATTAGCTTTTTCTCAAACTCAATGAACCGCCAAAAATCAACTCAATTTTATAGCTTTACAGCTTGAAATTATATGTCATGATAAAAAGAATCATCCCAGGGTTTTTTCTCCTTTTCGGACTTACACAAATGCAAGCTCAAACTTTGCCATTAGTAAAAGCTCGAACGGTGGAAACCAATATTTTTAATGACGGTGGAAGCAAGGCAATTGCCTGGGATAGAAATAGTTCTAGGCTATTTTCCGTAAACGTTAGTCTCAACCGTTTGGAGGTTTACGACATGGCTGATATTACCAAACCTTTTCGAATGAAACTGGTTGACCTTTCCACTTACATTTCCTCTCCAACCAGTGTAGCGGCATTTAACGGCATCGTTGCTATTGTAGGAATTGGCTCCACTCCCCAAAGCAGCGGAAAGGTAATTTTCTTTGATAATGATGGTGTTTTTCAGAAACAATTTAGTGTTGGTCCTTTACCCGACATGGTGGGATTTGCACCTGGAGGAAATATCCTTTTAATTGCCAATGAAGGTTCCCCAACAGATGATTATAGTTCAGACCCGGCAGGATCAGTTAGCCTAATAAATGTAAGTATTGGTGTTAACAATCTAAGTCAGGCAAGTGTTAAAACCATTTCCTTTACGCCACTAGATAGCCAAGCTGTTAGCCCATTAGTTTTGCATTATGGAAATAATGATCAACAATTAGTTTCTCAAGATTTAGAGCCAGAATACGTTACAGCAAACAGCAACGCCACAAAGGCCTATGTATCTTTGCAGGAAAATAATGCAGTGATGATTATTGATATTCCTAGCGCCACAATTGATACTGTTTATGGCCTGGGATATATGGATAGAGGGATTGCTGGAAATGGATTAGACGCTTCCGATATGAATGCTGCTATCGACATTCAAACCTATTCCCGACTATTCGCCATGTACCAACCCGATGCGATTGTTGCTTTTGAATCTGGCGGAAATACTTTTATTGCTTCCGCCAATGAGGGTGAACCAATAAGCAACTCAACTTTTACAGATGCAGCAAGGTTAAACTCTACACCTGTCGATCCAGGAAAATTTACCAATGTTTCCACTTTAATAAATGACAATAATTTGGGGCGTTTGGAGGTAAACCAAATGTTAGGTGATAATAACGGTGATGGATTAAAAGACTCTCTCTTCACTTTTGGTACAAGATCCTTTAGTATTTGGGATGATAATTTTCAACTGGTTTGGGATAGCGGAGATGATTTCGAGCAAATCACAGCTTTGGCTTATCCATTAAATTTTAATTCAGATCAGGACGATAACAATAGTTTTAAATCCAGAAGTGATAATAGAGGACCAGAACCTCAAGCCCTTGCCATTGGCGAAGTGGATGGTGTGAGATATGCTTTTATTGGATTGGAAAGAATGGGTGGTTTTATGATTTATGACATTAGCGACCCGAACAATCCTCAGTTTGAACTGTATGAATTAAACCGTGATTTTAGTCAAACTGCAAATACCTCAGGAGCAGGAGATTTAGGCCCTGAATCCATTGTTTTTGTTCCAAGTTTTCAAAGTCCAACCGGAGTTGCATTGGTAATTATTGCAAATGAAATAAGCGGTACATTTTCCATTTATGAAATTGGTCAGGGTATTGGTTTGGAAGAAAAAGATGCTCAATTTTTAAAGGCATTCCCAAATCCAAGTAAGGGGAATGTGAATTTTGAGCAATACGGAGACTATTCCGTTTTTAATAGTGCTGGACAATTAATTTTGGACAAGGTAAATGTGGATAATATCGACCTAAAAGATCAAAAGGAAGGATTGTATATTATAAAAGACCAGGAGGGAAATACCACTCGAATTATTCGGAAGGACTAGAATTTTCAGCTTCTTCTTCCTTCCTTAGTATCTCCTCAAGGGTATTTCTTTTTAGAATTTCCACGGTTTGGTTTCTTACTTCAAGAATGGCATGGCGAATTCCACAGGTTTGTTCATCCTCACACTCCTCACACTTTTCATAATAATTATAGGTAACGCAGGGAAGTAAACCAATGGCACCATCAAAAATTCTATACACCTCAGCAAGGTCTACATTCTCTGGGTTTCTTCTCAGGTAATAACCTCCGCCTCGACCCATTTTACTGCCAAGGATTCCATTCTTTTTTAAGGTAAGAAGAATGCTTTCCAAAAATTTTTTAGGAATATTTTTTTCTTGTGCAATTTCCAAAACCTGAACTTTCTGGTTCGGGTCCTCCTTAAACTTCCTAGCTAGGAAGACTAAAGCATTAATGGCGTATTTACTTTTCTTGGACAGCATATAATTTGGCTAATTTAGGGAGTTTTAATTGCTTAAATTCATTCCGATTGAATTATTTAACAAGCTCTAAAAAGCAGATATTTACCAACGAAAAAAAAAGAAGAGATCAGCAATTAATGGAAATTCCTGAGGAATACATTCGGAAAATTATTCATATAGATATGGATGCCTTTTATGCTTCTGTGGAACAAAGGGACAATCCAGATCTGCAAGGAAAACCAGTTGCTGTAGGTGGATCCAAAGAAAGAGGTGTAGTTTCCGCCGCCAGCTATGAAGCCCGAAAATATGGGGTAAGGTCCGCGATGGCTTCAGCAATTGCCTACCGAAAATGCCCCGGTCTTATTTTTGTAAAACCCAATTTTGACAAGTACAACGAGGTCTCCAAAATCATAAGAAGAATATTTTTGGAGTATACAGACTTGGTAGAACCCTTATCACTTGACGAGGCCTATTTGGATGTTACAGAGAATAAAAAGGGTATAGAAACAGCAACAAAAATTGCAAAACAAATACGGAATCAAATATTTGAGGAAACTCAACTACGGGCCTCGGCTGGAATTTCAATAAATAAATTTATTGCAAAAGTTGCCTCAGACATTAACAAACCTAATGGACAAAAAACCATCATGCCGGATCAGGTGATTTCTTTTTTAGAGCAATTACCAATTCAGAAATTTTTCGGGGTTGGCGTTAAAACTGCTGAAAAAATGAAAAGGCTTGGAATTTTTAGAGGGGCTGATTTAAAAAAGTGGGACCAAGTTTTATTGAACAGAGAGTTTGGAAAAAGTGGGAGTCATTATTACAATATCGTAAGAGGAATTCAAAAAAGTGAGGTTAAGCCAAATCGCGTTCGAAAATCTATAAGCGTAGAAAGAACTTTTTCCAGCGACATGCTAAATCCTGTAGAAATTGAGAATACTTTAAGGGCATTGGTCGATAGTCTTCAAAAAAGAATAGACAAAGCAGAAAGTAAAGGAAAAACGATAAACCTAAAATTCAAATACTTCGATTTTGAAAGACAAACCCGCAGCTCATCTTTTCAACACTTTACCAATAAAAAACCAGAAATTATGAATAAGGCCCTTAGTTTATTACAAGATTCACCTCCCACAAAGGCCATTCGACTTCTTGGAATTGGACTATCAAATCTTGAAACAGAAAATGTGGACGAATATGTTCAATTAACCCTTAATTTCTAATAGCTTTGGTACGACTTTAGTATAGGTATCAAAAAATTTATTCCAAATGACAAAATCATCAATCTTTTCAATTTTCGCTTTTCTATTTGTGCTTTCCACTTCTTGTTCCAAGGACGATATCAATAAAATTGTAGGCGGTTCCGATCTCAGTAATGAGGAAATAGCCCAAGGTCTAAAGGAGGCATTAATTGTTGGCACAGACACCTCAACCTCAATACTTTCTGCCACAGGCGGGTATTTCCAAGATCAGGCAGTTAAAATTTTATTACCCGATA
>CAKZNE010000208.1 GCA_937129395.1 uncultured Cryomorphaceae bacterium | reverse complement strand
AAATGAAAATAATTTTATTGATATTATTTAAATTTATTTATTTGATTTAAAATTATATGGTGAGTATTTTATATAATATTTATCAGAAACAGATAATTTTAAATAATCTTTTTTAAGCTTTTTTAATTATGATAAAATTAACTAATATTTAGTAACAATTAAAATAGTTTAATTCTTTGAAGAATTAATTTAATAAATTAAAAAATTAGAATAAAAAGAAAAAATGGAGTAAATGGAATGAGGATAATTAATTTTAAAATAATTTAATAATTTAATTATTGATAATTAATGGGTATTATTGTATAATCTGTTAGATGAAAAATAATTAATAATATATGTGATATGAGTTTTGATGAACATGGGGAAAATTATAATATTATGTTAGAAAATACAAGTGAAAGACCAATACAAAAACATGCGGGAAAAGGTAGAACCCATGTTCCATATTGTGGAGATTGCCGAAGAAGCGATGAAATCCCTCCAAATCGAGCCCATAATAAAACCCATTCGAGGGGGAACTGATGGTTCCCAATTGAGCTTTATGGGCTTGCCCTGCCCCAATATTTTTGCCGGGGGACACAATTTTCATGGTAAATACGAGTATGTTCCTTTGGAAAGTATGGAGAAAGCGGTGAAGGTAATCGTGAAAATTTGCGAACTTACTGCTATTCAAATCAGATAGTTGTGGAAAAATCCGAAAAATTAGAGAGCTATTACGAAAAGGAGCATCCGTTCAGGGAGGGCATAGGTTTTCTACGTGAAATTGCCTTAAAAACAGAAGCCCAAGAAGATTTTAAATGGAGTATTCCCGTGTACACTTGGAACAACAAGAATGTTTTTGGTATTTGTAAGTTCAAGGGGCATTTTGGGATTTGGTTTTTTAATGGGGTGTTTTTAACGGATTCCAAAAAAGTACTGGAAAATGCGCAGGAAGGCAAAACCAAGGGCATGCGCCATTGGAAGTTCCATAGTTTGAACGAAGTTGACGAAAAAATGGTGTTGGCCTATATGGTTGAAGCCTTGGAGCACCAGAAAAAGGGACTGGAAGTGAAGGCTGAAAGAACTTCAAAAGCTGTTATTCCTGAGCTATTGCAATCCGAATTCTCCAAAAATGCTGCGTTAAAGGCCGCTTTTGAAAAGTTTACGTCCTATAAACAGAAAGAGTTCTGCGAATACATCGCCGAAGCCAAACAGGAAAAAACCAAACTCCGGCGGTTGGCCAAAATACTGCCTATGATCAAGGAGGGAGTCGGGCTGAATGATGGGTATAGGTAGTTTATAGTAGGATAAATGATTTTTTAAAGCAGTTCAAAACAGGAGAAGAATTGAACAGTTTTTTGAAAGATCTTCAAAAGAGAGGCATTGAAAAAATGCTTGAAGGAGAATTGGATAGTCATTTAGGTTATCAGAAAGGAAAAAAGAGCAAAGCTCAAAATGCTAGAAATGGTTATGGGACCAAGAAGATAAAAACTTCTTACGGCGAATCTGAAATAAAAATGCCAAGAGATAGAGATGCAAGTTTTAATCCGATGCTGATTCCAAAACGATCCAGTATGGTAGATGGCATTGAAAACGTAATTGTGTCTTTATATGCAAAGGGAATGAGCAATAGCGACATAGAGGAACAAATACGAGAAGTCTATAATTTTGACATTTCTACTTCAACAATATCAAGAATTACAGACCAAATCACAAACGATATTGTAGCTTGGCAGAACAGACCATTAGAACCCGTTTACTTAATCGTGTGGATGGACGGAATCGTTTTCAAAGTCCGTGAGAACTCAAAAGTAGTGAACAAAACCGTTTATATTGCTGTAGGCTTAAGAAGAGATGGAAAGAAAGAAGTATTGGGTTTGTGGTTAGGTAAAAATGAATCTGCCGCCTTTTGGATGAGTGTTTTAACGGATATGAAAGCCAGAGGTGTAGAAGATTTATTAATAACAGCAACAGATAATTTAAATGGATTTACGGACACTATTAAAAATGTTTTTCCAGAATCTAAAACACAAATCTGTGTGGTTCATCAGATTAGAAATGCTTGTAGATATGTGGTTTGGAAAGATAAAAAAGCCTTTACAAAAGATATGAAAAATATCTACAACGCACCTACTAAACAAGCTGCAGAAGCTGCGCTAGAGGATTTTGCAAATAAATGGAATGATAAGTATTCTTATGCTATAAAAAGCTGGAGAGATAACTGGGAAGAACTTACTGTTTTCTTTGAATTTCCTATAGAAATAAGAAAAATTATCTACACCACTAACTTGATAGAAAACTTAAATGGGAAAATTAGAAAGTATACAAAAAATAAACTTTCCTTCCCAACTGATCAAGCTGTGATGAAATCCGTATATTTGTCGGTAAGAGAAGCTACTAAAAAATGGTCGATGCCTATCAGGAACTGGGGCATTATTCTAAATCAGTTTCTAACTATTTATAATCAGAGGGTCAGATTATAGATAAATTAAGTGACTCAAGTTATTTTTAACTTACACACTTTATGAGATAGTGTCAAAGTGATCTTTGGAATTTGACCAAAACCTATTTGCAGACAAGTGTTTTTTATTTTATTTTTCTAGTTCTCTTTCCTTATATCATTCTAATTATTCAAAAA
>CAKZNE010000207.1 GCA_937129395.1 uncultured Cryomorphaceae bacterium | reverse complement strand
ACTACTGGAAGCTTAATCCAACAGCAAGGGATTGAGATTTCAGAGCCCATGCTTTTCGGGATTGGAGAAGGCTTGGGATTTGTGTATTGGAATATGAAAATTATGGATTTTCCTTTTATTGGAGGAAGGGTGAAACAGGATGTTTTAACTGAAAATATTTGCAGAAATCTAAATCTAACTCTGGAGGTTCAGGAAACTTCATCTGTAAAAAAAGCTTGGTATAATGTTCAATCCCAATTGGAAAGTGGAAAAGCAGTAGGCTTAAAACTAGACTGTTATCATTTAGAGTATTTCACCACCAAAATTCATTTTGCAGGTCACTATGCTTCAATTTATGGATATGATGATAAAATGGCTTTCCTTAATGATACAAACCAACAAGGACGGGAAGCGGTAACAAGCCTAAAAAACTTAGAGTTGGCAAGAAATGAAAAAGGACCAATGTCATCTAAAAACCTTTCCTATATTATTTCCAAAAAAGAAGAAATTCCTGATTTAAAAACAATTCTTAAAGGAGCAATCAATAGAAACGCTCATGATTTTTTAAACCCTCCCATTAAAAATATTGGATGCAAAGGGATTTATAAGGCAAGTTCTGAAATTAAGAAGTGGTTTGCCAATAGTAAAAACATCAAAAGGGATTTTCAAACCTCCGCATCCTTAATGGAAAGAGGTGGAACTGGCGGTTCCTTATTTAGAAACTTTTATCGGGATTTCTTAGTCGAGGCTGGGGATTTATTGGAATCGAAAAGCCTGATTGAAGTAAGCCAAGATTATAAAACAATTGCCCTTTTATGGAAAAATGTGGCAGACACTTTTATGGAAGTGGGAGAAACTCAAAATATTAAATATATAAACCAAGCTTCAGAAATATTAATGGAATTATCTGAAAAAGAAACGGTAGCCATGAACAGATTAAAAGAAATTACATCTTAAAACAGGAAACTTTCTCAAGGTTTTTAAAATTTATGTAATCCAGTTTTTCGGTAGAAAGAATAAACCTGCCTTGGTCCTTTAAGCGATTATTATTTAGATATTTGAATTCTAAAAATTGTCCACCAAAAAAGTAGCATGGCCGTAGATTTTTCAGATATTTTGGTAATAGGAGTTTCCTCAAGAGCTCTTTTTAATTTAGAATCGGAAAATGCAGTTTTCGACAAAAAAGGCATTGAAGGATATCGAAAATATCAACAAGAAAGAGAGGAAGAACCCTTGGAACCTGGGACAGCTTTTGTTTTGGTAAAAAGCCTTTTGGAGCTAAACAACCAAGCAGACAAACGTATTGTAGAAGTTGTGGTAATGTCTAGAAATAGTCCTGAAACTGGGGTGAGAATGCTTAATTCAATCAGCAAGCATAAATTGGATATTACCAGGGTGGCCTTATCTGGAGGCGAACCGCTATCTCCCTATATTGAAGCTTATGACGTAGATTTATTTTTGTCGAAGGATGACAAAGATGTGCAATCGGTTATTGATTCTAGGGCCTGTGCGGCGGCTAGTATTTACGCTCCACCAACAGAATTCAATCCAAATGATAATAGGGTAAAAATTGCCTTTGATGCGGATGCTGTATTATTTTCTGAAGATTCGGAATACCGTTATAAAACAGAGGGAATGGAGGCTTTTCATAAATACGAAGAAGAGCATGAAGATGAACCATTAAAAGAAGGTCCATTTGCAAAACTGCTAATCAAGCTTTCCAAAATTCAAGATCATTTACCTACTTCCATTGAACTTTCTCCCCTCAGACTTTCTATTGTTACAGCAAGAAATGCCCCTTCCCATATGCGTGTTATTAAAACCCTTAGGAAATGGGGTGTTTATGTGGATGAAGCTCATTTTTTAGGCGGACTTTCAAAAGACAAAGTGTTACAAGCCTTTGGCGCCCATATCTTTTTCGATGACCAAGAAACACATTTGAATGCGACCAGCAAGGTAGTTCCATCTGGGAAGGTACCTTATAGTTCAGATTCGAAAATGCAGGAGGTTGAACCAAAAAAGGGATGAGTTTGTATAATTAGATTTAGTTATTCAACTTTCCAAAAGGCCATTAAAAGGAGGGGAATTTCATTTAAGATTAAATTTAGTCGAAAATATTTGTCTATATTTCAGTTTTAATAGAAAAAATTTACACTCTCACGAAATTAGGCTCATTTAATGGAAAAAAACTTACCCCTTCATCTACAAGAAGTGATTTTTAGTTCTTCTGATCCAAAAATTTCAAGGCAAATATCGAAGCTTGAAAAAAGTGGATTTATTAAAAAAATTGCTCCAAGGATATTCTCCCCAAATCTGGAAGAGTCAAGTGAGTTGATCATTCGAAGAAACATTTTCTTAATTCTAGGAAAACTTTACCCAGGGGCAATATTAAGTCATAGATCAGCACTAGAATTTAAGCCAACTCCAACAGGTAAAATTTTTCTTACACATTCTTATTCTAAGAATATAACATTACCAGGGATAACCATAGGATTTTTAAAAGGCAGGGGCCCAATTAAAGGTGACAATATATTATCTGGGGAGCTTTTCGCTTCTCAACGCGAAAGGGCATTTTTGGAAAATCTACAGGAATCAAGAAAGTCAGGTTCAGAATTAAAAACCTTAGCTCAATCAGATATCGAGGAAAGATTGGATAAAATTGCCAGTGTTAACGGTGAATCTGAATTGAATTTAATTCGAGACAAGGCTCGGATTATATCCATTGAGTTAAACTTGACAAAGGAGTTCAAAAAGCTGGACATCATTATAAGCGCTCTATTAAGTACACACTCTTCGAAAGTATTAAAAACTTCAATTGCATCGGCTAGAGCCTATGGAATTCCATACGATTCAAAAAGAAATGAATTATTTGAAATCCTTTATCAAGAACTACAACAGTTTGAATTTAAATATCAAGAGGATAAAAGTTCCAACCCTGTCCTATTCAAAAATTTCGCCTTTTATGAAAGCTATTTTTCAAATTATATAGAAGGGACTGAATTCGAATTGGAAGAAGCAAAACAAATTATTGAAAGTGGAATTCCCCTTTCAAGTAGAAATGAAGATTCTCATGATGTTTTAGGAACTTACCGTTTGGTATCTAATAAAAAGGAAATGAAAATTACTCCTTCAACTCCAGAAGATTTATTAAACATAATAAAGTACAGGCATAAAGTTATCATGTCCTCAAGATCCAACAAAAAGCCCGGTGAATTTAAAGACAAAAATAACAGAGCTGGTCAAACTGCCTTTGTTGACCTCACATTAGTAAAGGGCACCTTGATTAAAAGTTTTGATTTCTACCATTCCTTAAAACACCCCTTTTCAAGAGCCGCATTTATTATGTTTGCAATTAGCGAAATACATCCTTTTTTAGATGGAAACGGCAGGTTAGCCAGAGTAATGATGAATGCTGAATTGGTTAGGGAAGGGCAATGTAAAATCTTAATCCCAACCGTATTTAGAGACGACTACCTTGGGACTCTAAGAAAATTGACAAGGCAAAAGGAGCCCCAAGCTTACGTTCGAATGTTATCTCATATTTATGATTACAGCAAATTGGCCTCTGGCTTGCCTATGGATGAAATGCAGCTTTTTCTTAAAAAAACGAATGCCTTTAAAGATTCAAATGAGGCAAAATTAAAGTTTGTAATAAATTGAATTTCCAAGCAAATGAACCCAAATTCCAAAAAAAAACTTCTAAATAAAATCAACAATTGGAAATCCTACCCTTCTTCTTTTTCCTAATAGCTCTCCTCTACTCTTCTGTAGGTTTTGGCGGAGGGTCCAGTTACTTGGCAATTCTAAGTTTGATATTGGGGGATATTTATCAAATTCGTTCCACTGCATTGATTTTAAATATTTGCGTAGTTGTAATTACCAGTTTTGCATTTATAAGGTCCAAAACTTTTGATTGGAAAAGCTTTTGGCCTTTTTTAGTTCTAAGTATTCCCCTCGCCTTTATTGCAGCACAATGGAAATTGGCCGATAAAACTTTTTTCATCATTTTGGGGATTTCACTTATTGGAGCTGGTTTAGCTATGTTCTTAAAACAGTTCCAAAATAAAGGTGGTAAACGTCAATTCATTCTTCCTTTTAAAATTGGACTTGGAGGCAGCATCGGACTTTTATCAGGATTATCTGGAATTGGTGGAGGGATCTATTTATCACCTGTTCTTCATTTAGTTTCTTGGGAAAATTCAAAGAAAATTGCCGCTTTGGCCTCGTCTTTTATATTCTTCAACTCCCTCGCAGGACTTGGAGGATTGGCTCTGGCTGGGAACCTTAATTTGGATTTCAACTTTATAGGCAAGCTTATTATAGCCGTATGTTTAGGGGCTGGACTAGGTTCCTATTTTAGTCATAAGAAATTCAAGACCAAAATTCTTAGCATTCTAACCGCCCTATTGGTTATTTATGTTGGATGCAAATTAATTCTTGGGCTAGTTTGGCAAATTAATATTTAAAGCCAATTGGAATCTATAAATAGAAATAAAACAAAGCATCAAAGATCTTAGTCATAGGTCTGCCAATCCTTTTTTATTTCCAATCTTTGAATCCAATTAAACCGCAACAATTTTGTCTAAAAAAGACGCGAAAAAATCGCCTTCCAAACCAAAGCTCCATCCTAGAAACAGAAATATTGCTCCCTACGATCTGCAAAAGTTGGCGACTTTAGTTTCTGGACTTTCCAAAAATATTATTTCCAATAAATATGGTGGAGAAACAATCAACTTCTCAAATCCACAGGCTGTCCGTCAATTAAATACAGCGATTCTCAAACATTATTACAGAATAGACTATTGGATGTTTTCCCCAAAAAATCTTTGCCCTCCAATACCAGGAAGAGCCGATTACATTCATTATATGGCAGATTTATTGGCGGAATCCAATTCAGGAATTATCCCAAATGGACCAAAAGTAAAAGCCTATGATATTGGAACCGGGGCAAGTTGCATTTACCCAATAATTGGTTCAGTTGAGTACAATTGGAAATTTATTGCATCGGATATTGATGAAAAGTCTCTGTCATTTGCTAAAAAAATTGTGGAATTAAATCCCAGCCTAAAATCAAAGGTTGAGATTAGGTTACAGGAACACAAGCATTCCAAGTTTTATGGGGTGATCGACAAAAGAGAAAAAGTTGATATTTCCATTTGCAATCCTCCTTTTCATTCTTCAAAAGAAAATGCTGAAAAAGGAAGTTTTCGAAAACTGAAAAATTTAGGTAGCGAAAAAACGGAGAGTCCAGTTTTAAACTTTTCTGGAAACGCATCCGAATTAATTACGGAAGGTGGAGAGTATAGATTCATCCAAAATATGATTCGGGAAAGTAAAAAATTCGCCGACAATTGCCTTTGGTTTAGCAGTTTAGTTTCCAAAAAACCAAATCTAAAAGCCTTTTATAAAAGTCTTACGAAAATGGAAGCCACTGAAGTGAAAACCATAGAAATTGGAACTGGAAATAAGACAAGCAGAATTTTAGCCTGGACCTTCAAGGATAAAGAAGAAAGAGAAACATGGGCTAAAGAACGCTGGACAAAATAGGCTGGTCTACTATTTTTCGCCAAGTAATTCCTCCCAATTCTTCATTTCCTCAGAAACTAAATAAGGAAGCCATTGGCGAAAAGTAAATTTTGCGAAATAATTGGACTTTTGTTTTGTAACACCCAAATATTCAGAAGCATTGAGCCATGAAGTTATATTAAAAACAAACTGATCTGCAAGATATTCTTGCTGACTATCACTAATATCCGGTCTAAAAATATTCTGTTTCACATAGTGGGAAATAATTTGTTTTATTTCAACTTTCCTACCTGCTAAAAGCTCGAGCATAGCTTTTTTTATTGAGCTTAATCTTCTCCAAACAGTTTCATTGTCTCTAAACAAAAAACGATATTTATACATAACAGAAAAACTCAAATCCATTGAGGCAAGAACATCTTCCTTCTTAAAGAGCACTTGATATTCATATTTCCGTACCTCAGTAATTTTTTGAATAAAATTATCAAACAACTCCTTGATTAACAAGTCTTTATTCGCAAAATGATAATGCAAATTTCCCTGACTCATACCCAATGCAGAGGCGATATGCCTTGTCGTTGTTTTCTCTACACCTAGGCCATTGAATTGCTTTAAAGCCTCCTTTAAAATTTTATCTCTTGTTCTCATTCAATTATTAGTTCAAATGAACTAAATTATCTAGTTTTGATTTTTCAAAAATAGGTCAAACGAACTAATTATGAGAACCTTCAAATATTTTATTTTACCACTTCTATTTCTTTCCCTCTTTCAATGTAAATCAATTGAAGAGGAGGATATTATACAGTCAAACAGCAAAACAGAATTACTTATTAAAAATGCAACTATTTTCAATGGAAAGGACAGTCTATTATTTAAGGGTATGGATGTTTGGTTAAAAAATGGCCTAATTGACAAAATAGGGAAAAACATTTCCTTTCCTGCTGGAATTAAAATAATTGACGGGAAAGGAAAAACCTTAATGCCCGGTTTAATTGATTCTCATGTTCACCTTTCGGGAAGTGGATCTGTGCCTTGGGAGAACTATGGAGCAAATGAGGAATATAATTTACAAGCATATTTGTATTCTGGCATTACCACGGTTTACGATCTTGGAGGCCTAGCAAATGGAATTTCCAAACTTGCCAAAAAAGTAGAAAACCAAGAAATCCTTGGTCCGGATATTTTCAATACCCACATCCCTATTTCCATCAAAAACAGTCATCCTATTCCTTTAACAAAATTAATGCTCCCTTGGCCTTTAAAGAAAATGGTAAATGGTATTAGCCCAATTATTGACGAGCCAAGCGAAGCCGAAAAGTTGATGGAAAATTACCTAAAAAATGATATTGACTACGTAAAAATATCCTGCGACCAAATCCCAGAAGGTAGTCCGGAAATGAATTTTGACCAACTAAAGGCTTTAATAAACCAAGCACATCTTTACGATAAAAAAGTATTCGTCCATGTAGGCAGTCCAGAAAATGCGGTAAATGCGGTTCTAGCTGGAGCCGATATTTTGGCTCATGGAGTTTGGCGTGGGAAACTAAATCCAGAACAGGCGGACATCATTGCAAAATCTGCTACCCCCATCATTTACACCCTGGCAGGCTTTCATAATATTAGCGAAATCCACCAGGGAAAGTTTAAGCCTAATGAGCTGGACAAAAAATTGGTAAATAAAAAAATATTGGATCCAGTAAGTGAGGAAAACGGCCAACATGTTCATGGAATTGATGTGATGGGTGAATTCTTTGAGGATGCATTTGTAAATAGTAAATTCTGGAAATCGAACTTTAATCTACTCAAAGATAGAGGAGTAATAATGTTAGTAGGAACGGACAGCAACCTTCCCGGAACCTATGCTGGATCTACCTATTTTCAAGAAATTGATCTACTCAGTGAATATGGTCTTTCCAATTTTGACATTCTTAGGGGTGCTACCTTTTTGAATTCAAAATTGTTTTTAGAAAAACCCATGTTATTTAGTGAGTTGCTTTTAAAAGGACGCGAAGAACAATATTTAGAAGCTGAAAAAAGTACATCAGATGTTGTTTTTTTTGATAGAGGGATACCTGATGTTTATGTTTATATGGATTATTTAGGCTCCGATTATCCACCTATTTTTAAAGAAAAATGTAATCAATATCTATACACAAAAGTTTTTATGTGTGCTCCTTGGGAAGAAATTTATAAATCTGACAATGAACGTTACGAAACTTTTGAACAAGCTGTAAAAATTGATACTTTTTTAAAAGATGCTTATCAAGAAATTGGTTTGGGTATTGATTTTACGGCAAGGGATTTGCAGACGAAATTAAAAGAAAAGGGTTTGCCATGGGAAAAAGCAAAAGGTTTTGACGGTGCTGCCGTAATAGGAAAATGGTTGCCAAAAGAAAGTTTGGGGGATACGAACAACATAAATTTTTCGTTATTGAAAAATGGCGAGGAAGTTCAAAAGAGTAACACAGGCTTAATGCTATGGAAGATAGATGAACTTATTAGTTATGTTTCCACATTTTTTATGTTAAAAAAAGGAGATATTATTTTCACAGGTACCCCGTCGGGCGTTGGTAAAATACAAGCAAATGACTATCTTTCGGGTGTATTGCAGAATCAAGAAATGTTCTCGGTAAAAATTAAATGATGATATATAGTTTAGATAAGATTAATGAGATGGCTGATGGTGATCAAGACTTCATCAACTCTGTGATTTCCGTTTTTTTAGAGGAAGTTCCACAAGATTTAAATGGACTAGAGGAAGCCCTTGAAAATGAAGACTACAATCAGGTGTATCAATTGGCACACAAAATCAAGCCTAATGTAGATTTGTTGGGTATGGAACAGACACGAGCTGCGGCCCTGGAAATCGAGACCCTTGCTAAAAACGAAGCCAATATGGCCGAAATCAAAGGCTTTTTTCCAAGTCTTAAAAAAGATGTGGAGCAGGTGGTTTCCGAACTTCAAAAAGACTTTGACCTCTGATGTTTGCAGAGATTATTACCATCGGTGATGAAATACTTATTGGTCAGATTGTCGATACCAATTCCGCTTTTATATCCAAAGAATTGAATAAAATAGGCGTTTCCGTCTATCAGATTACTTCTGTTC
>CAKZNE010000206.1 GCA_937129395.1 uncultured Cryomorphaceae bacterium | reverse complement strand
AAAGATGTGCGTAAATCTATTTCTATTCCGTTGTCTGTATCCGGCTCTATAACTATGTCTGTAATTTACCTTTAGGCTAAATTTTTTATTGAATTTATAGCGAATTCCAAATTCTGTTAAGCTCGACTTAAAAGTTTGAACCGAATCTTTGAAACGGAATTGTTCTTCCAGTTCAATTTTAACTTTTTTATTGAGTTTCATTTTGGCCGAAATACCCGTCCATAGCTCAGTATCCACCAAATCACTCTGAGCCTGTAGCTTTAAGCCAAGGGCAATAAACAGTAATATAAAAACAGAAACTTTTTTCAAAAGCTAAAGAATTAAAAGGTCATAATAACCCTGTAAAGAGTGCTTACAACGAAGGCTGAGATAAGACCGATTAAGAAAATAGTTAGGGAAATGCGGATAAAATTGTATTTGTGATCTAGCGTTTTTCCTAAGTAGTAAAGATCTTTAATCATAGAGTTGTAAAGGAAGTCGCTATCATTAAGCTTATCAAGCATTCCCCTTTCATAATCTTCAAATTTCATTTTTCTAAAATTTCCATAATAAAGCAGATTACTTCGTTTGTTTTTAATGTCGCTTTCAGTGGAAGTACCTTGGGTTCTACTTGGGGTTATAGAAAGCACCGCAAAAATGATGGAAAACAAAGAAGCGGTGGATAAAATTACCATTGGAATTACGATGGGGATATCCGCATAAACTTTATCGCCCAATAAATCGCTCATGGCCAAGGAAAGGATAATGGCATTTACCGTTATCATAATATTAGCCTTTCTGTCCACCATTTCATTTAAGGTATAATGGTTTTTAGATGTAGTTCTAAACAAAGTTTGAATTCCCCTTGGATCCCGTCCTTTTACAGTATTTAGGCTTTTTTTAATTTCTTTAAACTCATCATCATTAATTTCCAATTGCTTTTTAATTAATGCTGATTTTTTCTTTGATATTTTCTTTTTTTCTATTTCCAACTTTTCAATTAATCGTTGGATTGGAGGTTGAATATGATCTTGAGCATATTGGGTATAAGGCTCATAATTAGATAAGTATCCAATAATTAAATCGTAAAACTTACTAATACTAAGGTTAGTGTCGCTTAAAATGGTTTCCTCATAAAATTGAATAATTCTATCCTTTGCATTTTTGCCTTTAAAGTCCATCATTAAAGCATCTACAAAAACGCCTTGCCATTTATTTTGCTTTTGAGTAGGAATTAATCCACTTTTTACAATTTCAATAATTACAGAAATATCTTTTTCATCAACCTCAAAGGATTTTAAGAGTTTGGGATAAGATTCATTTACATATTCGATATAAAAACGAATGCTTTCTGCTTCATCCTTATCATCAGAGGCAACTCCACCTAATAAGGCAGTGTAAAGCCATACCGCCATTTCTAAAACATCTCTATCTGTTTCAGAAATTTTGGAGGAGGAATCTTCAGAAATAAGACCAATGTTTTTCCCTACCCTTTGGGCAAATCCAACATTGTGATATACGATTTTATCTTCGTGTTCAATTATAGCTTCAATGGAGTATAGTTTTACCTTATTGAGGCTTTTCTTGCTGTTTATTTTATGAATTACGGTTTCCATAGTTTTGGCTTGTGGCTGGCAATAGATTTTAAAGATCGTATTTGTCACGGATATAAACATCCCTTCTCTCAAAATCTCGCCTAACATTGCTAAGGTTTAATTTCCAATGAAATTCACTCTGAGGAACATTGTATTTTGCAATGAGGTAGGGGATTTCATCATCAAGTTGCTCAATCAAATCGTCCATAATATTGGAAAATGTTGAAAAACTTAATCTATTGTATAAGGATTTTTGCCTTTGATCAAAGATAGTTTCAAAATCCTTATGCTCTCTTAAAATCCTATAAATACGCGCCATTTGATGATCCTCGAATTCAAAAGTTGGGATAATATCATTTTTGTTGTGAAATGCTGCATAGTCCAAATCATAGAGAAAAAATCGAAACTTCCCCTGATCCACACAATAGGCCCTCATATTATTTTTTGGCCAATCTCTATTCCCAATATAATCTTGAAAAATTATATAATCGATATAGTTGTTAATCTCAATCATATCCCAAAGTGCTTGGGTGTTTTTATCCTTTATCGCTTTTAAAAATAAGTCCACCCTGGCTTCATCACCCTTCCGGTATTCCAATTTTCCATTGTCCACATCAACCTTCATTAATGTAATCCTATCTGGAGAGACATTTCGTAAACCTGAAATTCCTTCAATATTGCTTTCCGTTCTTAAGTTTAACAAACCGAAGTAAGATCCATTTACAAATGCGTGAACAGGTTCCCCATACATAAGGTCCAAATCTGCCCCAGCTCTAATGGCCATATTTGTATAACAAAGATCCTTAACCATTGAAAATCCAAAGTCGTTGCCGGAATTTCTCAACCGAAAGGAACGGATTTCTGATAGATCATGATGCAACAAAACAGAAGGAGGTGTTATCAATTGATCAACATTATTATCAATAACAGAATCTAGAATAATCCCTATGGATTTCATTGTGTTTCGGGCAGAAGCAGCGCCTTTTATTTCAATATGTGCTAAAACCTGTTCGAAAATTAATGTCCTATTGTGATCGAAATATTTTATTTGAGCAGGGATGAGGGTGTCTTTAGTATAAAACTGGTACATAAAATCAAACTGTTCCGGATCTGCAGTAATGGATACAATTGGCAAGGAACTGCTTATGTTTTGTTCTGTAATAAGACTGATATCTGGTATTCTTTGGGTATCGACTCTGTATTTAGAGCAAGCGCTAAAGACCAAAAGAAGAACAAGCGGGTATAGACTTTTCGAAATCATAGTTTAAAAGGTTTATAAGCCAGACCAAGGTTAAACTGGTTTGAAGGGTTCGCGATTAAAAAATGGTTAACTCTTGGGTAAAGCACCTTTGAAAATCCTAAGGAGGCCATCCACTTTTTTGATAATTTATAGGAAATTCTTGGCTGGATATTATATCTCAACAAATCAGAGTTGGCGGCCCTGAATAATTCGAAATCTAAGTTATTCTCAATGATAAAATCAAGTCCGACAATCCATTTTTTATGGACTCGATAATCTAAGCCACTTAAAATACTGAGTTTATAAGTGTTTCCAAAGATCGCTTGTTCATCAAACTCTCCTTCAAATTGTAGGTATTTCCAGCCTATGGCCAATTTTGGTTCAAGTTTTTGTTTTTTAAAACGATAAGAGTAAAATGCAAAAAATTGGTACCCATAGCTTGCATCCAGTTCTAAATCATTATTAAATATTTTTAAATGATCAGATTCGAAACCATAAACTGAATTCAATTGAAATCCAAGGTAATT
This sequence comes from uncultured Cryomorphaceae bacterium, assembly GCA_937129395.1. Classification (GTDB taxonomy): domain Bacteria; phylum Bacteroidota; class Bacteroidia; order Flavobacteriales; family Schleiferiaceae; genus CAKZNE01. Next base: position 2,605 of record CAKZNE010000206.1, on the reverse strand, counting down.
TTGAGCTCGAACAGGGTTGAGGCAAAAAAGAAAAAGCACAAAGGCAAGGGTAAACCTTATTTTCATTTGACTTTTGGAATTATTAAAGCTGAAATAATTAAAGAGCACTTTGTCCATTGTCCAATTGAAATTGACTTTTAAGCCTTTTCAAACTTCCAAGGAAATTATTAAAAAACAAGAAATCGAATTTTAAAAACTAATATCCCTCCAAATAGTTCTTTATAGGGCAAATATAGTCCATAATGTAATTAAGGAAAAGCTTCCGAAATGATATTTTTAAGGTTTGCTCTTCCCGGAATTAAAAGGGCTAAGAAAAATTATAAAACTTCATTTTGACGGCAAATGAATCTGATCCTCAGGGGTTTTTAAATTGCTTAATGCTACATTTGCCATTCCTTAACCAATCATTAGTATTCAAGAAATATTTGTGAACGCAGAATTAATTTTTACGTTTTTCATCGCTTTGGGAGCAACTTTTATGGGTACAATTCCATTTGGCCCCATAAATCTTGCGGTGATGAACATTACCTTAAAAAAGGGTTTTCAAGATGGCTTTCAATTTTCCCTTGGTGCCGCAATAGTAGAGATAGGAGAAGTAGCTTTGGCTATAGCATTTGGCTCGCTAATCCAAAGCTTACTTTCTGAAAATATTGGCTTGCAAATTATTATTATTGTTGTTTTTATGGTTGTTGGATTCTATTATCTGTTTAGCATCCCAAGACCAGTTTTAAAATCCAAAATAAAAATAAAAGTTTCTCCTTTTTTTAAGGGTGTAATGGTGGCCATAGCCAACCCTCAAGCCATTCCATTTTGGGTTTTTCTGCTCACTTTTATTTCTCAATACTTCGAATTAAATTTCGAAGGACCTGGTTTGCTGCTTTTTTTTATTGGAGTATTTCTAGGTAAACTAGGAGCTCTTTCTCTATTTGCGTACACCAGTAAGTTTCTTCGCCCAAAACTTGAATTGAGTTGCAAAATCATTAACAAAACACTAGGGGTTATTTTGATTTTTATAGGACTTGCTCAGGTCTACAAAATCTTTTTTTGAGCCCTAAACCAATTGGTTAGTACTTCCGAAATAAAAAATGTTGAAAGGATATTCAAATAATTTTAAAACTAAAGAATTATCTCCCTATATTTACCCCATGCAATTGTTGACGGGAATTGACTCTTGCTGGTTTTTAATTAAGCCCACATAAATTACACTAACACAATTTGTTCACTATGTTAAACCTTGTAGAGCCCATTATATATGCCGTTCAGGCGTATATAGCAGCAGGAATCGTATTTTCCCTTTATTTTTTCGTTCGTGGAGCATTTAAAACGGACAGCGGATTTAAGAATAGAAGTTTTTCTTCTCGAATCCTCTTAATACCTAGTACAATTCTCCTTTGGCCAATTTTGTCTCAAAGGATATTAAGAAGCTATTAATACCAGATAATTTTAAAGCCATTCAAATTTTTGAGTGGCTTTTTTTTGTGGAACTCTTTAATTCCTTTTTCGAAAAAATTTAAAATCTGCCCAGAATGTTCCAAAAGGTAGAATAGAGGAAAGCAAAATCAAAAAGGTGCTTTTTAGATCCCATTTTTCGTCAGATCTTACCAAGAGTGCTAGAATTACGTAAGCCACAAATAGGATTCCATGTGGCATTCCTAATATTTTTACTATTGACTCATCTTCACCGAAATATTTCAATGGTACTCCAACGAACAACAACAGAATAAAAGAAAGACCTTCGAATAGAGCTACTATTCTTAAAATGGGTAGTAAATTCATAGTTTAATTATAGAAGTTGCAAAGGTATAAAAGCTTTTTATCCCAAAATTCATTCAAACTATTTAGAATTAATTAAGACAATTATTTTAAGCCGGGCAATTTCTGAGACCTACCTTTGAAAATCAATAATTTTTCAACAACGTATGGAAACATTAGAAGCTGCAAGACTACAAATGGCCACTTCCTTAGGTTTTCATATTGTATTTGCATGTATTGGAATGGTAATGCCTTTTTTAATGATAGTGGCGCATTATAAATGGTTGAAAACCGATAATCCAATTTATTTAAATCTAACAAAGGCTTGGCAAAAAGGAGTTGCCATTTTCTTTGTAACCGGAGCCGTTTCAGGTACGGTATTGTCTTTCGAACTTGGATTGTTATGGCCCGGGTTTATGAAGCATGCTGGGCCAATTATTGGAATGCCATTTTCCCTTGAGGGTGCTGCATTTTTTGTGGAAGCCTTAGCCTTTGGATTCTATCTATATGGCTGGAAAAAGATTAAGAACAAATGGTTCCATTGGATTACAGGATTGATTGTAGGTATTGCAGGTTTATCTTCTGGAATTCTAGTAGTGTCTGCAAATGCTTGGATGAATTCACCAAGTGGTTTTGACTTTAAAAATGGTGTTTTTTCAAATATTGAACCCTTGCAAGCTTTTTTAAATCCAGCTTGGTTTAGTCAGGCCCTTCACATGTCTATAGCTGCTTTTGTGGCAACAGGGTTCGCTGTTGCTGGAGTTCACGCCATGCAAATACTAAGAGGGAAAAGGGTAGAGCACCATAAAAAGGCCTTTAAAATCGCCATTCTTTTTGGAGCCATTGCAGCCTT
>CAKZNE010000205.1 GCA_937129395.1 uncultured Cryomorphaceae bacterium | reverse complement strand
CCTGGTGGGCAATGGCATTTCCCAACTTAAAGGTGTCTGTTACGGTAAATGTGCCTTTTTCTAAAGTTAATGTGCCGGTATCACCTGCCTGCCCGCCTGACTCCGCATAAAATGGCGTTTGATTAAGCACCACCACGCCTTCATCACCGGCTCGCAACTGTTCAACAGCTTGCCCTTTTAAAAATAACTCGACAACTTTAGCTTGCGAGCTTTGCTGCTCATAACCAGTAAATTCAGAACGACTGCTAGACTGAAGTTGCTCATTGTAGTCCGTATCAAATTGACTCGCTTGTTGCGCCCGCTTGCGCTGCGCTGCCATAGCCGCCTGAAACCCTGGCTCATCTATAGTTAGTTCTTTCTCACGGGCAACATCAGCGGTTAAATCGGCCGGAAAACCATAGGTATCATAAAGTTTAAAAACCAATTCCCCTGGTACCACATCTCCACTTAGCTGGTTGAGAGCTTCATTAAGAATGTTCATACCACGCTCTAGAGTACGAGAAAACTGCTCTTCCTCTGTTTTTAAGACTCTTTCTATTAACTCTTGATTAGCAATGAGTTCAGGGTATGCATCACCCATTTGAGATCCCAAAGCTGCAACCAATTTATAGAAAAACACCTCTGTAGCACCAAGTTTATTACCATGCCTTACCGCTCGGCGAATAATACGTCTTAATACATAACCGCGACCTTCATTTGAAGGTAACACTCCATCACTGATTAAAAAGCTACATGAACGAATGTGATCGGCAATTACTCGCAGAGATTTATTTTGTTTATCTGTTGCGCCAACAATCTTGGCAGTTGCCTCAATTAGGCTCTGAAAAATATCGATTTCATAATTGCTATGTACATTTTGCAAAATAGCCGATATTCGCTCTAGTCCCATACCGGTATCAATTGAAGGCTTTGGTAAAGGCTGCATGCTGCCATCGCTTTGACGGTTGAATTGCATAAAGACAAGGTTCCAGATTTCGATAAATCTGTCGCCATCTTCTTCAGGCGTACCTGGACGGCCACCCCAAATATGCTCACCGTGATCATAAAATATTTCTGAACAAGGACCACAAGGACCGGTATCACCCATAGACCAAAAGTTATCCGAGGTACTAATACGTATGATTTTGTCTTCAGAAAGACCAATCTGATTTTTCCGATCAACCGCAAGATGAGACCGATTTTGATGCAGAGGCGATTATTGCATACAACGACAGTTTATACATTTTTACAAAAAATATAGAAGATCATCAATCCAAATTATACCAATTATCAAAGGATGAGGATACACAAGTAGCCACATTTATAGAAGATTTTGATACCAAAGGTTGGATCACAGGCGCAGCCATCAATTCGGAGGAAACCGTTATTTGTTTAGTCGGCTACAATAAAGACCAAGACGGTAAAGATTTTGCGCCTTTTGTTTGGATTTTATATGATTTTGTACCAGTTCGAACATTGCCCTTTCGAAGGAAGCTATTTACCGAAATTTCTGAGTTTCCGAATGTTCGCCGGATTTTTACAATTCCTTCCCAAATTTCAAATCCAGAAATTGACTTTGATCCAATCACCCTGTTTATCCAGGCATAATCATTACCCAATGAATTCGCTGCTTTTACCTTTACCCAAGCGTATGGAATTATGTCAATATCAACTAATTGGTTGATTCCTCTTTTTACATTTTGTTTTGGCCGACTTACCGCGCTGGATTGATTGTGGTTAAAGTGTTCTTTAGACTCTGCATAAACGAGAAGTTCAAAATCGTCAGCGTCTGTGTTTAATTCAAAGCGGTAATCTCCATTTGAAGAGGTTCTAATAGTATCAAGGATGGTTTCAATAATATTAAGTGGATAATGCTTTAGCTTAACAAATTTAACAAGAGCATTTTCTACCGGAATCCCACTGCCATATTCCAAAACCTTCCCCCTGACTTGGGTGAAGGTCCCTCTTTCTTTTGTGCAAGCGCAACAGATTAGCAGAATGGGAAGTAAGAATATTATTGAAATTTTCATTCTCAATTTGTTATTGTTAATAGTGAATGATCACTTCGGTAGTATCTCCAGCTGTTGTGTTTACAAGGTATGTTCTCCGCCCAGTTTCTAAATTGTTTTTTGTGAGAAAACTATTTACTCCAACTTCCTGGTTACCAAAAATCCGTCGAATTTTAACTAACCCTTCCTGAATATGGAAGCCAAAAGCGGAATTTGATCCAGCATTTCTGTTAATCCAAGCATAATCATTTCCTAAAGTATTTTTCGCTTTAATTTTTACCCAAGCAAATGGTTTTATAGAAATATCCACATATTGGTTTATTCCCCGAATAACATTTGCATCGGGATCGCCAATATCCTGAGCATGAATTTGGTGGGAAAAGTATCCTTCTGCTTCCGAATAAACTAGAAGTTGCAAATCTCCTCCTTCTGTATCATTTTTAAATGAATAATTTCCATTTTTATCGGTTCGTACCGTATCTATTATTGTTTCAATTGTATTAAGAGGAGATAGGGTTAAATGCACAAATTTTACAAGAGCATTTTCCACTGGAATCCCACTGCCGTACTCCAAAACCTTCCCTCTAACTTGTGTGAGGGTCCCTCTCTCTTTTGTGCATGAGAAATTGGCCAATAGGAAGGAAAGGAGTACAGGAATTATTGTTTTCTTAATCATGAATTAGTTTTTAATGACTTTTATGGTTTTAAAAAATTCACCTTTCCTAAAGCTTAGTAGGTAGATTCCTTTTTTCAAATAACTTAAATCTATTTGTTGAGAATTGCCTTGCCATTTTAGGTTTTGCTTGGAAAGTAAGCGACCACTTAAATCGGAAATTTCCATTTCCACCATGCCTTTTATTTCGGGTTGAATGAAAAGTTTTAAATCATCAATAACGGGTTGGGGGTGGTATTCGAATACAGTTTGTATTTTATTTTCCTGAGGATTTTTGTCTCTTTGCCTTTTATAATTATAACCTGCAAAGGCTTGTTGACATTGATCCATTTGATACATGAAACTTTCCTCCTTCAATTCGCCAAGGTGATAGTCCAACTCTGCCATACAAACACATTTCCAATAACCAGCTCTTTGTTGCTGTTCATAATTAAAAGTCCAATTGTTTGATTGATTTAATTGGTTCAAAGCATCATCATAAAATCCACTAATTCTATAGCTATGGACCTTATCTAAATGAAATTGAAAATAGGAAGGCATATCATTGCTGTCAACAGCTGGTGCCAGCGTACTAATTTTATTGTCAATAATTTGAATTAACCCAAGAAGTTCCAATGGTTTTGGACCATTCAAACCTTCTGCATTAATAAGTTGTTCATATTGACAGGCGTTGTTTAATGCATTGAACATTCCTTTATAGGTGGCTTTTAATATTCCATTCGTACTTATATCGGTTTGGGTAATATTGGAATTTAAAATGGCCATAAAACGATCTAATGCCTGCAAGTCATCTTTTTGCTCTTCAACTAAACTAAGTTGATCTATCCCTTGTAAAACTGCTTGCTTTAAACTTAGGTTCTCATTGCTTTCAGGTATAAAAACAAGACCACCACCGGTTGGGAATTGTTCAACGGCCGGACCAAGTGGATGAACATCGGCTAAACTTGACGGTGAATTGCAGTCTGCGTTACTTAAATTATTATTGAAAACAACATCATGATAGGTGGGATTATTCCCCGTATAACTTAGAAAGAAAAAGAAATTTTCCGGGTGGTTAAAAGGTTTATAAAGATCAAAGGAATTGAAATCTGCATCTATGTCAATATTGTTAGGCATGAATTCACTTTGAGGGAATGAATTGAGATAATAACCATCAATATGCTTGAAATAACGATTATATAAATTATTATCTTTTTCAAATATATTATGACCATTTTTGAGATAGAGCCCACTATTTCTGGTATTTCCAGTTAACAAAATACTTTGAGAGGTGTTTTGCTTAAAAATATTCCCGGCATTTTCATTTATGTATAAAATTCCATCTTCTAAATTTATAGCAACATCACTACCATTATATTCAGAGCAATCTGATCTTAAATCAATACCAACGGAACGAATAAAAGTGGAGTGATTTTTAAAAACTGAATTGTCAATATTCAATAGACTTCCTTGCTGCCCAGTAACAATTATGGATTTAGTAAAATTTGTTAAGCTTGAATGATCAAACTGACTATGACGGATCCGTGATTCACCACTTAAAGCATTCCCTTTTATATCAAAAATATTATTGAAGAAATTAGAATTGTTGCAATTGAAACTACCACCATTAATTTTAAGAGCTGTATGGTTATTTATAAAATCGCAATTGTCGAAATTTAGATTATTAGCTCCTGTGAAACCTTGGGCAATGATTCCAACAGAACCATTTTTTATATCCGTATTCCGTATGAGGTTATAGGAACCATTATTCCAAATTCGGAATCCATTATGTTCTAGGCCTCCATCGTTGGTAATCGTCACATTGCTAATAAAAGTTTTTCCAAAACTGAAAAACAAAGCGCCATTTTGCAATTCAATTGCGGCATTTAAAATATCCACTTCTTCAAAAATACCACCTGAACCGTCCTTAAGATAAAAGGGTTTGCGGCATTCAATATAAACTTTGGATTTGTCTGTTGGCGAATTTCCCTGAACCCTAAATTTGGACTTAGATCCGAGGCTCATATAATTGTCAAGGTCCAGATACGTATTACCGGTAAATCCATCAACTAGCCAAGGTATGTTTTGATCTAAAATAAGTTTTCCCTTGCCTGTAAAGGTGAAAGTTGCATTGTTTGCAATGGATAGCTTTCCTTTTAAATGAAATAAAGCATCATTATTCCTTAAAACAATATTTGAATTTGAGAAAATTTCAATTTCCCCACCATCCTCAACGATGATTTCTCCAGCCGCTAAAAGATCAATTTTCGCCCCTTGTTTGATGGATAGTTTTGCCCCGCGGTCAATTATTAATTTTGAATTCTTATTGATGATAATTTCTCCACCATTGTTAATGTTGAGGACACTACCTCCTCCGATATGAACTTCAGCTAAATTATTCCCATTCGGGTTTTGAAAATTATCATCTCCTAAAATTATTTTCCCACCAGAATTAATGTTAATGGTGTTGTTTGAAGAACAGGAGTTTCCTAAAATTACCTTGGCTGTACTGCCAGGAGGAGGGAAGTTTTTTTTCAATGCTTTCGGTGCTTGGTCATAAATAGGTCTGTCCGCATTTATATAAAGGCTTCCTCCATTGTTTATTTCCAACCCGCTAATGTGTTTATTCTCCAAGGGGTTATTCCAGGTTTTTGCTAAAATCCCACCATTGTGATTTTCGAGTTTTTTTTCTCCTCTCCTAACTTGACGAAGAAACCACACCATATTCTCATCGGTAATTTCGACATGGGGTTGATTGGTTAATGGAGCAATAAAAGCTTCAAACAAGGTTAGACCAGATTTGAAGCTTGAATATTCAGTTACTTGATCATCCAATTTATAATACCAATCATCATTAGTCAATGCCAAGGCCGATACAGCTGGGACAAAAGTGGCCTCGTTATGCGCCAATGTTGGGGTGGTAGGGCAATTCCATTCCGTGGTAAATTCCTTAATTTTTGTTTGGACAAACAAAAAGTCGCCTCTATAACCTCCAGGACAATTATCCAGATTTTCAGCATTAATGGCTTTATATCTTTTTTCCCAAACTTCTTGAAATATGCCTCCTGTATTCAAATTGGAAACAATATGGTTGGAGGCACCACCTGCAAACAAAATAGCCTTGTTTTTTAAAGTCCAACAAGTTTTTTCAAAGTGTAAATATTTCTGCCCATCACTAAATTCTTTTATTCCTTGGTTGTTTCCATTTATCATGGCCACATTCCTGCATTTTTTCGGAAAATCGCCCATGTCTTTTACCTCCTGGTAAAATTGAATGAACAAAGGGTCAGGGGCAAATGTTTTTTTATTTGGGAAATTATAGGTGACATCCCATTTCTTTTTTCCGAACTTGGTTTTGGTCGCGAAATTGGCATCGCACTGATCAATGTGGTAAAGCAACATTTGTTTTGTTGCCGGTCTCCTTAGGTCTCCTAATCTTTCTTTAACCTCGGCTTTATCCCCGTCCTCTGCCATATATTTTAAGAAACTTTGCATGGCAAATGGTATGTGAGCTCCTTTCCAAGGGCTGTCGAAGGAGCAGAATAAACGAACACAATGATCCATGTCATTTGTCTCCATATAATTAAGGGCCCAACGAGCTACTTGCCCACCCATACTTGCACCCATTAAAACTATCTGTTCATCCCCAATTTTGTTTTGGTTCACTCGGTTTATCAATTCAATTAGCAAGTGGCCATTTCGTTGCATATAATCCGCTCCTTCGTAAAAGTCCAACATAATGATATCGTAACCTTCATTTCTCAAGGAGTCCAAATAAGCTGGGGATTTCTGAAATGGATAGTCGGTGTCGCAACCCCACAATGTTGGCCATCCTACGTTCCCTAGGTTTATACTGTTTTTTAAGGGATCATAGATGCTCTTGGTTTGAAAGGGCCGTCCAAAGTCAATTCCTTCAATAAAAATTAGGGGCTTATTGAATTGCTGCGGATTGGAACTTCCATTTGAATGATATTTGATATATACTTTCCCAAAACCATATTCATTTTGGTAGGCAGTACTAGCCCTCATAAGGTGTTTTACAGGTTTGGTTACATGTCTTGTTACTGGCCCAATTTCATAGAAATAACTTTTCACATCATCCGCCCAAGGAGCATTGTCTACAGAGGGGTAACAACTACTGTTGCTCGCTGAGGTTTTCCATTTTAAGTGAGCGTAAAAATTGGTCCCCCCACTTGTGGAAAACTTAAGACTTATCTTTTTATCCTCATTTCCTTCGCCCGAATATTGAACTTGAATGAGGCTATCCCATAAAACAGTTCTATAACCTAGGCCATCGTCAAAATCAATGCTCATGGAACTTATGGATTTTGCTGTTGGGAGATTTGTAATGGCTAAATTATTTGGAAGTACAACCTGGAAGGGCTGATTATTTGGAACGACATCAACGGAGCTGGATATTTGCCATAAATATTGACTCACAAAAGGGTTTTCGCTTTGGTTTGGGTTAATTACAAATTGACTATCAACAATATTTATGAGACCACTATCTAGGGCGTAATTCTTTAGTTTTTGATATTCAAGAGCGTAACAAACTATTGGTAAAGCTTCTCTACCTAATGCTTGATTATTATATAGATCTTGGTATTCATAATAATCGAGAAAATGGCTATTGTTTATGAAAGCTGCCTTAATATCAATATAGGATTGATAAAATAGATTGGAATTTGTGGCCAGGTCATCGATCTCGCCTTGAAAGACCTCAAAGTCAAAATTTGGGTTTATTCGGTCCCATAAAACGCCACTTGTTATATAGGAGGAACTGTCTAGTTGAATGAAGGGATTTTCATTGAAAATACTATCAGGTACTTGGTAGCCTATGTGGTTTATTTGTGCTTTGGAGTTAATTGCAAGTAGGGATATGGAAATTAGAAATATTGTTTTTTGAATTAATTTCATGACTATTAATTTTGGATAATAAAAAGTTAGAGTTGAGACTTTTTAATATTGGTGTAATTAATAGTTGGTGTAAAGTTCTTCTATGGGACTGATGATTTATTAAAATATTTTTGCCTTAAGCAGCAATGTTTTTGGTGGGTCGTAAGTGTTTTTTTGGCTAAAATGGAATTCATAATTGTGAGTTTTCAATTATGAATATATAGTATTATGTTGCCATTTTAAGCTAAGGCAAAACCGGTTTTTTTATTTGTACGAGTTACGATCGCTTAATTTTTGAGCAAATCTTAATCGGTGATTTTTGGGATTGTTCTTTTCAAATTTGCTCGCTGGAATAGAAGTGGAAATAGGAATTAAACCAGAAGTTTTTGGCGACTAATCTGGATGTTGATCGTCGACATTTTACATGTTGTTTTTTTGAACTTTCTTTGCCAGAATTGGCTTTGAGAGGTTTTTGGATTTAGCTTTTGCTTTTAGGGTAAATAGAATTTAGATGTGGAAGGGGCCAATTGAAATGAAATCCAGAATAATACGTTTTCAATTTTTTTATGATTTGAATAAAGACCAATTATTCCTTTTAATTTTTCATTCTACCGATAAAGAATTGAAAAGTTTGTGTCCTCAATTTGTCATTTCATTTGATTTTAATCCTGTGTAAAATTTTTGCTTTTGGTAAAATTTTAATTTAAAAACTAGGCGCTGAAATAATTCTTCAAGGCAATTGAAAAGGTTCTTTCAGCAGGTTTTAAATATTCAATTTTTCTTTTAATTTTTGAAAGCCTCCACGGCTAATCGGAATTTTGGAACCATCCTTTAATAAAGCCAAATGGCCATTTTTTTCATAAGGATCAATCCTTTCAATTTGAGTAATATTAATAAGGTGAGAACGGTGAACTCTACAAAATGAATCTTGAGAAAGATTGTCCTCGTAAAACTGAAGAGTTTTCTTTTTAAGGAACTTCCCAGAACTAGAATGGATTTTCACATAATCATCGTCAGCTTCCAAATGAATGATTTCATCCAAGGGTAAAATTCTAATTTTTCCTCCGTCCTTTAAAACAATCCTATTTTGATCTTTGTTTTTTGTGCCAATCTCATTTAATGTTTTGGACAAATCAGTTGGGCTGAGATTGCTTTTTAAAAATTTGTTTACTGCCTTTTCAAATCTTTCCTTACTGTATGGTTTTAATAAATAGTCAATTGCATTGGCCTCAAAAGCCTCAATGGCATATTGATCAAAGGCGGTGCTGAAAATTATTGAAGGTGGTTCGTCTAGAAGTTCCAACATTTCAAATCCATTTATTTTTGGCATTTGGACATCCAAAAACAGTAAATCGGGCTTCTCTTCTTGGATTCTTTTTATACCACTAAATCCATCATGGCAAAACCCTATTATTTCAAAATTTTCAAAGGCCATTAAATACTCCTGAATTAGTTCACAAGCCAAGGGTTCGTCGTCAATGATCAATACTTTAATCATAGCTTTTGGGGATTTTTAAGAATAAATTAAACACCTGATTTTCTTTGCTTGTTTGCAGTAAATCCTTTCTTCCATAGAGTAAATAAAGTCTCCTTTGTGCGGATTTTAAACCGAAGCCTGTTCCTTTTGGAGCTTGCATATCCTCATCAAAAGGATTTTGAATAAAGAAATGAATATTTTCATTTAATATTTTTATTTCCATACTAATTTCCACCTTTCCTACTGTGCCGTACAATCCAAATTTTATGGCATTTTCCAAAAGTGGTTGCAAAATTAGGCTAGGGATTTTTTCATGGAGAATATCATCCTCGAAATTAAAAACCACCTGCATTCGATGCCCAAAACGGAATTGCTCTATATTTAAATACAATTGTAAATATTCAAGTTCCTCCTTTAAAGAAACCAAGTTTTGATCATTTCGATTTACGGTTCCTCTTAAAAAATCCGACAATTGCTGCACCATGTTTCGTGCAACTTCTGGCTTACTACCGATAAGTGAGTTTATGGAGTTTAGACTATTAAATAAAAAATGGGGTTGGAGTTGCTGCCTTAGTTTAAAAAGTTCTGCATCTTTTGCCATCGCCGCAGCTTCTTCACTTCTTCTTATTCCATCCTGTTTTTCACCTATTTGGTACCAAATAAGATTAATAATGGTAGTTCCTACAAGGATCAAAAACATTACTGTGAATCGATAAAATTGACTAAACCCTATAAATTCCAAATAAAGAGGGTCTTCTATTATTTTTCCAAGTAGAAAGCTCAAAAACTTTAAATTTATGAATCCAAAAACTGCTGGGACTAACAGAATTAAAACGAGTTTTCCGCTACGAGGATGGAAATAGGAGAGGGTATTGGTAATAAAGAAAACAATTAATCCGATGAAAATCCAATTGAGCGTTGCGTCAATGATGCTTAACCAAAGTGGTTTTTCAAGAATTTCTACAGTTCCAATTACTTGGAGACTGGCCACTATCACTAAACCCAAGATGAGGTATAATGCATTGCGTTTGTAAACCAATGGATTTAAATTCAAGGGATTCGGATTTGTCTTGCTAAGTTAACAGAAGGAGGTACATAAAAAAATCTCAACCTAGTTTCTCCTTTTTAGGAATTTCTAGATTGAGATCGATTTGGATTTCGTCTTGTCTTATTAATAGCTTACCACATCAATTCCACCAAAAACTACAATCCCTGTAAGGATCAATACTTTGTTTTCTGGTAAAACTTGAATTGAGGAGGACCTTTTGTCATCAACGCCTCCAAGGATATTTGTCGCTTCAATTCGAACATCCCAATTTGGTGGAACAATTAATTTTAGTCCTCCAAAAACGACCACTGCCTCAATTGTAATGGGTTGGTCAAAATCGGCTTGTAAAAGGTTGATTTCCGTCCCGCCAAAAACTGTGACTGTTTCTCCTCCTTTAAAGTTTTTTGAAAAAACATTTTTTTTCGTTGCGTTGAAAAGGGCAAGTCCGTCTAATACATTCCCTTTTTCAAATTCACTATCATCTTTTATTTTTGAAGAGCCACTAATATGATCCTTTAATACCCTTTCTTTTTTTGGTCTTATCAGAATTACTAAACCAATAAGAATAACCATAAGCGGCCAGAAATATTCGAAAAGATTAAAGGGTATGTATAGGATATCTCCAAGGGTAAATGCTAGTCCAACTCCAAGTAAAATCCATGTAATTGGTCTTCTGAAACCATCGTTTAAGCCAGAAAATACTCCAACAATTATTAATATCATTGGCCAATGGAACAACCAAGATGGGGCGTAATAACCCATATTGTCTAAAAGCCAGATTACACCAGCAATTAATATGAGTAGTCCAGTGAACATCCCCTTTCTACTTCTTCTTGTTTTTACTTCTTGAGTCATCTTATATTTTTTAGTGGTTTGATTATTTTGATGAGTCAAATGTATAGGAAGCCACCAATCGCCCAAAGAGGAAATAGGTGAATGAGATCACAATTGTCGGTAAATGGTAGATTTGGGTAGGTAAATGTTTTTGTGAATTCCTACTTGTATTGATTTTGGTTAATTTCCAAAACTTCGCCGGTAAAAATATTCACTTGAATATATCTTTCAGCTCCCTTAAAGGAGGTTCGCCCAAGAATAAATTCCTGGTTTTTGGTGATTTTGGTTGCGAATTTTACATTTCCTTTTTTATCAACTTTATCCGTAATATCCACTTCCATTTGGCCTTGAGGTTTGTACCATAATTTACTTCCTGGGGTGATTTTAAAGTTTACAATCACCTCAACTTTGGCCTCCAATCCAATGGAACCATAGGTTACATGGTATTCTGGCTTTTCCATATAAAATGCAGAGCCTTGATCCGAGGTGTTGTTGAATATTTTACTTTGAATATTGTCCTTGTTTTTTCCACTTTTCAAGTCCTTGATATTATCATGAATCTCATCGATCTGTGCAGCACTCTTTGCTACAAAGGAATAAGTGGGATTGGAATCGGAGCCTGATTTTTTGAATTCAGAACCAATTACCGAAACTATCGCATTTTCTAATTTTTGCTGATCCTCTTCAATTACAACATTTTTAAAAGTGTAAACACATTTAACGTTTACTAATGTTTTGGAGGTAGAACAAGAAATTAAACCTATGGTCAATACGGAAAACAGAATTCGGTTCAGGCTTTTGGAAAATGGAAATTTCATTTTTTTTCACTTGGATTAGATCAGATAAAATTACAAAAGGATAAAAGGAGACTTAAAAGATTGTGATTAGGTTTTAACGAATCCTTTGTTAGAAAGTTTAAATAAAAAAATACCCTAAGCTTCTGTTTACAAGCTTAGGGTATTTTCACAAATCCAAGTTAACCTTCAATATTGTTGGTTAATTTTTTAGAAATAATACCAGATAGATTCTATCTGGTATTATAACATTTAGCTTTCCTTTTGATTTATGTCGTACCCCTACAACATAAACCTAATTAATCATAGCCCATCACATGAGAAATGATGTTCTGTAATAAGGAACGTTTATAAATCTAAATAGGTTGGGTGCTTCTACAACTTTTTTAAATAATTGTTCAATCTTATTTAGGAGTTTGACCTTGTGAACTGTTAATCAGTATTTTGAATTTCGTTTACTCAAACAAAAATGTTTTTTTTCTTTTGGGTATGGGTTGGGAAAAATCAATTTTGGCGGATTTTCACTAAGTTCTTGAATAGCAATCTGTTGAGAAAAAGTGACGCCTTATTGTTTAGATATTTGGCGAAATAATTGGATAACTGGTAGCTAATTCAGTTAAATAATCCGCTTGTTCCTTACTAGAACGAACTTTTCCTTTATTTCCCTCAAACTTTGTGTAATCGTATTTTCCGTCAACATAAAACTCCGCAGCAGCACAATCTAAAGCTACCATAATTTGATCTCCAAAAGAATACCCAGCATTTTTAACTGCCAAAGCTATAGTATCTAAAGCATCTTCTGTACCTTTTAATGTTGGCGCAAAACCTCCTTCATCTCCTACAGCTGTTGATAAATTTCTATCATGCAAAACTTTTTTTAAGTTGTGAAAAATTTCAGAACCCATTTTTACTGCTTCAGTAAAATTTTTTGCTTTTACAGGCATTACCATAAATTCTTGAAATGCTATTGGTGCATCAGAATGTGATCCTCCATTAATAATGTTCATCATTGGAACTGGCAATGTATTTGCCGAAACACCTCCCACATATCTATACAATGAAATTCCTAATTCATTGGCTGCTGCTTTCGCTACTGCTAAAGAAACACCTAAAATTGCATTTGCTCCTAACTTCGATTTATTAGCGGTGCCATCTAAATTGATCATTAATTGATCTATTGCATTTTGCTCAAAAACAGAAACACCTAATAATTCTTTAGCAATAATTGAATTTACATTATGAACGGCTTTTAAAACACCCTTCCCCATATATGCTTTTCCGCCATCACGTAGTTCTACTGCTTCATGCTCTCCTGTTGATGCTCCTGATGGCACTGCTGCTCTACCAAAAGCTTTATTTTCTGTTATTACATCTACTTCCACAGTAGGGTTTCCTCTTGAATCAAAAATTTGACGTGCGTAAACGTTGATTATTCTACTCATTATATTTTTTATTTTTTATTTTTTAAAATCGCTAAATTACAAAATGTCTTGTAGTGTACAACCATTCAATTCTAAATTAATTACAAAACAGTTACTGAAAAATCGTATAAATAAAAACCCACTCTAAAATATAGAGTGGGAAAATTGCTATGAAAAAGAATGTGATTTTTACATCACGGTACAAATATACTTAAAAAAATTGCTAAATCAAAATTAATTAATTTTTTTCTTTATAGGTAGATTCAACTAGCAAATGCAACTTTTTTGTTTACAAATTTATAATATTGATTTTTAGGATTCTCATATTCTAGGTTTTTTCTAGGTCTTCGATTTATCTTATACTGTATTTCTTTTATTTCTTGATCGCTATAGTGTTCAAATATTGATTTTTTAGGGATATATTGTCTGATGAGTTTATTGGTATATTCACTCAAACCTCTTTCCCAAGATGAATAAGGATGTGCAAAAAAGAACTGTGACGATAATTTAGTTGATATCTTCTTGTGTTGAGCAAATTCAGTACCGTTATCACTAGTAATAGAATGAACAAAACCCTTATAAGGCAATAGCATTTCAATGACTGTTTTAGCGAGTTGTTCAGCATTTTTACCAAAAGGCAGTTTTTTCATTAAGAAAAAAGCAGTGGTTCTTTCTACTATTGTTACAATAGCACCTTTGCCGTCTTTACCAATAATTAAATCAATTTCCCAATCCCCAAAACGTTCTTTATTATTAATTTCTTCGCTTCTATGTTCTATAGAAACCTTATCTTTAATTGTAGTGTGTTTTCCTGATACTGGTCGCTTTCGGTGTTTTAATTGATGTCTTAAATGTGTATAGAGTTTACCTCCTTGTTTTTTATCCTCTCTTATATACTGATAAATTCTCTCGTGGCTTACCATAGGGATATCTTGAGATTTACAATATCCCACAATCTGTTCTGGTGACCATTGCTCTTGCTCTATTTTACTTCTTACAAACTTTTCTATGGAAGGGGTAAATTTTCTGTTGTTTGCAAAACGTTCTTTTCTTTCTTGATAGAGTTCTTGAGCAAAGTCTGGATTATACGAACCTCGTTTATTAGAATTGCGTTTTAGTTCTCTGTCAATGGTTGTTCTTGCAACTTCTAAAGCTTCGGCTATAAATTCTATTGATTTATCACAATCTAAATACGCTTTAATTTGATACCTTTGTTCTTTAGTTAAATGCTTCATATTTATTGGTTTTTAGTAGAGCATAAATATAGGCTTTAATTAGGAGTTATCGGGAGGGAAGACACTAAAGCCTTCTCTCTCTTTGCTCCGTTCCGCTACGCTCCACTCCACAAAGAGAGAGAAGGCTTTAGCTTATATGTAGCTATATAAATACTCCTAAAAAGTTGCATTTACTAATTGAACTTAAGGAAGGGTTTTTGATTATTTCTTTTTCATTAAAGATTTCCCTTAAATTTGCTTCATCAGTTTTTATACAAATTTTAAGAAAACAAGAAAACTTGAGGAAAAATTATAATACAAATGCTACTTGTAGTTTAGTATTTATTATTGAAAAGCTATCATCCAATTAATTTTAATTCAATATGATAGTTCGCACTTGCTGAATGACTATTAGAAATATGATATTCTGCATTTACTAAAGCTTCATTCACATTATTTTCTTTGATATTAAAGGTGTAAGAATCTTCTCCTGTTCCTTGTGTTGTTTTTAAAGCAACCACTTTATAATTTTTAAGCATAATGTTTTTTAAATTTATTTAAGAGTTTGTACATATTACATACGGTTTCTTTTTGTTGATTACTTCGTTCCTAACATTGACACCTTATTTAACTATTTGTTTTTAAATTATTTAAAATCATCAAGACATATTCATTTCGACAGGCTCAATGTGACATATAATTTCTGTATTGGCTTTTTAGGTTAAATTATAATACCGAACTAAATGACAATTATGAAAACGAATGTCTGTCTGAGCTTGTCGAAGACCATTCATGTTTTTTTTGACCTAACGTGAAAATAGTAATTTATATATTAATGTCATCATAATCGCTTGGGAAAAAATTTTGTCTGATGCCTCGCAATGACAATTAATATCTAAGTTTTCTGCTTCTTCTTTTTTGCCGCAGGAAACAACACATTATTTAAAATTAAGCGGTACCCTGGTGAGGTTGGGTGTAAATCAAGTTCCGTTTTTGGGTCTCCTACTCTATGTGTATAATCTTCTGGGTCATG
>CAKZNE010000204.1 GCA_937129395.1 uncultured Cryomorphaceae bacterium | reverse complement strand
GCAGCACCAGTTGCAGAAGTAAAAGAAGAAGTGGAAGCTGCTGCACCTGTAGTAGAAGAAGCAAAAGAATTTGATTGGGAGGAATTCGAATCAGGTTTAAAATCTAGAAGTAAAGCAGAGCGCGACGAGCTAACTAAACTTTACGAAGAAACAATTACTACTATCGCCGAAAGCACTATTGCCAATGGTACAGTATTAAACATGACGGATCGTGACGCTATCATTGATATCGGTTACAAATCTGAAGGTGTTGTTTCTTTAAATGAATTCCGCTACAATCCCGATCTTAAAGTTGGTGACGAAGTGGAAGTTCTTATCGACAAACAAGAAGATAAGGATGGTCAGTTAGTACTTTCTCACCGTAAAGCCCGATCTATTAAGGCTTGGGATAGAGTTAATGCTGCTCATGATAACGAAGAAATCGTTAACGGTTACGTAAAATGTCGTACCAAAGGAGGTATGATTGTAGACATCTTTGGAATTGAAGCATTCTTGCCAGGTTCTCAAATTGATGTTAAACCAATCCGTGATTACGATGCTTACGTTGATAAAACAATGGAATTCAAAGTTGTGAAAATCAACCACGAATTTAAAAACGTTGTAGTTTCTCATAAAGCTCTTATTGAAGCGGATCTTGAGGAACAGAAGAAAGAAATTATCGGAAGATTGGAAAAAGGTCAAGTACTGGAAGGTGTTGTGAAAAACATCACTTCTTACGGTGTGTTTATCGACCTTGGTGGCGTAGATGGTTTAATCCACATTACGGATTTAAGCTGGTCTCGTATCAACCATCCTTCTGAAGTTCTTGAATTGGATCAGAAATTGAACGTTGTAATCCTTGATTTTGATGAGGATAAAACAAGAATTCAATTAGGATTGAAACAATTAGAAGCTCACCCATGGGATGCTTTAGATAAAGAAGTAGCTGTTGGTGATAAAGTAAAAGGAAAAGTAGTTGTTATTGCTGATTACGGTGCATTCGTAGAAGTAATTCCAGGTGTTGAAGGTCTTATTCACGTTAGTGAAATGAGCTGGAGCACTCACCTACGTAGCGCTCAAGATTTCGTTAGCGTTGGCGACGAAGTGGAAGCTACAGTTCTTACTTTGGATAGAGAAGACAGAAAAATGTCTCTTGGAATTAAGCAATTAACTCCAGATCCTTGGACTGATATCACTACTAAATACCCTGTTGGATCTAAGCATAAAGGTTCTGTACGTAATTTCACCAACTTCGGTGTATTCGTAGAATTAGAAGAAGGAATTGATGGATTAATCCACATTTCTGATCTAAGCTGGACTAAAAAGATCAAACACCCAAGTGAATTTACTTCAGTTGGTGCTGTATTAGAAGTTGTAGTTCTTGAAATCGACGTTGAAAGCCGTAGATTGAGTTTAGGACACAAACAAGTTGAAGATAACCCTTACGACACTTACGCAACTCTTCTTGAAGAAGGTAGTGTGATTGAAGCAAAAGTGGTAAACATCGTAGAAAAAGGAGCAGAAGTATTGTTCGAAAACCTTGGTGTTGAAGCATTTGTTCCTGGTCGTCATATGGTGAAAGAAGATGGTTCTGAATTGAAGCAAGATGAAATTGCAGACTTCAAAATCATTGAATTCAACAAAGATTCTAGAAGAGTAGTTGCTTCTCATACTGAAATTCACAAAGCGCTTAACGCTGAGAAAAATCAGACTGAGAAAAAACAAACTAATAAAGCCGTTAAGAAAATTCAAGGAAATGTAGAGAGATCTACATTAGGTGACTTGGATGCTCTTTCTAAGCTTAAAGAACAAATGGAAGAAGACGAGAAAAAATAATTCTCAATTCTCCTAAATATTAAACCGCCTTATTCGAAAGACTAAGGCGGTTTTTTTATGGCCGATATTTTCAATTATAGTATTTTAGAGCTTTCAGAGTCCAAATAGGTTTCATCCCTTCCATGCGAAAAATTTTAGTCCTTGCTTTTCTTTTTGTCAATTCCATTCTTGGAGCTCAAAACTTGAATCCTGTAATTGACAGTTTAGAAGTTTTGCTATTAAATTACAATTCAGATGATGAATTCAAGGTAGATATACTCAACACACTCGGCTATGAATACTGGGTTATTGATCCTACAAAATCAGTACAATTTGGAAATTCTGCATTGGATCTTTCCAAAAGAATAGATTATCAAAACGGAATTGCAAAAGCACAAAGAATAATAGGAGTAGCAGATTGGGCCCTTGGTAATTATGATGAATCCTTAACCAAGCTTTTCCCCTCCCTAGAGAATTATACCAAACTAAATGACTCTTTAGGGATGGCCAATATCCTTATGAATATTGGATTGGTTTATGCCGATCAAAAAAATTATGAGCAGGCTTTGGAATATTATTTTCAAGGAGAAAAGATATTTAAAAAAAAGAATGAGAAAGGAAGACTGGCAACAACGAAAACCAAAATAGGGGCAGTTTATACAGAAATTGATAATTACGTAAAGGCATTTGAGTTTTTAACTTCCTCCCTTGCCATGCATAAAGAAAGCGGTTATAGATACGGTATCGCCGAGGCATCAAACCGTTTGGGATTATTATTTAAAGAAAAAGGAGATTATCAAAATGCATTAAAGTATTTAACATCATCCCTGCAAACCAGTATTTTGATAAATGATTTTGAAGGACAATCCAAAACCCTCGAAAACATAGGAAGTATCTACCTAATCCAAGGAGATTATATCAATGCCGAAGCCTTCCTTTTAAAAGCTTTGAAAACTGCGCAGGAAGTACAATCCAAAAAATGGCTCAAGGATATTTATCTAGACCTTAAAAAACTGTATCAGCAAAAAGGTGAAGTAAATAAAGCCCTACAGTATTTCGAATTGCATTCCCAGATGAAGGATAGCCTTTTTGACCAGAAAAAACTCATGGAGATTTCGGCTATTCGCTTGAAGTTTGAAATGGATAGGCAAAAGAAAAGCATTGAAATTGGAAAAGAAAGAATCCGTTTATTAGAACAAAAAAAGAAAAACAGTAGACTTTTAATTTACCTCTTTATCACCCTTTTGGTGCTGGCAGTTTCCATAGCCTATTTTATTATTATGAGGCAAAAAAATAGAATTAAGCTTGAAAAAAAGGAAAAGGAAGAAAGTGAAAAACTAAACAAATCCAGAGAGGAGTTGAACCGGGCTAAACTTGAAAATTCTGAATTAAAAGAAAATGAGCTACAACAAGAATTGGATCTTAAAAATAAAGAACTCGCCTCCTATACCATAAACTTTATTCGAAAAAATGAATTGTTGGAGGAGATTAAACAACAATTAGTGGAATTAGAAAAAGATAGTTCTGCAGATGCCTCAAAAATTAGAAGGATAAAACAAAAAGTAGGTAGTAATACAAATCTTGATAAAGATTGGCAGGACTTCAAAACCCATTTTGAACAGGTTCACACAGGTTTCTTTAAAAATCTGAAAAGTAAACACAGTAATTTAACATCGGGAGAATTAAGGCTTTCCGCACTAATCCGTATGAATTTGAACCTAAAAGAAAGCGCTGCAATTTTAGGAATTTCACCCGAAAGTGTAAAAACATCTAGATATCGCCTTCGTAAAAAAATGGAAATCAGTCCCGAATTAGACCTCTTGGAATACATAATTGCTACAGGCGCTGTTCACGTGGAAAAATAGTTAATCAATTATATTACAGTAGATTACCTTTTTTTGTTCACCTATTGTATACCAAGTTCACCTGCTTTGTTCACCTAATATTACCTCCAAAAACGCTGCTTACCAGAAAATTCCGCTTAGGTTTGCCATGTAAATAAATGATAAACCATTTACAGATGCGAAAGAAAAGTATTTCCATAATAATGTTCCTCCTGATTTTATTCAGTGGATCTCTATATTCCCAAACTTGTCCAAGTGGAAATATTAGCTTTTCTAGACAAACGCAAGTAGATAGTTTTCCAATCCTCTATCCAAATTGCACCAATCTTCCTGCTAATTTAAAATTGTCTGGAGATATAGTGAATTTGGATAGCCTGATTCAAATAGATACCATTTTTGGTGGATTAGAATCTATCGGTTCTACAAGACTTAAAAACTTTAAAGGACTTAATACTCTGAAACATTTTGGCGCATTGACGGTGGTTAATAATGATTCGCTTTGGGATTTTAAAGGATTGGAAGGGGTGAAAAAATTAAGTTACGTCCAGATTTCAGGTAATCCCGCTCTTAGAAATTTACGTGGACTCGACAGTATAAAAGAAGTGATTTCAATTTATTTATTAAACAATACAAAACTAGACAGTATTGTGGGCTTAGGTGGGCTAAATGATATTTGGAACATCTTTCAGATAATTGGAAATAGCTCCCTCAGAAGTTTAATTGGGATGCAAAATGTCTTAATCGAATCATTGCATATTGTGGATAATGATTCATTGTGGGATTTGGAAGGATTGGAGAATAATATAAACTTCAGTAGATCTTTATCCATAAGTGGAAATGATGGCTTAAGAAACCTACACGGAGCGGAAAATTTTAAGTGGATTCCAGGAGCCTTGCAAATAAACGCCAATTCGAAAATTAAAAACCTTAATGAATTTTTAGGTCTACAGTATGTAGGAGAAGGCTTGTCGATAGCAGGCAATGCTTCCCTAGTTTCTCTCTCAGGCTTGGATAGTCTTACTAAGGTTGTATATGGCGTTTCGATTTCAGATAACGATAGATTGAAGGAGCTAAAAGGACTTGAAAATTTGGATACAATAACTGTAAGTCTAAGCATCCGTAAAAATGATTCTCTTATTTCGGTTTTGGCATTATCCAACCTTAAACATATTGGTAACAGCCTCGATATTTTTGAAAATAAGCAAATCCCAAATTTAAATGGTCTAGAAAATCTTGGCAGAATCGCGGACCTAACAATTCGTAAAAACAAAAAACTAAATAGCCTCTGGGCCTTAAGAGGTTTATCAAATATAAATGGTGAATTAAGGATTTCGGAAAATGATAGTTTAAGCTCTTTAAGAGGTTTGGATAGTGCGGATTTAAGCACCGCGACTGATGTATTTATTTATGATTCTCCTAGCCTACAAGTTTGTGCGGTGCAGAGTGTTTGTGATTATTTGGCAAGCGGTAGGATTGCTTATATCTTAAATAATGCTCCAGGTTGCATAGATACCTCAGAAGTCCTTTTAAATTGTCAAAGTATAGGCGTTGAAGAGGAACAGATTGCTGTGGGAATTGATGTTTTTCCAAACCCAATACAAAATGAATTAAATGTGGATTTTGGAGAATCTATACAATTTCCTGCAAGCATTGAAATTTATTCAAATACCGGCCAGCTCCTTTTCCGAAAAAGCAACATTACCCAAACCCAAATAAAATTGGAAGGGTTAAATCTTTCAAAAGGGGTTTATAGCCTTAAAATTGGGACGAATCATTCTGGGCCCATTATTAAAAACATCATCAAAATATGAGAATCTCTATCAAGATAAAACGTATTTGGTTGGTTTTGGTCCTTGGGATATTTGGCCTTAGTGCCATATCCCAAGCTCAAAATTGCCCGCCACATCGCTTGATTTTAAGTACTCAAAATATGGTGGATAGTTTTCCTATAAACTACCCAGGTTGTGATAATGTGAGCCTTGGTTTGGATATTTTAGGAACACAGATAACTAATTTAGATAGTCTTTATCCAATTAAAAAGATTGGAGTTGAACTCAAGATTTCAAACACTACCCGTTTAAAAAACCTTAGTGGCTTGGCTAACTTAGATAGTGTTATTGGCAACCTTGAATTACGCAATAATGATTCAATTTGGAGCCTACAAGGTTTGGGAAATTTAAAATATGTAGATGATAATTTAAGAATATTTAGCAACCCAAGATTAGAAGGACTTCAAGCTTTAAACCAATTAAATTATGTAGGAAATTTAAGAATCCTTCTTAACTCTGCCTTGGATAGTTTGGTGGGAATTGAAAATCTTAGTCGGGTTGGCTGGGGTACTGGGAATTTGCAGATTATGAATAATGGGTCTCTTAAAAGTTTGATAGGCTTAGAGAATATTACTTGTGAAAACCTTCAGATTTGGCAAAATGATTCCTTAGAAAACCTTTTGGGTTTAGAAAATAATGTAGTGTTCGATGGCCTGTCCCTCCAAGGAAACTCATCCTTAAAAAACCTCCACGGATTGGAAGGTTTAACATCCTTGGTTGGCGTATTACACATTGGAGGTTCGCATGAATTAACATCTCTCGAAGCCCTTCAGGGTATAAGAACAATTGGAGCATCTCTTTCAATTGCCTATTGCAGTTCCATTAAAAACTTAAAAGGATTGGATAGTTTAAGAAGCAGCGGGACTTTTGAAATTCATAAAATGCCAGGTTTAAAAAACCTTCAACATTTAAATAAATTGAATTGGGTCAATGGAGAATTAAAGATTACCCAAAATGATTCTCTTGAAACTTTGGTCGGCTTAGATTCTTTAAAGTCAATTCATTCGGATTTCAGCATTAATGACAACCGAAAACTGCTTAATTTAAATGGGATTGAATCTTTAGAGACAATTGATGGTAGTTTAAAAATTCAAAACGATAGTGTTTTAGATAATATTTGGGGATTAAAAAACCTAAAACATGTTGAATTCCAAATTAGCATTGTTAGAAATAGCAAGCTATCTAGCTTAAACGGTTTGGATAGTGTGGATGGATTGTTCAGTAGATTATGGAAACTTTCCATTTATAGAAACCCTTTGCTAACAACCTGTGCCGTCCAAAGTGTTTGCGATTACCTCGGTTCTGGAAAATGGGCCGAAGTGTTTGATAATGCCCCAGGCTGCGTGGATACAACCGAAATAACTACTGATTGCCAATCGATTGGAATCGAAGAAAAGGAGGTAGATAATTTAATTATCCTTTTTCCAAATCCATTTTCTGGAGGAGATTTGAACCTCCAACTAGGAAATCAGTTTCAAGGGACATTAAAAATAAGCTTAAGCGATAGTAAAGGAAGACAAATCTTAAAAAGGGAACTCGACTATTCTGAGCAAATACATTTATCCATACCTGTTTTAGAGCCAGGACTGTATTTTATTAAAGTTCAGGATAATAATGACAAAATTGTAATTCAAAAACTTCTTACCAACTAAATTAAATTAATAAATAACAATGAAGAAACTTAAAAATTTTTCCGCAGTTCTTTTGTTGCTAGTAGCCGCAAACGCCTGTACCAACGATGTAAAACCAGTGGAACAAGTTGATCTCTGTGCCACCCCACCTGTATTGGTTTTGGTTTCGAGCACCAATACCTCATGTGGACAAAGTATTGGAGCCATAACGGTAAATGCAACCGGAGGAACAGGAAACCTTACTTATTCCATTGATGGTGGAACAACCTTTCAGGCTAGTGGAGATTTTACCGGTTTGGGAGCCAATAGCTTTACCCTAATTGTAAACGACGAGAATAGTTGTTCGGATGAATTGCAAGTTGTTATCGGAAATAACAATGGCGCCAGTTTTAGTCTGAACAAAGTGGACGCAGGCTGTGGAACTTCCAATGGTGTTGTGAATGTAATGGCAAGTGGCGGAACAAAACCCTACTCCTTTAAACTTGGTGCTTCAGGAACTTATCAAAGCGATAGTGCCTTTACGAACCTAGCTTCAGGATCCTATGAAATATTTGTAAAAGACAATTCAAATTGCGAAAGCAGTCAGACCATTGAGCTAAACTCAGGAATTGCATTTGCAAGAGTAAAATCTATTATTTCATCCAATTGTGCTGTAAGTGGTTGCCATAATGGAAACATTTTTCCAAATATGACAACTGATGCCACTATCCAAGCTCAAGCTTCAAGAATACAAGCGCGAACCGGAGCGAGCACCATGCCTCCTTCTGGTTCAGGATTTAGTCTTACACAACAAGAAATTGATGATATCAGCTGTTGGGTTGAGGATGGAGCAAACCTATAATCTCAAAGAATGAAAATTTCACCTTCTAAAATCGCGGTTTTGTTTTTTGTTACACTTTTTATGGGGATGACCTTGGATAGAATAGTTTCTAAAAATAAAGATTGGAGCTATAAAAGTCCAGATTCTAAATCCTTAATGGTGCTGAACTTAGATGATAAAAACAAAGCTAATTCGGAAGGTTTAGTAGATAAGTGGGTAAATGTTCAAGGTGACCTTATGGACATCCAGATTGATGCGAAAGGGGAAATAGTTTTAAAAATAAATACCTCTATGCAAGCAAATGGATTGAGTTGCTTTTTTAGTGAAAATATTAGATCAAAAGACTTGGATCAATTGTATTCCAACCAAAAAGTTCAATTAAAAGGGCTTTGCAAAAAAGTAGGAAAAACACTTGTTCTCGTGGATTGTAAAATAATTTAAATGATAATTTTTTCGATTGATTTTGCGGTAGGTTAATCGGTAGGCTTTCGGGCCAAATTAGCGGGACTACTGTCTTCCCTTAGTAGTCCCGTTTTTTAATTTTATGTAATTTTAACCCTATGTTCAAAAATTCAAAAATATTTATTGCTGGCATTTTTAGTCTGATGCTTTTAGCCCTTGTAATTTCTTGTGAAAAGGAAATTGAAGATCCAGTTATGGAAGAAGATCTAAAAATTGAAATTAAAACCGATGCCACATTTGGTAATTATCTGACTACTTCTACAGGCAAAACCCTATATTTCTATTCTAGGGATTTGGAAGGCTTGAGTAATTGTGTGGACGATTGTTTGGATGAATGGACAGCGGTAGGAATCAGCGAAGATTTGCCTGCTACATCAAGCAATGAATTTGGATTAGTGAGAAGAGAAAATGGCTTTGTTCAATTAACTTTTAAAGGTTGGCCATTGTATACGAGAAATACCGAATCGGAAAATGAAATTACGGCAGACAATCAAGATGGGGAATGGTATCTCGCCAAACCAGATTACAATCTTTTTCTAGGATTAAAGACCGTTGATGGAATTGAAAGGAAATTTCTAATCGACGAAAGAGGTCAGTCCGTTTATTATAAATCTGATGATGGAAGCAACCAAAGTTCCTGTTTAACTGCGGCATGTATTTTAAAATATCCGCCATTGCAGTTGTCTGGAAATATTTTTCCATCAATAGTAGATGAAAGTTTAATTCAGGATTTAAGTCGGACCGATTCTATTCCACAAACGAGTTATAAAAACCGTCCATTATACACCCATTCCTTGGATGCAAGAGGACAAGCTACCGGTCAGGGCTTTCTTGGAGTATGGTTTGTGATGGAAGATTCTTTTTTTTAGAATTCTAAGCTTTGGCTTGATATATTTGTGATAATATTAGGCCTATGCAAATTCAAGACATTATTTCGTATTTGGAGTCCATTGCTCCATTATCCCTTCAAGAATCCTATGATAATTCGGGTTTAATTGTTGGGAATAAAAATTCTACTGTTTCAAAGGTTCTTATTTCTTTGGATGTTACGGAGGAAGTTGTACAAGAGGCGATGGACAAATCTTGCGAATTAATAATTGCACATCACCCAATTGTTTTTACAGGATTAAAAAAGTTTAACGGCAAAAATTATGTCGAAAGAACAGTAATAAAAGCCATTAAGAATGATGTGGCCATTTATGCCATTCATACCAATTTGGATAATGTGGCCCAAGGTGTAAACCATGAGATTGGCAAAAGATTAGGTTTGAAAAATCTTCAGATCCTCGATCCGAAACCCAATAGCCTTAAAAAATTGGTAAGTTTTGTACCCCTTTCTCATAAGGATAAGGTTTTAA
This sequence comes from uncultured Cryomorphaceae bacterium, assembly GCA_937129395.1. Classification (GTDB taxonomy): domain Bacteria; phylum Bacteroidota; class Bacteroidia; order Flavobacteriales; family Schleiferiaceae; genus CAKZNE01. Next base: position 10,563 of record CAKZNE010000204.1, on the reverse strand, counting down.
ATGCCTTGTTTTCAGCTGGAGCTGGAGTATTAGGAAATTACAGCGAAGCGAGTTTTCAATCCGAGGGAATCGGAACCTTTAAGGCAAATTCTGAAGCCAAACCCTATGTTGGAAATGCGGGTAAAAGGCATGAAGAGAAAGAGGCAAGGGTAGAGGTGCTAATGAAGTCGGCAATCCAAGGAGATGTTTTAATGGCTCTTATGAATTCACACCCGTACGAAGAAGTAGCCTATGAGGTTTATCCCATTGAAAATAAAGACAATTCTGTAGGTTCTGGAATGGTAGGAGAATTGGAGGAGGAAATGGATGCAATGGAATTTCTTCAAAAAATAAAAAATACAATGGGGGCCGAATCACTAAGATTTACAAAGCTTCATAAAAAGAAAGTTAAGAAAATAGCTTGGTGTGGAGGCTCAGGAAGTTTCCTATTATCCAAGGCCATAGCGGCTAAATCCGATCTGTTTATGAGCTCAGATTTTAAGTATCATCAGTTTTTTGATGCTGATAATCAAATTATTATAGCTGATATTGGGCACTATGAAAATGAACAATACACCATTGACTTGATTGCTAACGAACTAAAGAAAAAATTCAGTAGTTTTGCATTTCTTTTAACGGATACGAATACAAACCCGATTAATTACTTATAATCTTTATGGCCAAGGCTAAAGAAGTAACAGTTGAAGATAAATTGCGCGCTCTATACGACCTTCAACTAATTGATTCAAGAATCGATAAAATCAGAAATGTAAGAGGTGAATTGCCTCTAGAGGTTGAAGATCTTGAAGATGAGATTGCTGGCTTGCAAACTCGATTGGAAAAAGTGAATGGTGAAGTTTCGGAATTAGAAGCTGATATCAAATCAAAGAAGAACCTTATTAAGGAATCTCAAGAGAAAGCAAAGAAATACGAGGAGCAACAAAAAAATGTTCGCAACAATCGTGAGTTTGATGCTCTTTCCAAAGAAATTGAATTCCAACAATTAGAAGTTGAATTAGCGGAGAAAAGAATTAGAGAATTCAAAGCTAAAATTGACAATAAAAAAGAAGTGATTTCAGGATCTCAAGAGAAGCTAGATGAGAGAAATTCTCACCTTACCTTCAAAAAAGGAGAATTGAACACTATTCTTGAAGAAACTCAAGCTGAAGAGGAAGCATTAAATGCTAAATCTGCAGAGTTTGCTGAAAAAATTGAAGACAGGCTGATCAATGCCTACAGAAGAATTAGAGGAAGTGCTAAAAATGGACTTGCTGTGGTGCCAATCGAAAGAGGTGCTTCTGGAGGATCTTTCTTTACCATTCCACCACAAAGACAATTGGAAATTGCCTCTCGTAAAAAGGTAATTACCGATGAGCATTCAGGAAGAGTTCTTGTAGATCCAGAATTAGCTCGCGAAGAAGAAGAGAAAATGGCAAAGATTTTTGGCAAGTTCGCCAAGTAATTTGATATTTGAAAAATAAAATAAAAAGGGATCACGTTGATCCCTTTTTTTATGCCCTATTTTACTAAATGCTAAAGCGATATACAATCCCACTTATCCTCATCCTTTGCCTAAGCTTTGCAAATGGGAATGCCCAGTATATTAAATTAGATGAAAATCTCCAGCGTGCTTTAGAAAATGTTTTGGAACTAAAGCTAACCAAGGCCAAATCCATTGTAGATTCCGTTTCACTTTCCCAAAAAGATAATCTGGCTTGTAGTTATATAAATGCCATTATTGTTTCCAATAAACTTCTTTTGCATGAGGATAGGGAGGAGTTTGACAAGGAGCGGGAAAAACTGGAAAAATATATAGAGGAAATATCAAAAGCCAGTGATTCAGATCCTCAGAAGAAAAAAATGATCAGCGAAATCCATCTCGCCACAGCTATTCTTCATGCCAAATACCAAAACAATATAAGAGCAGGTTTGGAATTTTATACCGCCTATAATCTGCTGAAAAGCAATTTCGAAAAGTTCCCAGATCATTATCCCACTTATGTTCCATTAGGTGTCTTGTATGCAGCAATCGGTTCCCTTCCGGAAGGTTATCAATCCATTGCCTCACTTTTTGGAATGAAGGGTAGTGTAAAAGAGGGAATGAACCTGCTCCACAAAGGATATTGGAGAACCATATCCAATAAAGAAACCCGATTTTATAGAGATTACTACGGTTTTATTTATTCCTATACAGCCTTTAAAATTCAAGGAAGAACAGATGTTTCCCTTTCTTCACTGGGAATAAATTTTAAAAAAAGCAGCAACCTTATTTATTTGGAAAGCTTAATTGATATCCAAAAAGGAGATGCCCAAAAGGCTTTTGAATATTTGCCAAAAAGACCAAAAGGTGATGAATATGAGAATTACGCCTTTATGGATTATCATACAGGAAAAGTAGCCATTGCATTCTCTACCGATTCCGCGAGATTCTATCTCCATAAATTTTTAAAAGAATCCGAAGATGATTATTATCTAAAATCTACCTACAGATACCTTTCTTGGTGTTCCATGTTAGATGGTGACCAAAAAGGACTGAAGGATTATCGAAAATTGGTTAGAACAAAAGGAAGTCTTAAAACAGGAGCCGATCGTCAGGCACAAAAGGAATGCGAGGCTAATTTTAATGAAGTTTTAATAAAAGGAAGGATTTTGTTTGATGGTGGTAGATACAGCGATGCCATTTCCTATATGAAAGCCAATGAAATAAAATTAAAGGGATTTTCAACTCAAGATCAATTGGAATTTCACTACCGATTGGGAAGAATTTACCAAGAGGATGAGAAAAAGAATTTAGCTGTAAAAGAATTTACCAAAGCCTTGGAAATAGAAACCGAGGATGCCTCCTTTGCCCAAGGTAATAGTGCTCTTCAATTGGGGAATACCTACGAATTGCTTGGAAAAAAGGATTTGGCGAAAAAATATTATGAAAAAACCTTAAGCTTACAGGGATTTCCATTTTATGAAGGATTACATCAACAGGCAAAAGCGGGCTTGGATAGACTGTAATTTTTCACTTCATTTATACTTATTAAATTAACGGCCACAACTATACTATATGAACTCTTTTCTTACCATTATTTGGGATTTTCCAAAAGGCTTGGATTTCGGATTTTATACTCTTAGAATTTACAGTCTGCTTTTCGCACTGGGTTTTATTATTGGATATCAACTCATGAAAAAAATCTTCCTAAAAGAGAAGGTTTCATTGGATAAGCTGGAGTCCTTGGTTATTTATATGGTGGTGGCAACAATTATTGGAGCAAGGCTTGGACATGTATTCTTCTATCAGTGGGATTATTATTCCCTACATCCAATGGAGATTTTCAAAGTTTGGGAAGGTGGATTGGCCAGTCATGGTGCAGCAATTGCCATAGTTGTTTCGGCTTACCTCTACAGTAAAAAGGTTTTTAAAGATGTAAAAAGAAGCCTCTGGATTTTAGATAGATTGGTTATAGTAGTTGCTTTAGCAGCTTGTTTAATTCGTTTTGGGAATTGGTTTAATAGTGAGATTTATGGAGATATGGCCAACTCTAAATTCGAAACGGTATTTACCGAACCTGTAAGGGAAAGAGCACTTGCTTACTACGGTGAACAAATCGAATCCATCGATTTTGAGCAAACAGGAAAGCTTAAAGAAACAGATAGTCTCAATTTACCCATTCTGAAAATGACAATGAGCTTTATCAGCGATGATATTGCAAATGATCAAATCAAATTCGCCCACCTTATAACCAATAGTATGAGGTTAAATCTGGATAACAGATCGGCTCAGGATATGAATTTGTTAATACCTGATGATGCATTCCTAATATGGGATTCTAACAATCCAAAAATAGCAAGCATTGAGGTTTTGGGAATACCCAGGCACCCGACTCAAATTTATGAAGCCCTCGCTTATTTATTGATTTTCATTATTCTATTTTCCTTGTTTCAAAAACTTGGCCTTGGGGAGAAAAGAGGCTTTCTTTTTGGAGCCTTCCTTCTCTTGCTTTTTGGTTTTCGATTCTTTATCGAATTCCTTAAGGAAAACCAAGTGGATGCAGAGGCCGCCTATGCCATTAATATTGGTCAATATCTGAGTATCCCCATGGTTTTAATTGGTTTGTTTTTTATGATTAGAGCCAAAAAAGTTAAGAATGACGCCTAAACAAAAAAAGGGTGGAATAGTATTTCTGGTTGCAATTATGCTGGTTTGGTTGCTAATTGCTCTTTTCCCAATTGGTGGCGAAACCCAGGTTTACAATAGCGATCCAACTTCTACAACCCAAACCTATATCCCAAAATTTGTGGATGAAGGAGATTTGATGTTTTACAATGAAGCCGATAGTTTGCTGGTACAAATTGATCTTGAAATAGCCGATAACGAATCGGATATTGGCTATGGATTGATGTACCGCAAAGAAATGGATGAATTGAAAGGGATGATTTTTATAATGCCTGTAGATGAAGTACAATCCTTTTGGATGAAGAACACCTTTATTCCCTTAGATATTCTTTTTTTAGATTCTGAAAATAAAATAGTGGATATTTCCAAAGACAATCAAGCGCTTGATGAGTCTCCAATAAAATCAAAAGAACCAGCCCTTTTAATTTTGGAATTAAATGCAGGATTTGCAGATAAATATGGAATTAAAGTTGGACAAAGGATTGAATATATAAGGAATTAGGGTCTTTTTGCTAGGGTGGAATTCCATCTTTGGGGAATCCATTATAATGAAATAACCAATCTTAATAATTTTAACCTGAGGTTTATGTCCAAAAATATTTAGCCAGGGCTTATTCTTGGAATTGATTTCCACTTGATTTTGCAAGGGAATGGAATCGCTAAACAGCCGGAGAGATGGTGTTTTTTTTATTTTTGCTTAGATTGCTGCTAAACCTAGCATGGTAATAAACGAGTAGAAAATGGAGATGTGTCCAATTAAATAGTATCGGACAATAACAAATGGTAAAAGTCTATTATTTTTTATTCTACAAGACTTTTCGCCTGTTATACCCCATAATGAGTTCGTTTAATAAATCGATCGCAGAATGGATTGTTGCATTTGTCCTTAGCTTAGTTGTTTTTTTTGACATTCTAAGCAGTTTAAGGTTCTTCCAAGTTTACTGGGGAATAGAGACTAAAATGTCCTACCCAGTATTTCTTGTCCTACAAATTGCTGTCTTTTATTTCAACTATAAATTGTACGTGGCAGAGGAGAATTATAAAGGGATCAACAAAATGTTTAATGAGAAGAAGGGTTTAAGGTTGATTACATCAGCTCTCGTTATTGCGTTTTATTGGGTTTCTATTTGGCTATTGTTTTGGAGTATTGAAAACTTGCCATTGAGCGTTTCCTAGGTGTCTTCAAGCAAGGTGATTTAACCGAATTACAGAGTTACTCGTAATACTGCACGATTGAAATGTATAGGTACCCAACAAAATTAGATTTGTTATGATAAAAATATTTTTAATCGTTGTTTTATTTTTTAGTAATCTAAGCTCGCTTCATTCTCAAAGCAATGAAATTTATCTATTTCAATATTCGATTAGGGATCTTGGTTTAGGGAAGAAGATTAACGATACTTTAAATTCCAAACGAATAGACTCCTTGGTTAAAAAGGGGTATTCGGCAGTGCTTTATATTAAAGCTGTGGAGGGGTGTGACAGGCTTAGCAAATTTGATTCATTGAAAAGAAAATGTGTTGAATATTCGTTAGTGCTTCAAAAAGTAACACCTTCAATATTGGCCCATCAGACCAAGGTTGCAATTGCTAAGATTGGATCGAATCAAATTTTTCTTATTATTTACGACTATACTGGTTTAATTCACGGAATATCCCAAACGAAGGCCCAAGTATTACCAATGGATTCAAATTTAGAATTGCCAGAAATTCCCTTATTCACGTTGATTTTTGATGGGAATAGGTATTATGAAAAACAGTAAGATCATGATTTTGACACGTTGCTATCCCCGCTACTGCACGATTGTATCGTGTTGAAACCCAATATTAATGAAAAGAACAATAGGAAGAACTTAGCCTGTGGATTTTTCTAGGATTTGGTTTTAAATTCGATTTTGCAATGCCTCGGAATAGCTAACACCACAAGATAAAATCTTGCGGCAGCGGTGTTACTTAGTTCAAATCCCCGAGCCTATCATTATCAGCCATTATAACCCAAGTATTGAATATTACCAAAAACTCAATTGTAAATTTATCAACCTCGCCTGTTGATTCTAATTGATCTAGCATTTTTCCAATTTCCTCTTTTGGTAATTCAAAATTAAGGGCGAGAAGCAAATTCGCAATTAGGTCATTTGAGGATTCTTTACTTTTAAGGCATTCAGAAAGTTGCACTATAAATTGGGGAGAATAGATGTCTTTGGGCTCCTCACTTTTACCCCAAAATTCTGCAGTTCCCATTCTATGTTTTCCGGAGCTAAAGTCCTTAAATACATTTATAAAGTCTTTCGAATTATTTCCCCTCACTACACCGGCTTCGAGCCATGATTCCCTAACCTCGGAATAGACTTCGAACCACTCTGGACAATTTGTCTCGAGACAATTCACTTTTTTTTCATCAACCACTTTTTGTTCGCAACACAACAATAATGTTAGTATTGGCAAAATGGATATTGATTTTAAAATCAACTTTGATATATTTTTTCCCTTCACCTTAATATTCTGCAAAAAATTAAACTCTACCCTCGCTCCTGCACGATTTTATCGTATTGAAACCCAATATAAATGAAAAGAACAACAGGAAGAACCTTAGCCTTTAGATTTTTCTAGGATTTAGATTTAAATTAGATTTAGCAAGGCGATGGAATCCCAAAGCAACATTGCATCTTACCTAGTTGGTAATTTTATATTTATAAGCTCGTCCAACATTATTATTTTCTAGAATAAAATTCTTTTCATGAACCTTTAGTTGCCAAAAGGTATTATAGACATCATCTTGGGATAATAACTTATAGACCCTCTGGTTTGGATCCATTATTTGATCAGGGATAGAATCAATTAAGTCAATTTTGGTTTCAAACAAATAAACAAAGTCCTTAAATACAGATTCTATATCCTCCTTGTTCCTTTGTCCTTTGTTGGCTATAAAAAATTGACTTACCTCGTCCAAAACAGGTTTTCTATAAATATATCCATTGGAGTTTGATTTATAGAGCATTACATTTTTTCTAAAAAAATCCAATTGTCGATATGGAGGGGGTTCTTCGCCGAAACTATTCCAATAAAAATCATCCTGTTGAATACTAATTTCATGACTTTTATTAAATATCCAAGACAATTCTTTACTTGTTTTATCAATTCGGGAATCCTCTTTATCTTGAAATTCAAATAAAAATGGATCTATAGAAGCAAATTTTATTTCCAAGCAGTTTGTATAATACAATAATGAATCTCCCTTAACCCTAACTCCAGACTCAATTAGAACGGCACCTTCGTTGTTAACTTTTGATAAATATCGAACCATATTTTCATTATCCAAAGTATAAAAAACATCAAAATACACCTCCTTTGGCGAGTTGTCCTTGGGCTCGCACGAAAAACAAAAAATCAAAACAATAAGTGAAATTTTTAAGGTCTTTACCATACTTTTTTAATACCGCCTAGCTTCATTATAAATCTGGCCAATTCTACAAATTTGTTGTTTCTCACAAAAAATGTGCATTATAAAAGCGGATTCCCATTGTAAATTAATTTCCTACTTCCTTATTCGCTTCCAAATTACCTTCGTAAAAAAGTTCAGGAGGATCGACAATATTAACATGCGAAATGAATATCTGCATTTTCAATTTGAAATTCTTACCCATCCTCAAATAGACAAACCATGGAACTGGAACCAACAACTTACCCACGTGTTTCTCACCACTTTTTAGGTAAACTAAGTTACTATCATCAACAAATTTTGCACTTAAATTTTTCAATTTATTACAGGGATACAAATCAAATCCCTCTGAATAATTTGCCGAATAAATGCTCAAAATTAAAATCCGAGTACAAAAATCATCCATTCCAACTTTTAAGATATATGACCCCGAATCTGAAATATTGCTAACCTGGTAGTTAACTTCTAAGTGAAACCATTTTTTTTTAACTTCAGTTAATTCAAGAATATGTGAATTATCTTGAGCCATACAATTTGAAAATGTTGCAATTAAAATACAATAGAAAATTATCTTTTTTTTTGTTTTTCTTAATTTATTCATGGACTATTTTGTTGGTTCTAGTTGTGGCAAATCTTCCACACCTCGCTACTGCACGATTGTATCGTGTTGGAAACCAATATTAATGAAAAATAGACAATCTTAAAAACCTGAACATTAGGTATAAACCCTTAAACAATTAACCTGTGTTTTTTTGCTGAGATCTTGTTTCTAAATTTGACCAAACAACAAAATGGAATCGCACGGTAGCATAATTTTATTGTGGTATTTAAGAAATAGACTAAGTTCTTTTCCGCCCCCCACAAAAGAAATATTTTTTAAAATAAGCTTGCTCCAAATTACTCACCATTACCCCTTTGCTACTACTAGCATGAACAAAATCTCCGTTCGATAGATACAAGCCAATGTGGTTAATTTTTTTCGAGCCGATTTTGAAGAAAACTAAATCTCCTTCTTTTAAATCCTTTTTGGCTATGGCTTCGGTTTCAGTATAAAGATCTCTTGCTCTTCTATTGATAAAATCCTGACCATAAACTTCTTTGTAAATCTGAATAACCAAACCAGAACAATCTACACCTCTTGTACTGGTTCCGCCCATTTTATGAGGAACACCCTTCCATTTATCAATAAACGCATAAAGTTCTTCATTCCGGTTTCCTGACTTAGAAAGGTTCTTTTTTAAATCCGCCTCCTTTGTTTTGCCGCTTTTAACCCTAGGGATACGTTTCTTTTTAACTCGGCTGGCAGACTCCCTTTTTGGGCTTTTCTTACTTGTACTACAGGAAACCAATAGGCTGATGCCGAAGGCAAATAACAGAAATGGAAGAAACTTTTTCATGGATATATTCTCTTCACATAGATAGAGAAATGTTAGCTAAACACCTACGTGTCTTAAATAATTTTTTAACATACATCAAACTTGTTTCATTCTTCAACTATATTCTCAGATCGGAAGTTTTATTTATGTTCATTTTTGGGTTATTCGCTATCGCTTTTGATCTAAAGATTGACGCAAAAAGAATCAACCGATCTTAGGGAGCTTAAGGAATTCCTAAAAAAAAATCGCTTGAATAACAAGTCAAGTCTGACAACAAAATTGCATCTTGCTTTTACTTAGCCTAAGTTCGGTTGGGCTATCTCTTCATTCTTCAGAGCTTCCCATTCTCCCTAAGGCTTTGTTGCAATCAAAATACAATTTTCTTGAATGACGGATGTGGCTTCGATTGAACATTTTGGGAGGTTGTTTATTTTAACGTTGGATTAAATCGACCAAGGGGACACTAAGAAAAAAACAAAAACATCTTAAAAACTCTGGAGCAGAATTAAGCACAGACGTAGATGAAAATAGTACTGGGCCTGCAAGTATAGGAATGATTGATCCAGATGGGAATCCTATCCTAATAGATCAGCATATATAATAGTCACTTTATAGCACCACTATTATTATCAGTTTTTAGGCTGATGACTCGGTTTTAATAAATCGTTTACAGTTTTTACGGGATTAAAAGTTACAAGGGGTACTTCTACATAAAGGGTATTCCAAAAAGCCATTGCACCGTTCCATAAGCCTGGTAGCTCAAGTGCTTTTAGTTTTTTGCCTAAGCGTGTTTTTGATGATATAAATGCAGTATTATGATCTACAAAATGGTCATCTGTAACAAGTGGTAGTTTTATTAAGCTGTCTTTTTCGGTTTCAGAAATGTAGCCATAGTTTTCAAGTTGTCCGAAAACTACATTCCTTACCCAAGTGGCATTATTAGGATTTCTTATAGGATTAAATTTAGTATTTGCTCTAAGCATGCCTACAAGAACCGCAGATTCCTCAATTTTTAGATCTTTTGTTTTTTTATTAAAAAATCGTTTAGAAGCTGACTTTATTCCATAACTATTACCGTAAGGAACGGTATTGAAATACATTAATATTATTTCTTCTTTGGTGTACCGCTTTTCAATTTCAATGGCTAATATCCATTCCTTTAATTTTTGGATTATTTTCTGAAAGAAGTTTTTGTTACTTCTATCATGAAACATGTTTTTTGCTAATTGTTGGGTAATGGTGCTTCCACCACCGTTTAGTCCCAGTTTAGTTATTGCTCTGACAAGTGCTCTGCCATCTATGCCACTATGACCATAAAAACGTTCATCTTCTGTTGCTATTAGAGCTACTCTAAGATGCTCTGGCAAATCCTTGTATTCGCTATTGGTCCTATCTTCTTGATAAAACATTTTACCTAGAACTTTATTATCTCCAGAGTATATTTCCGAAGCTAATTTTGTTTTAGGATTTTCTAGTTCTTCTATAGGTGGTAACTTACCCCAAAGACCAAATTTCACCGTCAAGAGAAACAGAATCCCTAATAGGAACCCATAGCCAAAAATTTTCCATATTAACTTTACCCAGTTGACAGATGTAAGAAGACCC
>CAKZNE010000203.1 GCA_937129395.1 uncultured Cryomorphaceae bacterium | reverse complement strand
GATGTATGTATATATGGGGCACATGAAGTTTGAACATACCCAACCTTACGAAGATCATTTTTGGAGAAAAAACGACATTGGTATTGTAAAGGATTTGGTTACCAACATCGACCCTAAAAACAAAAGCCTTAAAACAGAAAAAGGATTTAATATACAATACGACGAATTAATTCTTGCCCTAGGCTCAAGTTCGAATAAGTTTGGATGGCCCGGACAGGATTCTAAAGCTGTGCAAGGCTTGTATTTTAAACAAGACTTGGAAACCATGGAATATTGGTCGCCTACAACTAAAAGAGCTGTAATTGTTGGTGGTGGTTTAATAGGAATAGAAATGGCAGAAATGTTCCTAAGCAGAGGAATTGCCGTAACAATGCTCGTAAGAGAAAAGAATTTTTGGAATGGGGTTTTGCCAGACCAAGAAGCCAAACTAATAAACAGGCATATCTACGAGCACCATATTGACCTTAGGCTGGAAAGTGAATTAAAAGAAATTATACCAGATGAAGAGGGTAGGGTGAAAGCAATAATCACCAAAAATGAGGAAAAAATTGATTGTGAATTTGTGGGTCTAACGGTAGGCGTTCATCCTAATATTGGAGTACTAAAAGATACAGGTATTGAAACCAACAGGGGAATTTTGGTAAACCGAGAATTGCAAACAAGTGATCCTAATATTTATGCCATTGGAGACTGTGCCGAGCAAAGGGAAGCCATTGGCGAAAGAAGAGCTTTGGAGCAAGTTTGGTACACCGGAAGAATGATGGGAGAGGCAGTAGCACAAACTGTTTGCGGAAACCCTAAAGCCTATAATCCTGGACATTGGTTTAATAGCGCTAAATTTTTAGATATAGAATACCAAACTTACGGATGGGTTTGGGCCCAACGAAAGGAAGAGGAAGAAGATTTTTATTGGGAGCATGCCGATGGTAAAAAGTGCATCCATATCGTTTATCACAAAACCAGTGAAAAGCTAATTGGAATAAATGTTTTTGGAATTCGCTTAAGACATGAAATTTGTGATAAATGGTTAAGAGAAGAAGCAACAATTCACCGTGTTATGGCAGAATTGGAAGAAGCCAACTTCGATCCAGAGCTTTTTAGAAAACACGAAAAGGAAATCCGATTGGCCTTTCAAAATAATAAAGAACAAGTTTAAATAGTAGTTGAAAAATGGATAAAATAAATTCAGATAAACCCAATATTAGCTTGTCAATTGCCAATCCTAATCCACTGCGAACAGATGGCATCCAAAAGTTGGGTTTGGTTTTGGGAATTGTGGGTTTAATCATTCTCTTTTTAGCCTGGGGCGGAGTGGCTTTCCCGGATAATGGAGTGGCCCTTTATTCCTCTTTAGGCCTTATCGTTTTAGGAACAGTAATCTATTCCAGAAGAGCCTATTTATCCTTACCCGAAGGGATTAAAAACAATGGGGTTTGGTTTAAATCCATGAGTGCCAGAGGGGTAATTGGTTGGGCAACAGGAATTTTACTTACCGCCTTTTATGTGATTTTATATTGGTATCCTTTCTTGTTGGGAAAAGGTGCAGATGGAGCTGCTAATACAGGCTTAATCGCTTTATTTGATCCTTTAAGCATGTTATTAAAAGGACAAGCGGCAAGCCAATGGTTTGTTTACGGAACGCTTTATACCATTGCTATTTTAGCCTTGGGCTATAAGTATATTTTAAAATACAGACACAATCGCTACCAAGTAGTTCGTACCATTTCGGTTATGTTTTTCCAATTGGGTTTCGCCTTTTTAATTCCAGAGTTTATTGCACGACTAAATTCAGATTTACCCTATAATGATTTCAAAAATATGTGGCCTCTAAACTATTATGCTTTTGATGAATATAGGATCAAGGGCTTTTTAAATGGAGGTAACCTTGGTTTATTTATGCTCGTTTTTGGAGTGGCCATGATCTTTATTATTTCGCCAATCCTAACCTATTTCTACGGAAAAAGATGGTATTGCTCTTGGGTTTGTGGTTGTGGCGGATTGGCCGAAACCGCCGGAGATTCCTACCGACACCTATCTAGTAAAAAAGTTTCTGCTTGGAAATTAGAAAGATGGTCCATCCATTTGGTAACCGTGCTTTCTGTGTTAATGACTTTAGGTGTAATCAATACCTACTTAAGTAATAATCCAGATCAAAGTATTTTTACCCGAAGTCAGTTTACCTGGGGTTTGGCGATTTTTATAGGAGTTTTAATGGCCT
>CAKZNE010000202.1 GCA_937129395.1 uncultured Cryomorphaceae bacterium | reverse complement strand
GTATTATGTAATTGGAATGGATTATGACACTTACGCACTTGAAGGAGGAACAAAGTATTTGCTTAAGGCTCAAGAGATTGTAAATTTAGCTCAATCTTCTAGTCAGAAAGGATGGGTATCCAGCGAAAGTACAAAGAATAGGTATTGGATGGTCGAAAATTATTTAAAACCAAATTATATGAGAAGCATAACATTACTACTAGTCTTTTTCTTGAGCGGAATCTTTCTTCAAGCTCAAGAGAATATTAATTATTTTAAGCTGAAGAAGTATAAACTTGAAGAAGCTCTTAAAAAACCTTCTAAGGTTCAATCATTAGAGTTATTTGGAGATGATGATGCAAAACAGTTTCAGAATAAATATGAGTTGTTCGAGAACTTATTGGCTATTCAAGTATTGGTAAATGATTGTAAAGGTTTAGATACAATCTTTCCCAAGATTAAAAATCTTAAGTCTTTAGCTTTAAATAGGTGTGATATTGAAAGGTTACCATCATCTGTTTCACAATTGAAACAACTCGAGGTAATTAGTTTATCAGGAAATAAGCTAAAAGAGTTTCCATATGAGTTATCAGTCCTTCCATTGTTAAGAGAGATAAGACTTGGTGATGGTGCATACGGCGGGAATGATATAGATGTCATTGATGGTAGAATATCTGCATTTACACAAGTTGATGAAATATGTTTCTATCAGAATAAGTTAGACTCCATCTCACCAAAGTTATTCGAGTTAACCCAGCTTAGATTTCTTAATTTTCTTCAGTCTGGCTTGAAAGAATTACCAGAAGGTATAAATCAACTTACAAATTTAGAAGGGTTAGAGATCGCTAATAATAAGTTAGAAAAGTTCCCTACGCAGATTTATAGTTTAACAAAACTCAAGTCATTGTCTATTTCTATTCTAGATTCGGAAAACGACTTTGGAGGATTGTCCAATCTTATGGAATTAGAAAGGTTATATATCTCAATAGAAGATTACTCTGACCTTCCTAAAGCTATCTTAGAATTGAAAAAAGTGAAATATCTACGACTTTCTCGGTGTGAAAAATTGTCTCACAAAAAAGTGGTTAAAAGTCTTAATAAAGTAGAAGGGTTAGAAAAAGTATCTTTCGTTTATAATCAATTTACAGATTCGGAAAAGAAGTATATAAAAGCGAAATTGTCGGCATCTATTAAAATAAAACAGATATAGGTGTTTTCTATTAAATGAACACCCACTACTCGTAGCTTGAACGCAATGTTGGCTACCACCTATTAACAACCTTAACGTCTGCTTTGGAATATGGAAAAAGAATATCTACAAAGTGGATGCTATTATAACTAGTAGGAACGTAGGATCGTTACATTTTCATTTGGTCAGTTATTTTTCCAATTCTACTCGTCGCAGACCCTATCATGGTTATACTAGAGGGGGGTGGTAGCTCCTTATTAGTTTTTGTAGTAATTTTTGTTCCTCTTTTCTTTTACTTACTAGGCAGATATATCAATAAGAGGTCAATGAGAATTACAATTAATGAATTTTCTGAATTTTTAAAAACGCAACGCTTAGAACAGCAATAAAAAATAGACAAGGATGTTTATGATGAAATGCTTTAGGTACATTTCACAGTCCAAACCCTGGGGATAATGAACATGAGAATTCTAATCGCACAAATAATATTTCTATTTGACCTCCCCTCTTTTGGGCAGAGGGATACTTCTGAAGTTATTATATGTACTGAGTTTACTTCAAAATGGGAAGTTGGATTAAACCTAAAAATCCAAAAAGCACAACACCTAAGCACTGAAATAGTTATTCTAGATTCATCTTCCTTTACACATCAAAAGGGAATAAGGGACACTCTTATACTTTATGCGGTTGAGACATTGTTTAAAAAAGGAGAGAAATGGTTAACTCAGGAATCTCTTAGACTATGTTGGACATCCAATCCCTTAAAGTTTTATGAAGTAAAGATACAGGACTACGATTTTGAGGACTACCAAATCGGAGCCATTGAGGATACTAGAGTTGAGATCTTTCAAAATAATAAGCACTATGCTTACCTCACGGAATTATTAACATGGAAAGAAACTGTTCTCGATGAATTTTCAAAATAAAAACCGCCAACAACTGAACTAAACCTTTCCGGTAGGATGTCAAAGCGTCAATTCGGTTAGGGAAATGCGCGATGATATTCGAGACGTCATTTCTGAGCACCAAGTCTTTTTTTAAATTTTGACCAACTGGTACAGAGTAGAAATGAATAAAGCTTTTGGTTTGGACCAATTAGGGTAGAAAAAAATTCTACAATTCACTACCTTCGGTTTTCAACTTATCCATCATACAGCCAGTAACTTTAAAGAATGAACTCCTAAATAATGAATCCTTATAAAAAAGCTTCAATTGTATTCGTCGGAATAATTTTCACATTTAGTACAAGATTCATTTTGTTCGGAGTTTTAATACCTGATGAATGTGCTTATCACAATGGAAAAGAAAGTGGATTAATTATTAATCTATTTTATGAGTTAACAGCTTCGAATGGATACCACCCTGCTCCTAACCTATTAAACAATATTGTGACTTTTTCTTTAGGAACGATACTAGGATTTTACTTTTCATTTCTCTTGGCTCTAAAAAATAAAAAGCTCTTAAATTAATCCTGATAAAATCTCAAGAATAGGAGAATTGAATTTTGTGTAGGGTTTAAAAATAAATGGATTTGAATAGAAAAAGAAAAATGAAGAAAGTAAAACCTTAGCTTAGAAGCCTATAGAAACTTATGATGAAACTCCCAACCATTTTGAAAATTACCCTTGTAAGCTTGATTTTGGCCACTAGTTGCAAAATTTATTAATTAAAAAGCACTGACCTGAAATATATCCCATATTAAGCAAAAGGTTAAAGATGTTGTTTTGGAATTGAATACATTATCTCAACAAAATGGTTATTTTATTGAAACCGGAGAAAGAGAAGATTTGTGTTTATGGATTGATGAAATAATACGAGCTACTGGCTATAAATTAGCAGAATACGAAGATTTAACACTGGAATATAGGGAATGGTAAAATTCGAATTCAATACATTCAACCCTAATAGCAACACATCAACACCCAATCCTAAAAAATGACCAAACTAACCAGAAGAAAATTTATTAAAAGAGGAATATTGGCCTCAATTGGTTTAGTTCTCCTTGATTCTTTGTGGTTTGAAAAATATGTGATTGATTGGAACTATTATGATATCTCAAAATCGAAGAAGAACAAAATAAAAATCATTCAAATCTCAGATTTGCATTTTGACAAATTAAGGTCATTTCACAAATCAATTGCAAAAAAAATAAATGCGATAAAACCTGATTTAATATTTTTCACTGGAGACTCCGTTGATAAAACTGAAAAGATTGCCGCCTTAAATGAATTCCTCAAATTAATTGACAAGTCCATTCTCAAATTCGCAATTACGGGTAATTGGGAATACTGGGGAAAGGTAGATTTAGAAAAACTTAAGCAGGTATTTTCTGAAAATAATTGCGAATTATTAATAAATGAGAATCGAACACTAACAATAAAAAATCGAGAGATCTCGGTTATCGGAATTGATGATTTGGTTGGTGGTAATGCCAATTTCCCAAAAGCCGTCGAGGATCTAAAGAAAACCGAAACCAACATAGTATTATCTCACTGTCCAGAACATAGAGATATAATTACAACCCAAAAAGGAAGGCATAATATTGATGTAGTGCTTTCCGGACATACTCACGGTGGACAAGTAACATTTTTCGGTTTAGTTCTTTTTAAACCTCGAGGAAGCGGAAAATATTTAAAAGGGTGGTATAAGGAATCTGATCCAAAAATGTATATTTCAAAAGGAATAGGAACAAGTATTTTACCGATCCGTTTTGGAGCTAGGGCAGAAATGGTGGAAATTGAATTGTAATAACCACGGTTGGAAGGACAAAGTCCTCCTTAAACATATTAATTAAACAATACCGTGTATTCATATTGGCCCAAATGACTCAATGAAAAACTATGAAAGGAAATTGGATAGGAAAATACTGGTATTCTGGAAATGTGCCAGATCGCCTAAAAGAAAGAAAAACTGAATTTGAACTGACAATTGAAAATCATTTAAACTCAAAAATCTCAGGAAAGGTTTCTGATGATTTGGAAACTGGAGGAACTCCAGGAATTGGAAGTTTTTCTGGGAAGATAATGGGCAATAGAATTAGTTTCGTAAAGAGAATGCCAGTTCGCTCCTATTTTTTACCTGACGGAACTAATATTGAGGAAGATAAACCCCACCGACCCATTTATTATAAAGGAATTTTAAATGCCAAAGAAAATTCAATAAAAGGTACTTGGAGGTTTAAATTTGGGATTGAATTCTTAAATGGTCGTTTGGCAATTTATCCGAGTACTAAAGGACAATGGGAAATGAAAAAAGTAATTATTTCTCAATAAAATTTAAAAACGAACACTTAGCAAATAATTCAATTGAAACAACAAGATAAATTAAGCCTCATTATTAACTCATTTTCCACCCTTTCCAGCAATTCCATGGAAAAAATGAAGGAATTGGTTCAATATGTTAGCATTGATAAAGGAGAGTTATTAGCCGAACTTGGAAAAAAGAATGATCTAGAATATTTCATTTTGGATGGCATTTGCAAAAGTTTCATTTATAGCCCCGATGGTGAGGATATCACTTTATCCTTCTTCATGTCGAAATCAATAATTTCTCCCCACACCATACGAAGCGAAAACGGAAAATCCTTAGTAAATATCCGAACCTTAACTCCTGTTGATTTGGCCACGATTAATGCCCAGAAATTTGAGGAACTAATGGTGGAGGACTTAGAAATTAGACAGTTTGGGAATGCAGTTTTGCGAAATGAATTAATAAACAAGGTTCAAAAGGAAATAGGATTAGCCTCCTTACCGGGAAAAAATAGATTAAAAAACTTAAGGGCTAAATTTCCAAATATCGAAAACCTCATTCCTCATTCTGATATTGCATCCTATCTCGGAATTACAACCATTTCCTTGAGTAGATTGCGAAAACAATCCTAAGCCTTATCATTTGTTAATGGAAATATTTTGAGGGCAAAATAACTTTGCATCTTATTAAAACATAAACCAAAATGCAAATTTTAAACCGTCTCTATTCTCGAACAAATTCCCCAAAAGCGCTTATTTATTTATTCTTGGCGAGTCATGCTATCTTACTTGTAATGATGACGACCACACTTCCTAGGATCCAGGCCCAAATTGGAGGACCAGCATTCGACCTTAGACCTTTAGGATATACTGTAGCTGAAGCAAGATCACTGTTGGCCAATCTGAATCCTGAAACCATTGAACTTTATCTCTTCCCGCAGATAACCCTACTTGATTTAGCATACCCTGCCCTATTGGCTCTATTTTTAAGTAAACTCCTCTTTCGAATTTTCCACCTAACAAATACAAAGAAGAATTCCACCCTATTATTGTTGCCCTTCCTAGCTATGTTTTTTGATTATTTGGAAAATAATGCCAAGCCGGAGAATAAAAATTATTTCTACGACTATTTCTATAATAATTGTGCAACAAAAATTAGGGATGCTTTTAAAGAAATTTTTGGGGACAGCATTGTTTTTAATGATGATCACATCCAAACGGAATATACAGTTCGAGATTTAACAGATATCTATTTACAAGAACAACCTTGGGGGGACTTGGGAATAGATCTTTGTTTGGGTTATCCAATTGATTCTACTGTTAAACCATGGGTTTATATGTTTCTCCCAGATTATATTGAAGATGGTTTTAATCACGCCCAAATTGTTTCCAAAAGTGGAAAAAAAGAAGCTTTAGTTGCAAGAACCTTAAATACTTATGAACCTAATGAGGAAAAGAAACGGAGTTCCTGGAATAGACCCTTCATTGTCTTTTCTTTTATTTTGATACTGGGTTTAATTTTGAGTTTTAGAAGCCCCGAAAGGCTTAAAAAGTTTCGAATCTTGGATATTGTTCTTTTCGGAATAATTGGTTTGTTGGGAATTTTCCTGACTTTATTATGGGCTTTAACCGACCATTCCACAGCAGCCTATAATATGAACATACTCTGGGCTTTTCCCCTTCATTTTGTAATGGGTATTTTACTTTGTTGGCCTAAGAAATTTCTTTTTCTACAGGCTTATTTCAAATACAGCTTTGTATTTTATATGTTGCTTTTGCTGACTTGGTTTTTTCTCCCACAAAACCTAAATGACGATTTTTTACCGATGGTAATTTTATTGGCATTTAGATCCTTTAGACTTTCGCGAATATTAGGAAAGAAGGATTAAAGCAATTGCTACTAGAGCAGGTAAACCTTGAAAAAAGAAAATCGTTTTCTGAACGGAATAACCCCCGTAGATCCCCGCAACACCGATACAAGACAAGAAAAACAATTGAACATTTTGGGACCATTCCGCATTTGAAATAAGAAGGGACCAAACCAAACCAGCTACCAAAAATCCGTTGTACAAGCCTTGGTTTGCGGCCATGCTTTTTGTTTTAGGGAATAATTCTTTAGGCATGCTGCGAAATGTTTTACGACCTACTGTTTCCCAGGCAAACATTTCCATCCATAATATATAGGTGTGAAATACGGCCAATAGAATAACAATAATTTGAATTAAGATTTGCATTTCAGGAAGTATTTAGATTATTCTGTTGGAATATTATCCCTTTAATTTCTAGCTCACTTTGACCTTCACCTCACGGAATTCCAATTCATCGCCGGAGCGAATTTTTTTTCTTCTTTGGGTTTCCACTTCACCATTCAGAATTGCCTCTCCATTGGCTATGGCTAGTTTTGCTTCTCCACCCGTACCAGTAAATCCACAAATTTTTATGAGTTTATTCAATTCAATAAACTCTTTACCGTCCAGTTTAAATTCGGTCATTAATTTTTTCTTAGGATTTTAATTGGCAACGTCACTCATAAATTTGATTCGCATCAATCGAAGTTCTTCTTCGTCATAATCACCATCAAACTCTTCGCTGGCCTCTGTGAGATCGTCAGTTTCAGATTCCATAAAATAATCTAGAATCTCCTCAATTTGGTCTTCTTCGAAAATTCCTTCAATAGCATAATCGATGTTCACTTTTGTCCCAGAATTTACAATATGTTCTATTTCCGTTAAAAGTTCCTCCATAGATAGAGCCTTGGCAGAAGCGATATCCTCAAGATTTAATTTTCTATCCGTACTCTGTATGATATAAACCTTCAGTCCTGATTTGTTTACAACAGATTTTACCCTAAAATCATTATTGGTATCAATATCATTATCCTTAACATATTTTTGGATGATTTCTAAAAATGGAGCGCCAAATTTCTTTGCTTTTCCTTCACCAACGCCGCTTATATTTACAAGATCCTCAATGCTAGTAGGGTAACTTAAGGCCATTTCACTCAAGGAATTTTCTTGAAAAACCGCATAAGGAGGTACTGATTTTTGACGAGCAACTTTTCGGGTTAAATCTTTGAGCATATTATATAATGCTTCATCTAAAACCGCTGCCGTCCCTTTCTGTTCAGTGATAATTTCATCATCATTTCCCTCGTGATCGTAATTATGATCTTCAGCAATCATAAAACTATGAGGCTTTTGGATAAAATCCTTTCCCTTTTCTGTTAAGAGTAGCACCCCATATTTTTCAACGTCCTTTTTGAGAAAGGATCCAACAATGGCTTGTCTTATTACACCCAACCAATACTTATCATCTTTATCAGATCCTTTTCCAAATTGATCTAATTGGGTGGCCTTATACTGTTTTAAAATGGTGGTTAGGTTTCCTATTAAAATATTAATAAGTGGTACAGCCTTAAACCTTTGGTTGGTCGTTTCTATGGTTTGAAGAACAAGAAGTAAATCATCCTTGGCTTCAAATCTATTTCTTGGGTTTTTGGTATTATCATCATTGGCTGCCCCGGGTCCATTTACTTCGTCAAATTCTTCACCGAAATAATGGAGCAAAAATTTTCTCCTATTCATTGAAGTTTCGGCATAGGCTACAATTTCTTGTAAGAGTTGCAAACCTACTTCCTGTTCAGAAACAGGTTTTCCATGAAGAAATTTCTCCAGTTTTTCTACATCCTTATAGGCATAAAAGGCAACACAAATTCCCTCACCACCATCTCTACCAGCTCTTCCTGTTTCTTGGTAGTAACTTTCCAAACTCTTAGGCATATCATAATGGATCACAAACCGAACATCTGGTTTGTCGATTCCCATACCGAAGGCTATTGTCGCAACAATAACATCAATTTCCTCCATCAGAAATCCATCTTGATGCTTTACTCGTGATTTTGCATCCAATCCTGCATGATAGGGTAGAGCTTTTATTCCATTTACTTGAAGAATTTGAGCCAACTCCTCCACCTTTTTTCGGCTTAAGCAATAAATAATACCACTTTTTCCCATATGCCCTTTTATAAAACGGATAATATCCCGATCTACATTTTGGGTTTTAGGTCGTACCTCGTAAAAAAGATTAGGTCTGTTAAAAGAAGCCTTATAAACCTGGGCATTGTCCATTCCCAAATTCTTTTGAATATCACCTTGAACTTTAGGAGTTGCGGTAGCAGTAAGGGCAATTACTGGTTTTCTGCCAATTTTGTCAATAATTGCTCTAAGGTTCCGGTATTCGGGTCTAAAATCATGACCCCATTCTGAAATACAATGAGCTTCATCAATAGCAAAAAAAGAGATTTCAGAATTTTGAAGAAACTCAACATTTTCTTCTTTCGTTAATGATTCAGGAGCTACATATAGAAGTTTGGTAACTTCATTCCTAATATCCGTCCTAACCTGATCCGCTTGACCCTTGGTTAGGGAGGAGTTTAAAACATGAGCAATTCCATTTTCTTCGGAGAAACCACGGATACTATCCACTTGGTTTTTCATTAAGGCAATTAAAGGGGAAACTACAATGGCACAACCATCCTGCATTAAGGCAGGTAACTGATAACACATTGATTTTCCACCACCAGTGGGCATAATTACGAAAGTGTCTAAACCCTCGATAACACTGTTAATAACGGCTTCTTGATTTCCCTTAAACTTATTAAAACCGAAAAATGATTTTAAATGTTTTTCCGCGGCTGATACTGTTTTTTCCAATTCTGATTTGTGTAATTGACGTCCTCTAAAGATACTACAAAGGTTTAATAAAAAAAATATTGTTTAGCCTTCTGTATGAGTGGGTTTCGTTAAAAGTTTTTTTCCTTTGCCAAACATTTGGCAAAAAAAGAAAACTATTAGCAATGGCGAACACAAAAAAAGATGAAATGTCCTTTCTTCAACATCTGGAGATTTTGAGATGGCACCTCGTTCGGTCAACCATTGCAATATTGGCCTTTGCCATTGTTTGTTTTATAGGAAAAGAAATCATTTTTGATGTTATTATCTTCGGTCCAAAACAACCTGGGTTTCCTACTTATCAATTTTTCTGTGAAATGTCTCGTAGTTTAGGTATTACCGAAATTTTTTGTCTGGATAAAATGCCTTTTGAAATTTTGAATACAAAAATGGCCGGTCAGTTTGCAACTCACATCTGGGTTTCGCTTATCGCCGGTTTTATTTTGGCATTTCCTTATGTGATTTTTGAAGTTTGGCGATTTATTAAACCTGGATTAAAATCAACTGAGAAGAAGTATAGTGGTGGAGTAATTTTCTTTGCTTCCATATTGTTTCTTTTGGGAGTTTTGTTTGGATATTATTTAATTACCCCTCTTTCTGTGCAATTTTTAGGGACTTATTCTATTTCCGGGGAGGTTGAAAACTTAATAGATCTCAATTCCTATATCACTATGGTTTCAATGATCACCCTTTCAACGGGATTGGTATTTGAATTGCCTATTATTGTGTATTTCCTGGCCAAGGTAGGGATGTTAACTCCTAGTTGGATGCGAACCTATAGAAGACATGCTTTTGTTGTAACCTTAATTTTGTCTGCTGTTATTACACCTCCAGATTTGGCAAGTCAAATTTTAGTTTCTATGCCAATTTTGGTTTTGTATGAAATAAGTATAAAGATTTGCGCTCGCGTTGTTAAAAACAATCGAAAAAAGGAGTTGGCCCTCCAAAGTAAATAGGTATTATTATTGTTTAATCCCCCTTCAGAATTTTTCAAATGAAATTAAGAGCAGAAAACATTGTAAAGAAGTACGGAAGCCGAACCGTGGTGAAAGGGGTAAGTTTTGAAGTAAGTCAAGGTGAAATTGTAGGGTTATTAGGACCAAACGGTGCTGGGAAAACAACCTCTTTTTATATGGTTGTGGGTTTGATTAAACCGAATGAAGGCCAGGTTTTTTTGGAGGACATGGAAATCACAAAATTCCCAATGTACAAAAGAGCCCAAAATGGAATTGGCTATTTGGCCCAAGAAGCTTCGGTTTTTAGGAAGTTAACCGTGGAGCAGAATATTAAAGGAGTTTTGGAAATGGTGGGGATTTCTAAAAA
This sequence comes from uncultured Cryomorphaceae bacterium, assembly GCA_937129395.1. GTDB lineage: Bacteria > Bacteroidota > Bacteroidia > Flavobacteriales > Schleiferiaceae > CAKZNE01. The sequence continues at coordinate 20,078 of CAKZNE010000202.1, read as the reverse complement.
GGAACAAAAACGCCGATTGGAAGAGTTGCTAAATGAATTTAGCCTGCAACATATTCGTAAAAATAGGGGGGATCTTTTATCTGGAGGGGAAAGAAGAAGAACAGAAATTGCTAGAGCCCTTGCAGTAAACCCAAATTTTATTTTATTGGATGAACCTTTCGCTGGCGTAGATCCTATAGCGGTGGAGGACATCCAAGGAATTGTTTCTTCCCTGAAGAAAAAGAATATTGGAATTTTGATTACAGATCACAACGTTCAAGAAACTTTGGCAATTACGGATAGAACTTATTTAATGTTTGAAGGGAAAATTTTGAAGTCCGGAACTGCAGAAGAATTGGCAAACGATGAAACCGTGAGAAGAGTTTATCTAGGTCAAAATTTTGAACTTCGCAAAAAGGCGGATAATTCAGCCTCATAATTTCGCCTATTCTTATTTATATTAAATAAAAATAAGCTAGTTTTGTCCCTCAAAATTGGTCCTGTGGATAAGAATAAAAATTTTTCGATTCAGTTGCCTCCTTTAGAAGGGGTGATTTTGGAGTTTAAGGACAAAAAGAAAAAGAAGACCAAAAAAAAATGTTGCAAGAAGTACAAAAAGTCCAAACATTGTAAAAGTTGTCCTTTGAGCTGTTAAATTAATAGGCAGCTCTTTTAAGCCTATCATTTATTGCACGTCCTAAACCTGTATCTGGAAATTTTTCAGCATATATTATTTCCAAATCTGTAGTATCGGTTTCTCTTAATACCTTAAATAAGGCGCGTGCTGCCTCATTCAGATCCCCCTTTTCGGATAATATCCACTGGTTGGTCTTTTCAATCTTCGGATGATAATTTTTAAAACGAATTGCCCCAATACTATTTAGGTCGACCTCAATGTTTTCTTCAATATCTTGATCAAAGAACACTTTTTTAGATGGCGAATAATGGGAACTTAGCATCCCAGGTGCTTGTGGATTACTTGAGGAAATTTTCGAGGATTTTAATTTAAAACCTAGAACCTTTTCAATTTCCTCCATACTTAATCCGCCAAGTCTAAGTATAGAAATTTCTTTTTTACTCAAATCAATAATAGTAGATTCCAATCCAACTTTACATTCCCCACCATCCAAAATATAAGGTATTTTTTTTCCCAATTGCTGGTCCACATGGGCAGCAGAAGTAGGACTCACATAGCCAAAAGGATTGGCGCTTGGTGCAGCAAGGGCCAAGTTACTTTCCCTTAATAGTTCTCGGCATAAAGGGTGGTTCGGAAAGCGAATCCCTACCGTATTGTGACCGGCTGTTATCAAATCACTAAGCTTTTCTTTTTTCGGAAGAATAAAGGTGATTGGTCCAGGGCAAAATGCTTTATATAATAAATAAAACTCTTTTGGAATACTATGGCAGATGGGATCCAATTGTTCCCTTTCTAATAAATGCACAATTAAAGGATCGAAGGAGGGTCGGTTTTTTACTTCAAAAATTTTGGCCACGGCTTCATGAATTTCAATATTCGCTGCAAGGCCATAAACAGTTTCGGTAGGAATGCCAACCAATTCACCCTTTTTAAGAAGATCTATGGCTTTTGTTATATCGGTACCAGTTGTTGAATGCATTAGAAGACTATAAATCCTATGATTAGGGTAAGCAAGAAAAAGAAAAGTGCCGAAATCGCATAAGCTAAATTCAGAAGGATAAATTTTAGAATAGTTTTTCCAATACCCTGCTGGTAAAAATTACGGAGGGCCAAAAATAAGTAAACCAAAAACCCTAAAATCACTATTCCATTAAAATGCGGGATCTTCACCACTAATTCATTTAAGGAGGTAATGCTCAAGAGAATAAAAAAAGCACTTTGAGTATAAAAGGCAAAATACAAATGCTCCAAATAATAAATATCCTTTCGTCGATAGAGCAATTTTAACCAAAAGGAAAAAAGGGGTAAAAACATAAATAGTATCCAAAACGTTTTGGTTTCCAAAAACTGCATAAAGTCTTTTTGTTCCATTTTAAGCTGTTTTTTAAATTGCTTAAAAAGAAACTGATTCCACCAGCTATCCTCAATTTCCATTTCCTCAAAAGCGCTTTTTTGGTCGCTATCGGGATAAATTTCCAAATAGGTGTAAATTTTTTGAAGCCCATTTTCTTCCTTCCAAGAATTTATTTCTGTACTGTCTAGAATATCACTTGAGTTTTCCTTTTCAATAGCTACGTTGGCATTGTCTTCTCCAATGCCATTTATTTCAACAATATCGTTTTCGCCGCCAAGGCCGCCCAAAAAAAGAAATATTAAAGAGGACAAAAAGTAGAGCCGCACTGGTTTCATCCAAGCCACTTTTTTACCTTCCTTATATTCTAATGCTACTTTGCCTGGTCTTTTGAATAAATGCCAGATGGTCTGGAAAAATTTACTGTCAAACGCAAAGAAATTCCCCAAACTTTCAATTATAAAAGACCAAAGGCCAGGTCTTCTTTCGTCATTGAGTTGTCCGCATTCTGGACAGTAATTTTCGCCTGAAAGGCTTTGGTTACAATTTTTACAAGATGGGGTTTTCTTGACTTTTTTGCTCATGGAAATAATTAATATAAATCTTCTGAGCTAAGTTCGCCAATTCCAATTAAACGGTCATATCTAGATCCAACTTCCCTATTGTAAATTAAAATTTGGTAATCATTTTCAGTTTCCCAATGGCTTCCTTCAACGGTTTCAAGGTTTATTTTCCCCGAATCCATTGCAAGAGCATAACTGTAATTATAGAAACCTTGTTTTAATCTGAAATTCCCCAAATAAGCTCCTCGAGCATAATCGTATTTTAATTTGTATTCAGGTAAAAGCTGCCAATCACTGAATTTTCCGAAAATATAAACATCACCTTCTCTATAAGGTTCAGGATGTTTTAAAAGAAAATTAACATCAACATAATCGGCTTCAAGGTCTGAGTCACCTGCATCGAGTCTACGAACCACATATTGGCCATTAATATCGAATTGCACGGCGTATTTACTTATTAATCGAGGAGCTTCAGCTCTTATAAATGCATGGTAAAGGCTATCTTGGTTTACCCTCCTTACATTTTGGGAAAGCGCTTGAAGGTTTTTTGTATCAAAGGATCGAAATTCATTTAGTCCTTTAAAAGTATTTTCGTCATCATAATTATAGGTAAGCTTTCCATTCTGAATAAATTGAGGTTTCAGGCTAGTAAGGGCATTATCCCATCTTTGGTTTTGAAGTAAAACCACTTTCAAATCACGATAGGGTTCCTGTATTACATAGCCAGAGTGGTTTATATCAAAATCCACCTCCTGATGGGTATTCATTTTATCAACCTGTGTTGCTCTTCTTACTGTGCCAGAGGCAGATACCATTGTCTCATAAATCATAAACCGTCTAGTGAAAACGGTATTTTCCTCATTATCATCGCGATATACCTTTAGAATATAATTCCCAGATTTTGTGAAATTGATATCCTTATTAGGTATGCTTAGTTTATAATTGGTATAGGGAATAAAAGCATTTATAGAATAATCGTAGTTGGTGATATAATAATCTTGGAAATTATTGAGGTAGTCCGATTTCATTAAACCAGAAGGTTGCCAATTTGCATCGCAATGGATAACCGTATAATTATAGTTTACAAAATCTTCATAAAGATCATCAAAGGTCAAAATTAGGCTTTCGCCCGAAGAAAGACGGATCATTGGAAGGCCTAAATTATCAGATGCGGGGTGAAAACGGATTGTTTTAATGCCTTCTTGATAAATATAATCGTCGTAGCGCAAAACAGGTTTTTCGTAATAAGTATTTTTTTGCGCTGATAAGCAAAGACTTAGGAGAATGAAAATGGAAAACAAGGCTTGTTTCAAAGGGAAAATAGTTTTGTTAATGAGAAATCTAAAATAAGAGCTTTTTTAATTTTTTTTATAAGTAAATTTGCAAACTGTTTAGAATAGTTCTAAATCAGGCCCAGGTAGGAGTTTAAACACAATGGTTTTTACTTTTGCCGCCAATTCAAGATTGAATTTTATTTGATTCTGCAGACATGTCAGACCTTATTAAAATTAAACGCGGAGTAGATATAAAACTTGTAGGCCAAGCCGAACAAATTTATGCTACCGTAGACCAAGCCGATTCGTATGCCGTTAAACCCGAGGATTACCAAGGAGTTAAGGCCAAACTTCTTGTAAAAGAAGGTGACGAAGTAAAGGCAGGAAGCCCAATCCTTTTCGATAAAAACAAAGAATCCGTAAAGATTTGCTCACCCGTGAGTGGAGAAATTACGGAAATTGTACGTGGTGAGAAAAGAAGATTAGTAGCCATTCGCATTCTTGCGGATAAGGAAACAAAATTTGTTGATTTCGGAAAAGCAGATCCAGGTTCATTGGACACCGCAGCCGTTAAAGACAAGTTATTGAGTTCAGGATGCTGGCCTTTGATCAAACAACGTCCATATAATATTGTAGCCAATCCGGAAAGAAGCCCAAAATCAATTTTCATTTCATGCTTTGATACAAGCCCAATATCTCCGGATATGGATTTTGTTGTTCATGGTATGGATAAGGAATTCCAAACCGGAATAGATGCCTTAGGGAAATTGACGGAAGGAAAAGTTTATTTGGGAGTAGACGCTAGAACCAACCCAAGTAATGTTTTCACTTCCTGCAAAGGGGTAGAAATTAAAAAATTCCATGGACCTCACCCAGCTGGGAATGTGGGGGTTCAAATTCACAATATTGATCCTATTAATAAAGGTGAATATGTTTGGACACTTAGCCCACAGGATGTTATTATCATCGGAAGATTATTCCTAGAAGGAAAATACGATGCTCAAATTAACATAGCCGTTGCTGGATCTGAGGTGAAAAAACCAAGATATTATAAAACTCGCATTGGTGCTTCTGTTAAAAATTTCTTAGCAGATAATGTTTCTGATGGAAAAGTGAGATATATTTCTGGAGGTGTTCTTACAGGAACAAGAATTAACTCCGATGGTTATTTGGGATCTTTTGACCGCCAAATTACTGTTATCCCAGAGGGAGATGAAGAAGAGTTTTTTGGATGGATTAGCCCAGGATTAAACAAGTTCAGTATTTCTAGAGCTATGTTTTCTTGGATGATGCCAAATAAAAAATACGCTTTGGACAGTGGAATGCACGGTGAAGAAAGAGCATTTGTTGTTACTGGTGAATATGAAAAAGTATTCCCATTTGATATTTTCCCTGTTCAACTCTTAAAAGCCATTATGGTAAAAGATCTTGAGGCAATGGAAAATTTAGGCCTTTATGAAGTGGTAGAAGAAGATTTTGCTCTTTGTGAAGTTGTTTGTACTTCAAAAATTCCTGTTCAAGAAACAGTGAGGGAAGGACTTGACTTAATGTTGAACGAATTAGGAGATTAATAAAGAATTTTAGGTAAAATGAAGTTATTTAAAAATCTATTAGCAAGTGTAAAACCTCATTTTGAAGAGGGCGGAAAGCTGGAAAAGCTTTACCCTGTTTATGATGGTTTTGCCACATTCTTGTTTGTACCTGGGCATTCTGCTCACAGTGGTGCTCATATAAGAGACGGTATTGACTTAAAAAGAACCATGATCACTGTAGTGATGGCTCTTGTTCCCGCACTTCTTTTTGGAATGTGGAATGCTGGATACCAACACTATTTGGCTTTGGGACTAAATGAAACTGTAACTTTTTGGGAGCAAGTTGGTTTTGGTGCCATGAAAGTTCTTCCATTGGTAATTGTTTCTTACTCGGTAGGACTGGGTATCGAATTCGCCTTTTGTGTTATCAAAAAACATCAAATTAATGAGGGCTTTCTGGTTTCAGGAATGCTTATTCCATTAATTATGCCTGTGGACATTCCTTTATGGATGGTAGCACTTTCTACAGCCTTTGCTGTGGTTATTGGTAAAGAAGTATTCGGTGGAACTGGAATGAATATTCTTAACCCAGCTCTAACTGCAAGGGCATTTGCCTTTTTTGCATATCCTACATTTATGTCGGGTGATAAGGTTTGGATTAACACTTCTTTAAATGAAGGTCAAGCTGTAGCTGATGGTTTTTCTGGAGCAACTGCTTTAGGGGAATTGGCAACAACAGGTTCAACTGATATTAAACCAATGGATATGTTTTTAGGAAATATTCCAGGTTCTATTGGAGAAACATCAACAGTTGCCATTCTTATCGGTGCTGCGATACTTATTTATACAGGTATAGGAAGTTGGAAAATTATGTTGAGTGCTGTCCTTGGTGGCTTAACCATGGGATTAATATTTAATGGGATTGCTGAATTTATGATCAGCCCAGAGCAACAAGGATTTATGGAGGTTCCTTATTGGGAGCATCTTATAATGGGTGGTTTTGCTTTTGGTGTTGTGTTTATGGCAACGGATCCAGTGTCGGCATCGCAAACTTCAAAAGGGAAATGGATTTATGGATTTTTAACTGGTATGTTATGTATCATGATTAGAGTATTCAACCCAGCTTTCCCAGAAGGTGTAATGATGGCGATTCTGTTTATGAATGTAATGGCTCCTTTAATTGACCATTATGTTGTAGAAGGAAATGTGAAGAAACGTAAGAAAAGATTAAAAGTTAAAACGGCTTAATAATATGGACGTTAATAAGAACAGTTATACCTTCATTTTTGCTACCGTTATGGTAGTGGTGGTAGCAGCAATTCTGTCTTTTGCATCAACTAGTTTGAAGCCATTACAGGATAAAAACATTGCTTTAGAAAGTAAGCAGAACATTCTTAAATCTATTGGGATAACAGTGGAAAGGGATGGTGCGGATGGAGTCTTTTCGAATTACATCAAAGAAGAATTGGTAATTAAAGGTGGAGAGGTAGTAGAATCTCCAGATGTTGCTGCTTTGGATATCGATTTGGCAAAGGAAATTAAAAAAGAAGGTAATGTACGAACCCTTCCATTATTCATTGCGGATAAGGACGGTGCTACTTGCTATATTATTCCTGTTAGAGGAGGTGGACTTTGGGGTCCGATCTGGGGTTATGTTTCTTTAATGGAGGATGCCAATACAATTATCGGGGCTACCTTCGATCATAAAGGGGAAACTCCTGGTTTGGGTGCAGAAATTTCCAAAGGAATTTTCATGGATCAGTTTCCTGGAAAAAAGATTCTTGAAAATGGAGAGTTTGTTTCCATTGAAGTAAGAAAAGGAGATGCCAGCGGAGATTACCAAGTGGATGGAATTTCAGGCGGTACCATCACTTCCGTTGGAGTTGATGATATGCTAAGAGATTGCATTAAAAATTATATTCCATTTTTAGAAAAAAGAGCAATGGCTGCTAAACCTGTTCTCGAAAAAGTGGAAGAAGTTAGCATTGAACCTATGGATTCAAATACTGTAAAAGTTGATTCACTAACTGCTGCGGCAATAATTATTGAATAATGAGCACAGAAGTAAAAGAAGTAAAGAAAAAAGAACCTTTATTCTCCAAAAAGAATAGAGGGTTAATTACCGATCCATTAAACGATAGTAACCCAATATCAGTACAGGTTTTAGGAATTTGTTCTGCCTTGGCAATTACTGTTCAGCTGAAACCGGCGGTTGTAATGTCCATTTCAGTTTTGGCCGTACTATCTATTGGTAATGTGGTTATTTCCTTATTGAGGAATTTAATCCCATCTCGTATTCGTATTATCGTTCAGCTAGTTGTAGTAGCGTCCCTGGTAATTTTGGTGAACGAAGTATTACAAGCTTACGCCTACGATGTAAGTAAAGAATTATCGGTTTTTGTCGGTTTGATTATTACCAACTGTATTATTATGGGAAGGTTCGAAGCTTTTGCCTTGGCCAATTCCCCTTGGAAATCCTTTTTAGATGGTTTGGGAAATGCCTTTGGATATGCTTGGATTCTGATAGCCGTTGCATTTGTAAGAGAGTTATTTGGTTCTGGAACTTTATTTGGATTCCAGATTATTCCTCATGCATGGTATATTGATGAAGGTGGTTTCTATTCTAATAATGGATTCTTCCTTTTCCCTCCAATGGCACTTATCGTTGTAGGAATCATTATTTGGATTCAAAGAAGTAGAAACACAAAACTCATTGAGGATTAATTAGTCAAGCGAAAGAATTATGCAAGATTTAATAAGCTTATTTGTAAAGTCAATTTTCGTAGAAAATATGATTTTCGCCTATTTCTTGGGGATGTGTTCCTATTTGGCGGTATCAAAAACAGTAAAAACAGCAGTAGGACTTGGAGCAGCCGTAATATTTGTTTTGGTGGTTACCGTCCCAGTAAATTGGTTGTTGGAAAACTATGTATTGCGTGAAGGTGCTCTAGGCTGGTTAAGCCCAGAATTGGCAGAAATTGATTTAAGCTTCCTTAGCTTTATCATGTTTATAGCAGTAATTGCTTCTATTGTGCAATTGGTTGAAATGATAGTAGAGAAATTTGCTCCAGCCCTATACGGTGCTTTGGGGATTTTCTTACCTCTAATCGCAGTAAACTGTTCTATTCTTGGAGGTGCATTGTTTATGCAACAAAAAGATTTTGGAACAATTGCGGAAGCTGGGGTTTATGGATTTGGTTCTGGTATTGGTTGGTTTTTAGCCATTGTAGCTATTGCCGCCATTCGCGAAAAAATCCGTTACTCAAACGTTCCTCCTGCTTTAAGAGGATTAGGTATAACCTTTATCGTAACTGGTTTAATGGGGATTGCCTTTATGAGTTTTATGGGTATTAAATTATAAGTAAAGTTTTACGGAGATTAAGATATTATGGTATTATTAAGTTCATCTGTTGTAATTATCACATCCATTGTAGTATTCTTTGTGGTGATAATCCTTCTAGTAAGTATTCTATTAGGAGCGAAAGCAAAATTGGCCCCATCTGGACCTGTAAAGCTTGAAATTAATGGAAATGTTGTTGAGGTAGAATCTGGAAATACACTGCTAACAACTTTGTCCAATCAGAAAATTTTCTTGCCATCCGCTTGTGGTGGTGGTGGTACTTGCGCCATGTGTAAATGCCAAGTTTTTGAAGGCGCTGGAGATATCCTCCCAACAGAAACAGGTTATTTTACTAGAAAAGAAGCTCAAGACAACTGGAGATTGGGTTGTCAAGTAAAGGTTAAAAATGACATGATCATTAAGGTTCCAGAAGAAATTTTTGGAATTAAGAAATGGGAATGTGAAGTTGTTTCCAATTACAATGTAGCGTCCTTTATTAAAGAGTTTGTAGTAAAACTTCCAGAAGGAGAAACATTAGATTTTGAAGCAGGTGGTTATATCCAAGTGGATGTTCCAGAATGTGAAGTAGAATTTAAAGATATTGATATTACATCCCACCCAAGATTAGGAAGAGACCCTATGGACTTTCAATCGGAATGGGACAAGTTTGGTCTTTGGGATTTGAAGATGAAAAATGATGAGCCAATATTTAGAGCTTACTCTATGGCGAATCACCCTGCCGAAGGGAATATAGTAATGCTAAACATTCGTATTGCTACTCCACCGTGGGATAGAGCAAAAAACCAATGGATGGATGTTAACCCAGGAATTTGTTCTTCTTATGTATTTGGAAGCAAGCCAGGTGATAAAGTAACTATATCTGGACCTTACGGAGAATTCTTTATTAAAGAAACCGGTGCAGAAATGCTTTATATCGGTGGTGGTGCAGGTATGGCGCCGATGCGTTCTCACTTGTTCCATTTGTTCCATACTTTGAAAACAGGTAGAAAAGTTACCTATTGGTACGGAGGTCGTTCTAAAAGAGAATTATTCTATTTAGATGATTTCACTCAAATTGAAAAGGAATTTCCAAATTTCCAATTTCATATTGTGCTTTCCGAACCTGCTGAAGAAGACAATTGGGTTTCTAAAAAGGATGTTGATGATAAAGAAGGTGATGGATTCTTAGGATTTGTTCACCAAGCTGTTATTGACCAATACTTAAGCAAACACCCAGAACCAGAAGAAATTGAATTCTATTTCTGTGGACCTCCATTAATGAACGCAGCAGTATTAAAGATGTGTGACGATTGGGGAGTACCTCCAGAAAATGTAGCCTTCGATGATTTTGGAGGATAGATAAAATTAGAATCCCACTTAGGTGGGATTTTTTTTTGATTAAAACCCACAATTCTCGAGAGGATCATTTTCCCGATATTTTGCTTTGAACTTGTTAATTTTTAAGGCAAAATAAATATCCGTTCCAGTAAGCTGAGTTTGTTTAATAAAAACAGAACCAATATTATCCGTACCAATAGTTACTGGCCCCATTCTCAACCATGCACCCATCCGGGGATGAATATCATTGTAGAGAATAAAATTGCCACCAACTTCATAGGTTTGATTTTCAAAACGCAAAGAAGTCATCAAAATGTTTTCTCTTTCAATAGTATTAGATGTAAAATCCAAACGCCTCGTTAATTGAGAGCCCCAATACCAATATTTACTTAGCGAACAATCCATTGTAAGGTTTATAGCAAATGGAGTAAGAATGGTGAATTCATCTGCAACTTTAGAAGCCAGAGGATCACCCATTATTTGTTCGCTGGCCTTACTAACCAAATTATCAATGGTTAGTGTTCCCAAAATATCTAAATAGTCAATTTCCACATCAGTAGCCTGGTCCAAATAATGGAATTCCGCATTTTTATTAAAATTAACATATCCCAGGTCCATCAATGATAGTCCGAATTTAAAAAAGTAAGGGCGGGAATCATAACTTCTTAAAATTAAGGATGCACCGATATCCATCCCAAAGCCTTTTCCTCTAATACCCACATCGTAGCCGCTGTTGTCTCGAGCTACCCCTGTTGAAAAGCCATATTCTACAGGTCCTCCGGTAGCCAATTGCATAGTATCAGAAATGCCAATTACATTACCCTGATTATAGTTTTTTAAATAAAACCCATCATAACCCAATAGATATTTAAGATTAACACCAAGGGAAATAATTCGATCTCTTCTTTTTTCAATATTGGTACTGAAATTAAGTCCAATTTCGGACCAAGCCATTCCAGCAGCATCCATTTTGTCAAAAGCTTTTTGTTCTAAATGTCCCCATTGATCCAAGGAGGGTTGGCTTAAATTTCCGTCAATATTATTTGCCCCCAGTGAAAATCGATTATTAAAATAGATCCCTGCGGCAAATTTTTTAAACCTTAGGCTTAGTGATGGTCCCGTTAGAAAAGTGGTTACACTTGCATCAAAGGATTTGCTGGGATCAAAAAATCCATAAAAGAGGGGGTTTTCTGGATAGGTTGCCGCTTTCTCGGGATTGGTGCTTCTAAAGGTTAGTCTATCCGCATTTAAAAGGGAGTGGATTAGGTTTGTATTTTCTACATACTGATAGCCATTATAAACAAAGAAACCACCGGCAATAAGGTTTAAATCCCAACTGAGGAAACTCGAATTGGAAAAAGAAGGGTTCTGCATGAGTCCATTTACCCCAGCATAGTTACCTATTCGCAGCCCACTTTGAAATTGTGCTTTCAAATTAAATGATAAACACAAAAAGAAGATGATTACTAGTTTAAAAGATATTGGTTTCATTTCCCCAAATTGGTAAATTTCATAAATATTGTGTTTAATTTTGCTGATGGATCCCAGTTAATAAACTTGTTATTTTATGAAAATTGTAAAAATTGCCTTCCCAACAATTTTAATGTTTTGTTTAATTGGCTGTTCAAATAAGCAAAACATGGAGGAGATAAATGATGTCGGGTACGTGCAAGGTACTACCTTTAATATAAAATACCTAAATGAAGCATCCCATGGCTTTAAAATCCAAATAGATAGTTTATTTCTTTTAGTGGATAATTCCTTAAGTACCTATGTTTCTAAATCTTTGGTTTCCAGAGTAAATAAGACTGATACTTTGGTGGAAATAGACGAGCATTTCGCAAGAGTACTCAAAAAATCAATGGAATTATCAAAGGAAAGCAAAGGGTTATTTGACGTTAGTATTGGACCTCTTGCCGAATTATGGGGCTTTGGACTCTCGGAAAGGGGAAGGATTGACTCAGCATCTGTGGATAGCATAAAAGAATTTGTGAACTTTAGAAATATTAAAATTAAAGGAGATAGTGTGCTTTTGCCGGAAGGAATGAGAATGGACTTTAACGCCATTGCCCAAGGTTATACGGTGGATTTGATTGCTGAGTTTTTTATTGAAAAGGGAGTTGGAAATTTTATGATCGAGGTAGGAGGGGAAATAAGGACTAAGGGAAAAAATGCAAAGGGTAAAACATGGAGAATTGGCATCGATAAGCCTACGGAAAAAATGGATCCAGATAATAGACTCCAAGCGATCATTAGCTTAGAAAATGCCTCATTGGCAACTTCTGGGAATTATCGAAAATTTTGGGTGGATGAAAAAACAGGTTTAAAATACGCCCATACCTTGAACCCAAGAACAGGTTTTCCAGCAAAAAATAGATTGTTAAGTGTTTCGGTAATTGCGCCAACAGCCATGGAAGCAGATGGATATTCCACCATGGCAATGGTATTGGGCTTAAAAAAGGCAATTGAACTTTTTGAATCCAAAGAATTTATTGAGGCTTATTTTATTTATTCCAACGAAGATGAAGAAATGGAGGTTTATTCCACCTCGGGCTTTAAAAAATATTTGATTAATTAAAATTACAATGTTCGGGGCCCAATTTTCTTTTTGAATTGAAGGGATTTAATTTTATGGCGAAATAAATATCACTTCCAGTAAATTGAGGATCGTCATAAACCAAACTTTTTATATGGTCCGTACCAATTGTTATGAAATAGATCCTCGTCCAAATACCCAATCGTAATTTAGAATCTTCGAATAGGCTTAAAGGCATTCCGATTTCCCAGTTTCGTTTTTCGTATCGAATGGAACCGACAATAATATTCTCTTTGTCAACCATTTTTTTGGATAGGTTAAGCCTTCGGTTTACCTGGCCACCTAAAAATAATTCTTTGCTAATTGAATAATCAAATTGTAGGGAAATCATGGCAGGGGTATAAAGGGTAAATTTATCTCCAACCAAGGTTTGGAATTCATCACCCGTAGTTTCCAAACTGGTTGATTGTAGTAACTCTATAGGATTAGTAACATTGACAAGATTGGATTTATCCGCGGTATATAAATCTGAGGCTGTTAATTGATGATTTTGGCTATTCTGGTTAAAATGCACAAAACCTAGATCAACAATTGAGAGCCCAAACCGCCACAAATAAGGCCTTGATTTATTAATGTATTTCTCGATATAAGTGAATCCAATGTCCATTCCAGCACCATTTCCATTTCCTTCAAATAAATTCCCACCATTTAAAGTTGCCGAAGAAATTCCATAATTATAGGGCCCTCCCGAAAAGGAAAGAGTGTCATTAATTTCGGTGGCAATTGTAGTCTTATTACTGTTCAAATAAAAGCCATCAAACCCTCTTAGGTATTTAAGGTTTATACCCCCATACCATTTGTGGAATTCAGTCTCTTTTAATTTTAGAGCAACGTTTACACCAATTTCGGCCCATTGCATTCCTGCGATTTGAATTTCGTCTATTGATTTTTCATTTCCCTCTATCCATTGGTCCAAAGAAAAATAATCCAAATCTTGATCCAAATTATTTAAACCGTTCGCCGATCTAATATTGGCATAAAGTCCAAATGAGAACTTATCAATGCGAAAGGCCAAAGAGGGCAGTCCAGCAAAGGCACTTAGGGTATTATTGAGTTTGGAATTTGCATCAAAGAAATTATAATATAGGGCTTGAGGGTCATCCGCTTGGTTTATAAGTTCTGGATTTGAGCTTCTGAATAGAAATGGTCCGTTTTGACCAAGGACCTCTATAAAATTTGTGTTTTCAATATAGAGATAGTCATTTTCGAAAAACAATCCACCAGAAGCAATATTCAAATCCCATTTTAAAGGGCTATGGAGGAAAGATGATGGGTTTAGTTGAAGGGAATTTACACCTCCATAATTTGAAATCCTTAATCCCTGTTGATTTTGGGCATTAGCTAAAAAGCCAAAGGAACCCATCGCTGCTAAAATCAAAATTGCCTTCTTCATATGCCATCTCTTCAGAATAAGACGCAATAGAAACTGGACTTATTGTAGAAAAGGCCAATAAATCTTTTGATTAAAAAAAATAGAAAAGAATTTTCAGTGGTCTAAAAGGGCACCAAAAGCTTTGAAAATCTAGGCTTCGGTGGAGTCGCTAGGTTTAGCACATTTTTCATCAGGGGCAGCTCCACAAAAACTACATGGCTCTCCCTCTTCATTTAAAAAGGGACTGTTGCTGGCACAAGTTCCTGCAAATTCCCCATCCTTTTTCGCCCATATTTTTATGGCAATGCCTGCAACAGCTAATGCAAGAAGGGCCAATGAAATTAAAAATAAGTACATAATGTAAGTTTAAAATTGGAATCAAATATTGAAAACAAACATCCTTAAATGATGTTTACCTCTGTTTCTAATTCAATGTCAAAAGTACGAAATATTGACTCTCGAATTTCTTTTGATAGCTTTTCAATATCAGCCCCAAGGGCATCCCCATAATTAACCAAAACCAAAGCTTGATTTTTATGAACCCCGGCATTTCCTTTTCTATATCCCTTCCATCCTGCTTTCTCAATTAACCAACCCGCAGCAATCTTAAATTGATTTCCATTCAAGGGATAGTTTACAATTTCAGGAAATTCTTTTTTAACCAAGTCTAATTTCGATCCACTAATAACTGGGTTTTTGAAAAAGCTCCCTGAGTTTCCTATTTCTTTGGGATTAGGAAGTTTTCGCTTTCGAATATTTATAACCGCTTCCGAAACAGAATGAATATTTGTTTCCTTTCCTAAGTTCCCAATTTCTTCAGAGATGGCACCATAGGAGGTTTTTAATTCGTGATTTCCCTCTGATTTTAATTCAAGATATAGCTTGGTAATTAGGAAATTTCCCTTTTCTTCTTTTTTAAAAATAGATTCCCTGTATCCAAATTGACAATCCTTTTTTGAAAATATTTTTATTGCCCCCGTTTCTAAATTATAAGCTTCTAATTTGTAAAAAGTATCTTTTATCTCTACTCCGTAAGCTCCAATGTTTTGCATGGAGGCAGTGCCGCAGTTACCAGGTATAAAGGAAAGGTTTTCAATTCCTCCAAGGTTTTCTTTGAGTGTCCAAAGAACAAAGTCATGCCAATTCTCCCCAGCCATGGCTGAAACAATTTGGCCTGTGGCTGTTGTTTCTTCTTTTTTAATCCCTTTTAAATTGGCATGAATTACCAAACCGTCGAAGTCTTTAGTGAGTAGAATATTGCTTCCCCCACCAAGTATCAATTTTTCCTTTGTATAAAAATCGGTGTTTTTTAATTCCTCGAGATCCTCAATACTTTGTATTTCACAGAAAAAGGCCGCTTTTACATCAATGCCAAAGGTGTTAAAACTTTTAAGGGAAACATTTTCTAGTATCTCCATTTACTCCAATTAAATTTTTCCTGGATAAACCTTTAAAGCAGCACGAATAATTTCAACAGACTTTATCAAAGATTCATTATTAAGGACATAAGCCAGGCGGACTTGGTTCATTCCTGAATTGGGTGTAGCATAAAATCCCTGTGCTGGAGCTAACATTACGGTCTCCCCATTCAAATCAAAATCGCTTAAAAGCCATTGGGAAAATTTATCCGCATTATCTATGGGAAGGGAAGCGATAGCATAAAATGCACCTTTAGGACTTGGACACCTAACTCCATCAATAGAGTTTAAACCATTAACCAAGGTGTTCCTTCGTTCTAAATATTCTGCTTTTACATCTTCAAAATATTCAGGTACTGTTTCTAAGGCAGCCTCGCTTGCAATTTGGGCAAGGGTAGGAGGGCTCAATCGTGCCTGAGCGTATTTTAGAGCCGTAGCCATAAAATTCTTATTTCTAGAAATTACACAACCTATTCTAGCTCCACACATACTATATCGTTTGGAAACAGAGTCAATTATAATGGCGTTGTCTCCAAGGCCATCCAAATTGAGAATAGAATAATGTTCCAAATTATCATAAGCAAATTCACGGTACACCTCATCAGCAATTAAATAGATGTCGTGCTTTAATACCAAATCTCTTAATTTTTGCAACTCCTTTTTGGAATATAAATAGCCAGTTGGGTTTCCTGGATTACAAATCATTATCGCCTTAGTTTTTGGCGTAATAAGTTTTTCAAAATCTTCAATTGGAGGAAGGGCAAAACCGTTTTCAATTGAGGACATTACTGGAACGACTTCAACACCTGCCGAAATTCCAAAACCGTTGTAATTGGCATAAAAAGGTTCAGGAATAATAATCTCATCGCCTGGATCAGTAATCGTATTTAAGGCAAATAGTATCGCCTCAGATCCACCGGTTGTCACTATAAGATCTGCTAAATTTATTTCAATCCCTGCCTTGGAATAATATTCGACCAGACCAATTCTGTAGGATTCAAAACCCGCAGAATGACTGTATTCTAAAATACTGAGGTCAATATTTTTTACTGCTTCAATAGCTTGGTCGGGTGTTTTTATATCGGGTTGACCAATATTCAAATGATAAACATTTTTACCCGCTTTTTTTGCATCCTCTGCAAATGGTACCAATTTACGAATTGGAGATTCTGGCATGGATAGCCCCTTGTTGGAAATCTTTGGCATTTACTATTTTTTAATCAAAAAAAAACCCTCACAAAACTTGTGAGGGCAAATGTATGATTTGACTTTGAATTATATTAATTCTGAATTAGAGAAGCACCTGAAGTATTTTCCGGAGAAGTTTTTACTGGAGCAACATTTTTTACTACACCTTTAATTTTTAAAACTACAGTAGGTGTATCAGAATTAGAACTAACAGTTACAGTTTTAGTAAATGGTCCTGGACGATTCGTGTCATATTTTACTTTAATAACACCTTTATCTCCTGGAGCAATTGGTTCAGTTGGTCGAGTTGGAACTGTACATCCACAAGATCCTTTTGTTTTTGTAACGATTAAGGGTTCGTTACCTTCATTTGTAAATTCAAACGTTCTTACCCCATTAGAACCTTTCTCTATAGTTCCATAATCCAAAACAGTTTCTTTGAATTTTATTTTTGGTGCGTTGGGGTTGGCAACCTCAGTTGTTTGAGCCATTGCCCAAGTTCCAATTGCGAACAAACCAAGGGTAAATAGAAGCTTTTTCATTGTGTTTTTTTTAATACTATTCTACAAAGTTAACTTTAAATTTTTCGATAAAAAAATTTCAAATTAGTCAACTAAAAATGTGCCAAGGTGTAGGGGCTTCTACACTTACAATTTATAAATTTGCGGGTTTGAGATAATATATACCCTAAAGATAATACCCATGAGCATTCGAGCGAACTATGATTATATAAAATCACAGGAAAAGTGGTACCAATACTGGTTAGACAAAAAAGTGTTTGCCTCCACTCCGGATGAGCGAAAGGCATACACGATTGTAATTCCACCGCCGAATGTCACTGGTGTTTTACACATGGGGCATATGCTTAATAATACCCTACAGGATGTATTGATCAGAAAGGCTAGAATGCAAGGCTACAATGCTTGTTGGGTTCCTGGCACTGATCACGCGTCCATTGCTACTGAAGCTAAGGTTGTGGCTAAACTTAAAGCAGAAGGAATTGATAAAGCAGACTTAAGTCGTGAAGAATTTCTGGGTCATGCTTGGGAATGGACTCATAAACATGGAGGTATTATTCTAGAACAATTAAAAAAACTAGGTGCTTCCTGTGATTGGGATCGAACTGCTTTTACTTTGGACGAAGTAAGAAGTGAATCCGTAATCCAAGTTTTTGTTGATTTATTTAAAAAAGGAAAAGTATATAGAGGTTACAGAATGGTGAATTGGGATCCTGATGCCAAAACCACTGTTTCCGATGAAGAGGTAATTCACAAGGATGTTAATGGAAAGCTTTATTATTTAAAATATAAAGTTGAAGGCGAGGAAGAATATGTAACTGTTGCTACTGTTAGACCTGAAACTATTTTTGGCGATGTTGCAGTTTGTATTAATCCTAATGATGAAAGATTTAAGCACTTAAAAGGAAAAAAAGTAATTATTCCCATTGCCAATAGGGCTATTCCTATTTTGGAAGATGATTATGTTGATATTGAATTTGGAACGGGTTGTTTAAAAATAACTCCTGCTCATGATGTGAATGATAAGGCCATAGGGGAAAGGCATAAACTCGATATTATCGATGTATTAAATGATGACGGGACCTTAAATTCCTATGGTCTTCAATTTGAAGGATTGGATAGGTTTAAAGCTAGAAAAGAGGTAGTAAAAGAGCTTGAAGCAATTTCAAGTTTGGATAAAACGGAAGATTACCAAAATTCGGTGGGAACCAGTGAAAGGACAGGGGCTGTAATTGAACCTAGATTATCTGTTCAATGGTTTTTGGACATGAAAGAGCTTGCTGATCCTGCTTTAAAATCTGTTATGGAGGATGAAGTAAAATTGATTCCTTCAAAATTTAAAAATACCTACCGCCATTGGATGGAAAATGTGCATGATTGGTGTATTTCCAGACAGCTTTGGTGGGGTCATCAAATACCTGCTTGGTATTATGGGCAAGGAATGGAAGATTTTGTTGTGGCCAAAAATGAACAAGAAGCTTTGGCAATGGCAAAGGAAAAAACTGGAAATGAAAATTTAAGTATTTCGGATTTACGTCAGGATGCAGATGTTTTGGATACATGGTTTTCATCTTGGCTTTGGCCCTTATCCGTTTTTGATGGTATTCGCAATCCAAAAAATGAAGATGTAAGTTATTATTACCCAACTAAGGATATAATTACAGCGCCCGAAATATTATTTTTCTGGGTGGCTAGAATGATTATGGCAGGCTATGAATATGCCGATGAAAAGCCCTTTTCAAATGTTTATCTAACAGGAATTGTAAGGGATAAGCAAGGCCGTAAAATGTCTAAACAATTAGGTAATTCTCCGGACCCTGTAAAGCTGATGGAGAAATACAGTACAGATGGTGTAAGGGTTGGAATGCTATTGACTTCACCTGCTGGAAATGATCTGCCTTTTGATGAGGAATTATGTGCACAGGGGCGAAATTTCAGCAATAAAATTTGGAATGCCTTTCGCTTAACCCAAGGCTGGGAAGTGATTGATGGTAAACCAAATTCATCAGCTCAAGCTTCTATTGAATGGATGGAGGAAAAGTTTAATTCTGTTATTGCTGAAGTAGAAAAATCTTTTGAGCAATACAGGCTTTCGGAAGCCTTGATGACTATTTACAAGTTTATCTGGGATGATTTCTGTAGCTGGTATTTAGAGGGTGTTAAGCCAGCCTATGGAAGTCCGATTGAAAAAGAAACCTTGGAAAAAACACTGGAGTTCTTCGAAAAAATAACAGTTTTGATTCATCCCTTTATGCCCTTTATTTCGGAAGAGTTGTGGCAAAATATTGGCGACAATAAGGAAGGGAAAACCATTTGCAATGCTGCTTGGCCCGAACTTAATTCCTTTAATTCCGAAACCTTAAAGAATTTTGAACAAGCCCAATCGATCATTAGTGGAATTCGAAACATAAGAGCTTCTAAAAATATTCCTCAAAAGGAGAAATTGTCCTTGAATATTCCATCTCAAGATTCCTACCCAACTTCACTAAAGGATTTGATAATGAATTTGGGAAATCTGGAAAGCATGGAGATAAACGAAGAAAAGGACGGAATAGGATTTACATTTTTAGCTGGACCCTTCGAATTTTTTGTTCCTGCTGGTGACAATGTAAATGTAGAAGAAGAAATTGCCAAGCTTCAAAAAGATTTGGAATACCAAAAGGGATTTTTTAATTCGGTAAACAAAAAGCTTGCAAACGAGAGGTTTGTAAATAATGCTCCGGATGCTGTTGTAAATGCTGAAAAGCAAAAGCGTGAGGATGCAGAATCGAAAATTAAGGTATTGGAAGAAAGGATAGCTGCACTAAGTTAATAGTGCAGTTTTCTATTTTTCTAAAACCACTTTTTGGGAATAACCGTTTACTTTAACAATTAGGTAAGTTGATTTTATACTTTTAAGATCAATTTCAATGTTTCCATCAGACCCTGCTGGGATCTCTTTATTGTAAATGGTTTTACCAACGGCGTTGAAA